>JBPOGC010000006.1:0-35042 GCA_051251795.1 Luteolibacter sp. | reverse complement strand
CGGATGGATTTTTTTCTGGGGTTGGGTGGTTTTATTGACCACGGAATACACAGAAAACACGGAAGCTTGGGTTGTGGTTCGTTCTTTGGGTTCTTTTTGAAGGTTGAGAGTTGAAGATTGTAGGTTAGCGCTGGAGTAGGTTGAAGACCGGGGGGGCGGCTTCTTTCCAGGCTAGGGCGGTGGTGGTGCGGAGGACTGCGAGTTCGTCTTCGGTGCGGGGGAAGATGCGGGCGTCTTTGAGGCGACGGGAGGTGACGAGGATGGCTTTCAGCTCTGGGGCGATGCCGAGGTAGGAGATGATGACTGCGAAGGCGATGGCGAGGAGGAAGATGGCAATGGCTCCCACAACTGGGATTTTCCCGATGATCATGGCGAGGATGGCGATCATGAGTGCGAGTGGTGGGACGGCCATGCCGAAGCGGCGGCCACCTTCGCGGGAGGTGGCGGTTTTTGGCTCGCGGGTGCGCCAGTCCTCTAAGGCGGATTTCCGTAGGAGTTCTGCGTAGACTCTTGCATCTGCCCGGGTGGCGAGGGGTAGGTTTTCATCGCCGAAGGTGCGGCTCCATTTTTCGAGGTCGCACTTGCACTGGTGCTGGCCTTTGGAAGCGATGACTTTCATGCCGAACCACCAGCGCGCGACGAAGGCGGCTATGATGGGAAGTGCGGCTATGAGGATGAGGAGGCGAAACACGGGCTTTGTGTAGTCTTATACGGGGGAAGGTTCAACGAAGAGTTGGTAGGGTGGCCAGTGGAAGACTTTGGTTGTGTTTTTTTGAACCGCCAAGTTCGCTAGGTTCACCAAGTTTTTTTTGTAGGTCTTTTTTTCTGAGGAACTGAAGTCCCTTGGCCTTGGTAGGCTGGAGCTTACGCTCCGGCTTTTTCCAGTTCGGAGTGGAGCTTTAGGACTTCATCGCCGTCGTCTTGCTCGATGAGGTAGGCGGGGTCGTCGTCGGAGCCGTTGCGTGTGACTTGCTTGCCCTTGAGTTTCCTGGTGACGGATTCGCGGAAGACGCGCTGGACTTTTCCGGTGCCTTCACCGTTGCCCCATGACCATTTCACCTTCGTGTTTGTAGCGTATGATTTCATGCTGGATCGCTACAACGGGATGAAGTTTTTTCAAGTCCGGGCTATTCGTCGCCGATGGTAATCAGATCCCTGCGGACGGTGGCGAAGATTTCCTTGTTGGAGGCTTCCATGAGCTGGCGTGCCCAGATGGAGCAGATTTCCTTGTTGTCGGTGATGTGGGTGTCTTCTCCATCAAGGTGGAGATCCGGGCCGCGACGGTCTGCGGCGGTGGAGATGAGTTTTCCTGTTTTCGCATCGCGGACGCGGGCCTCGAAGGCACAGATGGGGATCTCAAGAGGCTCCAGGCCGGGATCCGGGAAGTGTGCGTCTGTGAGTGCTACTTCGAGGATGAGTGTCTTGGGCTTTGAGGTGTCGTTCGTTTTATAGAAAATGCAGATGGGATCCGAGAAGGCGATGTTGAGCTGTTTTGAAAAGTGGCTGGCTAGGGCGTCGACCTGTTTTTTGTATTGGGCTTCGGACTTGATCTCGGGGGACTTGCTGTTCTGCCACTTTGAGGTGTCGAGGTATTTGGTGGTGACGGGACGGACGATGATGTTCTTGTAGTTCTCACTGCTGTATTCCGGAGAGATCCACGAGTGCTCGAAGGGAAGGCGGGAGATGTTTTTGCTGGTATCCGTGCCGGTAGAGGTGAGGAACCCGGTGGGTTGGATGGGGAGGATCTTTTGCTCAATACCGCAGGAGGTGAGGGAGAGGAGGAGCAGGGATGCTGATAGAATGACTTTCATTTCTGTGAGGAGAATAGACGGGGAGATGTGGGGGACAAGCTGGAAGACTTGGGCCGGGTGGAATTCTGAACCGCTAAGAGACTGTCTGAAAAATGCCAAACGAGTGGCTTGTGGTTTATTTGGAAGATCGATTTGCGACCATGTCGATTGAATGGAAAGAGCCCCCAAGGGCTGCGAGTCTTTTTGCCTCAAGCTTCGTTGCTCCTTGGTCACTGGTCTCGACCAGCTCCGGCGTCGCGCCTTGCCTGACACAAAAATCTTTCGCAGCACTCATTCGGCATTTTTCAGACAGCCTCTAAGGTGCCAAGTTTTTTGATCTGGGTTCTGGGTGATGTTTTACGTTTGGTTTTTGAGGAGAGGTCTCACTGGGAAAGCTGCGGATGAGAACCGCAGCAGTCCAGAGCCTGCGGCGAGAGGGGTTTGGGCGGCTGCGACTCCGTGACAGCCCCAATGATTTTTCTCCGGGGCGTATAGGGAGAACATGCCGCCTTTGCCTTTTGAGCAGCCGGCGGTGCGACCCATGAGCTCTGCCATGATGGATGGGAGGGAAAGTCCGGCCGCGATGGCATGACCTAGGCCGCGTGGGCCGGAGATGCTGTGATCTTCCGGGAGCATGGCTGCGCGGACGGTGGCGGCTATGGATTCCTGGCCGATGTCCAAGAGGAGCCAGCCACCCATTTCACCACAGCAGTATCGTTTGAGTGCTTGCTGCTCGAAACGACGGATTCTCCACATGGTGTGGAGGATCTGGAGTTTTGTTTCCAGGGTCATGCGGGAGGGGGGCTGGAATCCCCCCTGAAACGGACTGGGGCTGGAATCCCCAGCTACGGTTTGTTATTAGAGGGCGGCTAGGATGGTGTTGAGGGTGTTGCTGGGGCGGAGGGCTGTATTGGCTTTTTCCGGATCCGGGAGGAAGTAGCCGCCGATGTCGGTGGGGTTGCCCTGGACGGCGATTAGCTCGCTGACGATGGTGTCCTCGTTGGTGCGGAGTTTCTCGGCGACGTTTTTGAATATGGCCTGGAGTTCCGGATCGCCGGTCTGGGCGGCGAGTGCTTCCGCCCAGTAGAGGGCGAGGTAGAAGTGGGAGCCGCGGTTGTCGATGGTGCCGAGTTTGCGGCCGGGTGAGCGGTCGTGCTCCAGGAACTGGCCGGTGGCTGCGTCCAAAGTTTCAGCGAGGACTTTCGCTTTGGCATTGCCCTGGGTTTCCCCGAGGTGCTCGAAGGAGGCGGCTAGGGCGAAGAACTCACCGAGGGAGTCCCAGCGGAGGTAGTTTTCCTTGGTGAATTGCTCGACGTGTTTCGGGGCGGAGCCGCCTGCGCCTGTTTCGAAGAGTCCGCCGCCTTTCATGAGGGGGACGATGGAGAGCATTTTCGCGGAGGTGCCTACTTCCAGGATGGGGAAGAGATCGGTGAGGTAGTCGCGCAGGACGTTTCCGGTGACGGAAATGGTGTCCTGGCCTTTTACGATGCGCTCGAGGGTTGTCTGGCAGGCTGCGGCCGGGGCTGCGATGGTGATGTCGAGGCCTGAGGTGTCGTGATCGGCGAGGTAGGTTTTTACTTTGGCGATGATGTTCGCATCGTGGGCGCGGGTTTCATCGAGCCAGAAGATGGCTGGAGTGGCGGAGGCGCGGGCGCGGTTTACGGCGAGTTTCACCCAGTCCTGGACGGAGGCGTCTTTGGTCTGGCAGGCGCGCCAGATGTCGCCTTGCTCGACGGTGTGCTCCAGGAGGATTTTTCCGGAGGAGTCTGTGATTTTCACGGTTCCGCCGGAGGGGATTTCGAAGGTTTTGTTGTGGGAGCCGTATTCCTCGGCGGCTTTTGCCATGAGGCCGACGTTGGGGACGGAGCCCATGGTCTGTGGGTCGAGCGCTCCGTTTTTGCGGCAGAAGTCGATGGTGGTCTGGTAGACGCCTGCGTAGGAGGAGTCGGGGATGACGGCGAGGGCGTCCTGCTGGTTGCCTGCGGCATTCCACATCTGGCCGGAGGTGCGGATCATGGCGGGCATGGAGGCATCGATGATGACGTCGGAAGGGACGTGGAGGTTGGTGATTCCTTTGTCGGAATTGACCATGGCGAGATCGGGGCCGTTTTCGTAGGCTTTTGCGATGTCTGCCTGGATGGCGGCTTTTTTGTCGGCGGGGAGTTTTTCGATTTTCGCGATGAGGTCGCCGAAGCCGTTGTTGTAGTCGATTCCGAGGGGGGCGAGGGTTTCCTCGTGGAGTGCGAGGAGGTCTTTGAAGAAGACTTTCACGCAGTGGCCGAAGATGATGGGGTCACTGACTTTCATCATGGTGGCCTTCATGTGGAGGGAGAAAAGGATGCCGGCGAGCTTGGCCTCGGCGATCTGGGAGTCGAGGAAGGTGGTGAGGGCGCTTTTCGACATGAATGTGGCGTCGAGGATCTCGCCTGCGAGAAGGGGGAAGGCTTCCTTGAGGGTGGTGGTGGTTCCGTCGGTGGCAACGTGCTCGATTGTTACTTCGGTGTCGGCGGGGATGGTGACTGATTTCTCGTTGGAGAAGAAGTCGCCGAGGCCGGCCATGGTGCCGACGTTTGTCTTGGAGTCTTTTGACCAGGCACCCATGGAGTGCGGGTGTTTCTTGGCGTAGTCTTTAACTGCCTTTGGGGCGCGGCGGTCTGAGTTGCCCTCGCGGAGGACGGGGTTGACGGCGGAGCCCATGACTTTCGCGTAGGAGGCGCGGGTGGCTTTTTCCTCGTCTGTGGATGGGGTTTCCGGGAAATCTGGGATGGTGTAGCCTTTCGACTGGAGCTCTGCGATGGCGGCTTTGAGCTGCGGGACGGAGGCGGAGATGTTGGGGAGCTTGATGATGTTGGCATCAGGCTGGAGGGTCATGGCTCCGAGTTCGGCGAGGGCGTCGGGCATTTGTTTTTCCGCAGGGAGGGAGTCAGGGAACTGGGAGATGATGCGGGCGGCGACGGAGATGTCGCGGGTTTCTACGTTTACGCCGACGGGTTTTGAGAAAGCCTGGACGATGGGAAGGAAGGAGTAGGTGGCGAGGGCCGGGGCTTCGTCGGTGATGGTGTAGATGATTGTGTTGGACATAACTTGATTTGTTGGAGGTGGGATAAGGGATTGGTGGCGGCGGGTCAATAGTGGGGGTCGCTTCGCTCCAGTGGGAAGTAATCAGTGAAAAGTGATCAGGGAGAGACTGGGGTTGTGTGGTTTTGAATTGGTTTGTGGCTGTGGGGGCTTGGATTTCTGTTGCGGGGTGGGTGGGTTGGTGGCAGGTTTTTTTCAATGAAGACTTTGACGGGACTGTTTTTCTCTTGGGTGCTGACTGGGGCTGTTTTTGGTCAGGAGGTGCAGACGATGAGGGAGATTCCTTTGGATCTGATTGATGATCCGCATGTGCGTGAGGAACTGGGGGTGAATGAATTTACGGCGCCTTCGATTTCGAAGTTGTTCGGGACTTTGCAGTTTCTGATGCCTTTGCCGCTGGTGGAGACGGAGCGTGAGGTGGGGGAGCGTATGCCGCTGGACCGGGCGGATCTGGCGATTCAGCTGGGGTTCCAGATTGCGGATGGGTTCCTGATCGTGCAGGCGGGACAGCTGGACAAGGTGGAGAAAATGGCTGCTGACCTTACTCGTTACGGTAAGGCGCTTGGTGCTGGTGAGCGGATCAACCGGCATGCGGCGAGTCTGCTGGAGAGTGCGAAGAAGCAGGATGTGGAGCAGCTGAAGAAGGAGCTTTCCGCGACTCAGAAGGATGTGGAGATCGAGCTGGTGACTTTGCGCGATGCGGATCTGGCACATTTGATTTCCCTGGGCGGATGGATCCGTGCGCTGGAGGTGGCGACTGTGGCGGTGGACAATCAGTTTTCCACGGAGCGTGCGAGGAAGGTGATGCGCGAGGATATTGCGGATTACTATACGGAGAGCGTTGTGGGGCTGGAGCCGAGGATTTCCGAGAGGCCGAATTATCTGGCGATGCGTGATGTTCTGGCCGGACTGCGCCGAGAGATGGTGATCAAGGAAGGGGAGGAACCTACGGCGGAGAAGATCAAGGAGATACGGGAGCAGGCGGCGGAGCTGGTGAAGCTGGCTCTGGAAAGGCAGGAGTGAAACTTTAAGTTTTAAACTTTAAACCTCAATTGAAGAGAAACGGGTGGGGTGGCTCGGATGTAGCTTGTAGCTGTTCGACGTTTCCTGCTTTTTTCTGAAATGCGGGGAGTATTGTGTTTATTTGTAAGGCGTTATGAGTGATTTGAAAGTTGAGAAGGTTTGTGTGCTGGGGCTGGGTATTGTGGGATCCCGGGTTCGGGAGCTTTTGGTGGAGGCCGGGTATGGGGTTGGGTGTTGGAGCCGGACGTTTCGTGGGCTGGAAGGGGAGAAGGATTCTCCGGAAGGGGCTGTGGAGGGGGCGGATCTTGTTTCGATTTACTTGAAGGATGTGCCGATGGTGCGTGAGGTTTTTGCGCGGGTGAAGGGGGCTTTGAAGGAAGGGGCGGTGGTGATGAACCATGCGACGATTGATCTGCCGACAACGCTTTGGCTGGCGGAGGAGTGTGCTGGGGTGGGTTGTGAGTTTCTGGATGTGCCTTTTACCGGGAGCAAGGATGCCTCGGCGGCGGGGCAGTTGCTTTACTATGTGGGTGGGGATGAGGCGGTTTTGGAGAGGGTGAAAGGGTTTTTGGAGGTTTCCTCCAAAGGGATTATGCGGTGCGGGGATGTGGGTGCCGGGACTGTGACGAAGCTGGCTACGAATTTAATTACTGCGTCCACCGTACAAGCGATGAGTGAAGCGATGGCGATCGCGGTGCGAAACGGGGTGGAGGCAGAGGTTTTCGCAGATGCTGCGATAAGGAATGGGAGTGGATCCGGGACGATGGCGATGAAGTATCCGGGGATGATCAGCGGGGATTTCGATCCGCATTTTACGATGGCGAACATGCTCAAGGACAGCCGGTATGCGCTGGCTCTGGGTGAGGAGGCCGGGCTGGAGCTGCCGGGGATTTGTGTTGTTTCCGAAAAGATGGCGGAGATGTGTGAGGCGGGGTTTGCTGATCTGGATTTCTCGGCACTGGCGAAGGCTTATGAAACTTTTAATTCTTAGCTTATAATGGATACGTTTGTTTCGCTGGAGGATCTGGGAGGGGTGCTTGAGTTTGCTGGGCCGGATGCGGTGAGGTTTCTCAATGGGCAGGTGACTCAGGATGTGAGGAAGGCTGTGGGCTGTGTGTTGCCTGCTTGTGTGACGGATGCAAAGGGGAAGCTGCAGTTCCGGGTTTGGATTGCGGGGGATGATGAGGGGAAAGTTCTGGTGTTTTGTCAGAAGGAGATGTTGGAGGATCTGGAGGCTAGGTTGACGCGGTATCTGATTGCGGATGATGTGGAGGTGCGGGATGTGAGCGGGGAGGTTTCAATGGATGGATTTGATTTTCCGGGGCTGGGGATGAGTGAGGAGGATCGTGTGGAGGCGGGGCTTCCCAAGTGGGGTCTGGAGCTGAAGGAGGGGATGTTGCCGCCGGAAGCTGGGCTGGATGTGACTGATATTTCCTACAACAAGGGGTGTTATATAGGGCAGGAGGTGATTTCGCGGATCAAGAGTGCGGGGAAGGTGAACCGGAGCTTGGTGAAGTTTGGTTTCCTTGGGGATGTGGAGCCGGGGGCGCTCGTGAATAATGAGGGGAAGGTTTGCGGGGAGGTGACCAGTGTTTCCGGGCTGATGGGGGTGGGGTATTTGAAGAGGCGAGAGGAGGGCGCCAGGTTCAAGTTTGAGGATTCGGCTGATGTTGCTTTTTTGAGGTGAGAGGTTGCTGGGGTTGAGTGGATTTTTTTAACCACGGAATACACTGAACACACGGAAGCTGGGGTTGTGTTTTTATGAACCACGAATCTTAGAAATCTCACGAATCTCTTTTTTGTGGGGTTGTGTTTTTGGAGGGATTTTACATTGGCGGTTGCTTGTGTAGCTTGGCGGTATGAACCGGGAGGAGATGGCTGATGTTTTGGAGAAGATTGCTTTGCTGTTGGAGCTGAAGGGGGAGAATCCTTTCAAGGTGCGGGCTTATCGGCAGGGGGCGGAGGTGGTGCTTTCCATGGAGGGGGATGTGGTGGAACTTGCGAAGAATGATGAGCTGAAGGGTGTTAAAGGGATAGGGGCGGCTTTGCAGGACAAGCTGGGGGAGCTGGCGAAGACGGGTGGGCTGGAGTTTTATGAGAATCTGAAGGGTGAGTTTCCTGAGACGGTGTTTGAGATTTTTGAGGTGCAGGGGCTGGGGCCGAAGAAGATCAAGGCGATGTATGACGAGCTTGGGGTGGATTCGCTGGAGAAGCTGAAGGCTGCGTGTGAGGAAGGGAAGGTGGCGGAGCTGCCGGGCTTTGGGAAAAAGACGCAGGAGAAGATTCTTGAGGGGATGGCGGCGAATGAAAAGTTCGCGGATCGGTTTTTGCTGGGGAGTATCACTCCGCTGGTGGAGCGGATGCTGGAGACTCTGCGGATGCATCCGGAGATATCCCGGGTTGCGGTGGCGGGATCTTACCGGCGGGCGAAGGAGACGGTGGGGGATCTGGATTTCCTGGTGGCGACGAAGGAAGGGGCTTTGGTTTGTGAAGATTTCACGACTCTGCCCGAGGTGGATGCGGTGATTGCCTGCGGGGATACGAAGGCTTCGGTGAGGCTGAAGAACGGGATCTATTGTGATCTGCGAGCGGTGAAGAATTCAGAGTTCCCGTTTGCGTTACAGTATTTCACCGGATCAAAAGAGCATAATGTGGCGTTGCGTTCGCTGGCTCTGAAGAGGGGGTGGTCGCTGAATGAATACGGGCTGAATCCTGTGGATGAGGGTGGGGAGAGGCCTGAGGTGGAGGAGGAGGGGGATATCTACAAAGTACTGGGACTGCAGTATGTGGAGCCTGAGTTGAGGGAGAACCGGGGGGAGATCGAGGTGGCTGCTGAGAAGGGGCTGCCGAGGCTGGTGGAGCTGATGAATTTGCGCGGGACTTTCCATAATCATACTACGGAGTCCGATGGTAAGGATTCGCTGGAAGGGATGGTGGAGGAGGCGATGGATCTGGGGCTCCAGTATCTTGGGATTTCGGATCATTCTAAGTCTTCGTTTTATGCAAACGGGCTGGATGAGGAGAGGCTGCTGAAGCAGGTGGAGGCGATCCGGGAGCTTGAGAAGACTTTGGGAGGATTCCGGATATTCGCGGGGAGCGAAGTGGATATCCTGAAGGATGGGTCGCTGGATTTTTCCGATGACGTTCTGGCGGAATTGGATTTCTGCGTGGCTTCAGTCCACAGTGTGATGAATCTGGATGAGGCTACGATGACGGAGCGGCTTTGCCGGGCTATGGAGAATGAGCATGTGACGATGCTGGGGCATATGACGGGGAGGCTGTTACTGAAGCGCGATTCTTACGCGGTGGATCATCAGAAGGTGATCGATTGCGCGGCTGCCACACGGACGGTGATCGAGCTGAACTGCAGCCCGAAGCGGCTGGATATGGATTGGCGCTGGTGGAAGCGCGCGCGGGACAAGGGCGTGCTTTGCTCGATCAATCCGGATGCTCACAGGCGCGATGGGTTGCACAATCTGGGGGTGGGTGTGCGGGTGGCGCGAAAGGGGTGGTTGCGCAGGGAGGATGTGCTGAATACGAAGAGTGTGGGGGAGGTGGCGGAGTTTTTGGGTAAGGCGAAAAGCCTGCGATGAAGTTTCAACGCTCAACTTTCAAATGAGGCGCTGGTTGATGGGCTCAAGGTTCTGGCTGGGGTTGTGAAGCCGGTCGGGAGACCGGCTCTCCTTTATTTGAATTTGTAGATGGTTTGTTGGTGGTAGGTTTCGCCGGGGTGGAGGAGGGTGCTTTGGAAATCTGGGGCGTTGGGTGAATTTGGGTAGCCGTGGCACTCGAAGCAGAGGGCTGAGTGGGGTGGGTAGGGGGTGTTGTTTTTCCCTGCTACGCCAGGGTCCATGCTGAGTGCGGTGTAAAATTGCATGCAGGGCTCTGTAGTTAAGACTTCCATGGTGATGCTTTCATCGGAGGCGGTGACGGTGGCTACTTGGCGTGGGTTGGTGGTTTTCTCGCCGTTCAAGAGATAGTTGTCGCCGTGTTGGCGGTCGATTTTCGCTAGGACGCTGCTTAGGCGGATTGGTTGGCGGAAGTCGTTTTTATCCGGGACTACGGGGAGTTTTTTGTCGGAGAGGGTGCCGTCCTGGAGACTGGGGACGTATTGATTGGCGAGGATCTGGAGGGTGTGGTCGGTGGCCAGGCCTGCGGCGGGGCTGTCCAGGTTGAAGTAGGAGTGGTTGGTTAGGCTGAGTGGGGTGGTGGCATCGGTGGTGGCTGAGTATGTGATCTCGATGGCGTTTTCCGAAGTGAGGCGGTAGCTGACGGTGATCTCCACGTTGCCGGGGTAGCCTTCGTGGCCGGCGGGGCTGAGGCATTTGAGGGTGAGGGTGTCGTTTTCCACGGATGTCTCCCAGGTGAACTTGTCGATGGTGTTGAGGCCGCCGTGTAGATGGTTGGCGCCATCGTTTTGTGTGAGGCTGATTTTTTCCCCCTGATGAGAATAGGAGGCGCCGGTGAGTCTGCCGGCGACCCGGCCGACGGTGGAGCCAAAGTATGGATGGCCGTTTTCATATGATTTCAGATCAGAGAAGCCGAGGACGACATCGCGGGTGGAGCCGTCCGGGAGAGGGATGTGGAGTTCCGTTAGAGTGGCTCCGAAGTCGGTAATCCGGGCGATCATGCCGTTTTCATTCGTCAGCGTGAAGAGAGTGGCGGTGAGTCCTGAAGGTAGCGTGCCGAAAGGGGTTTGAGTGATCGATTTTGTTGGCATAATGGTGTGAACGATTGTGGAGGTTCAGGTGAAGTTCTCCAAAACTGACAATACAAACTACGATTTTCCGGGAAGAGCCAATTCCCAAGTTCACGAGAAAGTGGTTTTTTTATCAGAGGAATGAATTTGCTTTTCTTCCTGTGGCATAGACCCAATCTTGTTCACTCGTTTGCGAGATCGGTTCACTGGATGCCTGTGTTCGGTCGAGTTTCTGTGATTTTTTTTGAGTAAATGGATATCAAGACCGATAGCAATGACGACCTGTATGCGAGGCTTGGAGAAGCGGCGGAGAAGAACGGGTTGGATGTGGTAGGAGGAAGGGTCAGGCGGAGTTCATCGAGATTTTGCTTTGGTGTTGAGCATGGGGATTACAACGGGATGGAGTTGTTTGGCGTGGGGACGGATCGATTTATCTGGCTGGCTTTCAAGCCGAACGATCTGGGGCGGGTGAGAATTTTCAGTGAAAATTTCCCACAGGACGGGATTGTTGATTTTGCTTTGGGTGAAGATTGCGATCCGGAGGCTTTGAAGGACAGCTGGGAGCGTTTCCCGAGGGGGGTCGAGGCGATTTTAAGGCGCGAGGGGTATGAGCTGGGGACGGGTTTCGATGCGGTTTTGTATGGGAATATTCCTGGTGGAGGGATGTCCAGATCGGCGTCTCTGGCGTTGAATCTGATCCTGACGTTTTTCGAGGTGAACGGGATCGAGGATGACGGGAGTATGCGGGTGGTGAATCTGGCGCAGATGGTGGAGAATGATTTCATTGGTTCGCCGTGCGGGAAGCTGGATCAGATCATGATCTATTATTCCCGTGAGGGGATGGGGACGTATTTCCGCCCTGTGGATGAGACGGTGGAGCATATCCCGTTTGGCGGGGATGCGGATGCGTTCCGCATTGTGAGTCTGGATACAGGGACGAAGCGTCCGGGTCTGGAGAAATCGACTTACAAGATCCGTGTGGATGAGTGTGCGGCGATGAAGAAGCTGCTGAAGGAGAAGCTGGGGATGGAGTCTCTGGCGGAAATTTCCCAGCCGGGCATGTATGAAAAGGCGCTGGCTTGCCTGGAGGAAGCGGGGCTGAAAACGGGGAGGCTAAAGTATCTGTATGAGGCTCAGGCTAGGTTTGCCCAGACGTTGGAGGCTTGGCGCAAGGGCGATATCGAGCAGGTGGGAGCGAACTTCCGGGCGGATGGCTACGGGTTGCGGGATGATTACGAGATCAGCGGGCCGGAGCTGGAGACGATGTGCGATATCGCGCGGACGGTGGATGGCGTTCTTGGTGAGAGAATGCTGGGTGGTGGGGACAAGGGCGCTAGCGGTGCGCTGATACGGAAAGAGGTTTTTGATGCTTTGAGAGAGGAAGTGGAGAAAGAATATCCACGCCTCCATCCTGATTTTTTAGATGAATTCGCGATCCATTCCTGCCGGACGGTGGACGGAATCACGTGTGAGCCTTTTCAACAAATTCTTCAAACCCCATAGAACCCCTAGTAAATGAACATCATAGAAGTCGCTTTATTTGTCATCGCCGTAGTAGGCGTGATTGCCATCGGAATTTGGAAGAGCAAGGATGAGGATGGAGACAAGTCGGGTGACAAGGGAGCGTCCGATTACTTTCTTGCCGGCCGGGGTTTGACCTGGTGGCTTGTTGGTTTTTCCCTGATTGCGGCGAATATTTCCACGGAGCAGTTCGTGGGGATGTCCGGGTCTTCTGCAAACTGGCTGGGGATGGCGATTGCTTCTTATGAATGGATCGCGGCGGTGACGCTGGTGGTGGTCGCGTTCTGGTTCTTGCCGAAATTTCTCAAGGCGGGTCTGTATACGATTCCGGAGTTTTTGCAGTATCGCTTCGATGGAGTGGCGCGGCTGGCGATGGCGATTCCGGCGATTGTGACGCTGGTTTTTGTCACCACTTCCTCGGTGATTTTCTCGGGCGGAAAGTTCGTCTCTGAATACTACAATGAGGTGCCGATTCTCAATGATCTCAACATGGTGTGCTACATGATCGCAGCCTTTGCTGCGGTTTACGTTTTCGTGGGAGGTCTCAAGGCGTGTGCGTGGACGGATCTGATCTGGGGTGCGGCGCTTATCGTGGGTGGTGCGATTGTGATGTTCATGGCGTTTTCGGTTCTGACTGAGAAACCTGCTGAGGAGCTGATTCTGACGAAAGTGGATAACTCGAATGCGACGATCGAAGATCTGGAGGGTGCCGGTGGATGGGAGCGGTTCATGCTGCTGAATGACGGTGTGGATGGTGAGGCTGTGGTGGCGAACGGCCCGAATGGATCAGGTGGCAAGGTGCACATGGTGCGACCGAAGGAAGATTCTGACATTCCCTGGACGGCTTTGTTGATCGGTCTGTGGATTCCCAACTTTTTCTACTGGGGTCTGAACCAGTATATCGTGCAACGAACACTGGGATCGAAATCATTGGCTGAGGGGCAGAAGGGTATTGTCTTTGCCGCGGGTCTGAAATTGCTGATTCCGTTCCTGGTTGTGATTCCCGGTATTCTGGCTTTCAACCTTTTCAGCACCGATTTGCATGAGTCCGCCGCGGACAATAACGTGACGATGGTGGCGGAAGCTGAAGGGCAACGGACTGTCTTTGAAGTGGATGAAGAGTTGGTGAGCTTGCAGCCGGAGCTTGCTGCGGAGATCTTTGCGCAAAACCTGGCGGTTGCAGGTGGTGAGGCGAGTCTTGCCGCGGAAGCGAGTGACGTGGAAGTGGCCAATGGTATCAACGAGCTGGCTCAGATGGCAGTTGATGGTGACGGTTCGCTTACCACTTTGAAATCCTACGATTATGACTCGGCCTTCCCGGTGCTGGTTCGGAACCTGATCAAGCCTTACCCGCTGGTTTCATGGTTCGTGCTGGCCGCGCTTTGCGGAGCGGTGATCAGCTCGCTGGCTTCCATGTTGAACTCGGCATCGACGATCGCGACGATGGATCTTTATGCGAAATTTTCCGGGGTGACGGATTCCAAGAAGCTGGTGAAAGTAGGCCGTGGATTCGTGGTTCTCTTTGTGATCCTGGCGGCATTGGTCGCGCCGAAACTGAATAACTTTGAGAGTATCTTTAAATACATTCAGGAGTTCCAAGGCTTCATTTCCCCGGGTATTCTGGCGGTATTCATCTTCGGGTTCTTCTCGCCACGCACGCCGAGGTACTTCGGTGCGGTGGGTATTGGTCTCAATGTGGTTTCCTACGGCGCGTTCAAATGGTTCCTCGGTGAATTCCTGGTTTCAAAGGGTTGGTGGTATTCAGAAGAAATTGCTTTCCTTGACCGGATGGCCATTTGTTTTTTCATCGTTCTGGCTGCAGGGGTGATCCTGACTTTGGTCAAACCAATGAAAAATCCAGTGGTGATGCCAGTGAACAAGGACATCGTTCTGGAAACATCCAAAGGTGCCAAGATCTGCGGTATCGGTGTGGTGATCGCGACGATCGCGCTCTACGCGGTGTTCTGGTAATTTCTTTGATTCATCTTCACCTCTGGGTTGTTCCCGGTTTTGTCCGGGTATGGTCCGGAGGTTTTTTGGATGATGAGTCTCTGTTTCCGGTAGAGTCAGACTGAATGGCTGAAAGATACGATGCTTGGGAGGGTATTCATTGCTAGGCTTGCACTTGAGCGGGGATGTTTGATGCTTGGAGAGCGATACGATTGAAAATTAAAGACTATGAAGAAATACGATTTGAAACACTTTTTGGCAGCCTGTTTTGTGTTCACGGCATTGGCTCCAACGGTGTGTGCCGATGAGATAGGCGAAGTGAAGGTGAATTACACCGATCTATCCGGAATCGGTCTCGAGGACGGTGTCATGCGCAGGGATCCGAGTGATATCATAAAGGTGGGGGATCTTTACTACGTATGGTATTCCAAGGGAACCATAGCACCCGGCTATGACGCGACAATCTGGTATGCGACTTCGACTGATGGCATCGACTGGGAAGAGAAGGGCATGGCTCTGGCAAAAGGGAAGAAAGGGACATGGGAAGGTGCGAGCGTTTTCACTCCGAACATTCTGGTGGCTGAAGGGAAATACTGGTTGTTCTACACGGGGACGTCCAACGTGCTTGCGAAGAAGCCGTTTAGTCCGGACTCCAAGATCGGGATTGCGGTATCGGATTCACCGGATGGCCCATGGGAGCGGATCAGCGATGAGCCGGTTCTGAGGAACAGCGATAACGCGGAGGATTTTGACAGCCATTTGATCGATGACGCGTGCCTTGTTGTGCGCGATGGAAAGTATTGGTTCTACTACAAGGGGCGCCAGCTTGGAAAGAGTCCCGCGCAAACAAAAATGGGAGTGGCGATAGCAGATAAGCCAGGTGGGCCATACGTGAAGTATGAGGGAAATCCTATCATCCAGGGAAACCATGAGGTTTTTGTCTGGGCGCAGGGAGAAGGGGTGGCGGCTATGATCGGGACTATAGGCCCTAAGGATATCACGAACTCGATCCTTTACGCAGAGGATGGCCTGAATTTCAAGAAAACACA
This sequence comes from Luteolibacter sp., assembly GCA_051251795.1. Classification (GTDB taxonomy): domain Bacteria; phylum Verrucomicrobiota; class Verrucomicrobiia; order Verrucomicrobiales; family Akkermansiaceae; genus Luteolibacter. The sequence goes on along the minus strand of JBPOGC010000006.1, from coordinate 19,932 downwards.
CAAAGTGATCAAGGGGCCGGTGGGGGCAGGCGGTTACAGGCCGGGTTCATTTACTGACAAAGGAGAAGGAAAACGCCCGGAATGGGGTGTGGAACTCCAATACCCACCGAAGGGTCTGCCACATATCCAGCGCTGGGACGCGGAGTGGTCTGATTGATTGTCTCACTCTGGTAGTTAAATTTGAAAAACCGAGCAATAACTTCCTGAAAAGCAGTATGGACAAGCAGTCCTCTGATTGCAAAAATCATCCAATATAAAAATCATGAAAAATCCATTGTCGAACAAAGTTCTGTTATCCGGGCTTGCCGCGGTTCTCGCGCTGAATACTTCACTATCCGCCGAGGAGGCGGCCTCGTTTGCAGAAGACCATGCCTTCATTGAGAAGCATACGGACGCGATACTCTTAAAAAAGGGAGAAGCGGCTGTTTCTGTTGTTCCGGCTTATCAAGGGCGGGTGATGACCAGCACGTTTGACGCGGAAAATGGGCCGAGCTTTGGCTGGATCAATCGTCCGGTGATCGAGAAGGGGTTCATGAGCGAGGAGGAGGCGAAGGGGAAACTGGAGCAGCATATTTACATCTTCGGAGGCGAGGAGCGTTTCTGGCTTGGGCCGGAGGGCGGGCAGTTCGCGATCTTTTTCAAGCCGGGGGATGAGTTTGAGTTTGCCGATTGGAAGACACCTGCGGCGATCGATACGGAGCCCTTTGAGCTGGTGAAAAAAACAGATGAGTCTGCGGAGTTTAAAAAAGACTTTGAGCTGATGAACTTTTCCGGGACGAAATTCAGTGTGGGAGTGGAGCGGACTGTAAAGATTCTCGATACTCTTGATGCGGAAGAAGGTCTGGGCGTGAAGGTTGCTGAAGGGATCAAGATGGTTGGCTATGAAACGGACAACCGGATCACGAACAAGGGGGAGAAGGCATGGGAGCCGGAAACCGGGCTGCTTTCGATCTGGATGCTTGGGATGTACAATCCATCTCCGGAGACCACTGTGGTGATTCCTTTCAAGGAAGGGTCCGAGGAGGAGCTGGGCACCAAGGTGAATGACAGCTATTTCGGAAAAGTTCCTGCGGACTATCTGATCGTGGAGGATGACATTTTGTATTTCCGCGGTGACGGAACGCATCGTGGCAAGATCGGCCTGACACCAAAACGCTCGGAAGGTATCGCGGGAAGCTATGATGCTACCGGCAAGGTTCTGAATATTGTCACTTACAATGTGCAGGAGTCGCCGAATGGGTTTGTGAACTCTGTATGGGAAATGCAGGAGGAGCCTTTTGCAGGTGATGTGATCAACTCTTACAACGATGGTTCACCTGCACCGGGAGTTGCTCCGCTGGGTCCGTTTTATGAGCTCGAGACGTCTTCTCCCGCGGCTGCTTTGAAGCCCGGGGAAACGATGAAGCACATTCAGCGCACCTATCATTTCAATGGCTCGGAGGAAGATCTGAATTTTCTCGCGACGGAGCTTCTGGGTGTGGGGATTGCTGAAATCACCGGGAAATTCTGATAGAGATGAGGTGTTTTGTCGTTGAGTCATTTCCTCGTCAAATTCATATATGATAACCGCAGCCCGTTTATTGTTTTCCACTGTCGCTACTTTTCTAGCTGCATCCCTTTCCTTGGAGCAGTCATGGGCCGGGGGAAAACCGAACATCGTCTTCATTCTGGCTGATGATCTCGGCTGGCAGGATGTGGGCTTCATGGGGAGCAAGTATTTCGAGACTCCGAATTTGGATGCGCTTGCGAAGGATGGAGTGGTTTTTGAAAACGCCTTCATGTATCCGACATGCTCGCCATCCCGTGCCGCGCTATTGACCGGGAAGCAGTCGTTCCGGACGGGCTGTTATACGGTGCCGGTTTTGGAAAAAGGGGGCAGCAATGACAATATTTTCTCCAGATGGACTGTGGGTGAGGAGCATCCGGCATATTCCAAGCCTTTGAAGGATGCTGGCTACAAGTCCATCCATCTTGGGAAATGGCATATCGTCGGGCCTTATCCTGAGAAGGAAACGGGCTTTCCGCTTAAAAAGAAACTGAACCAACCCAAGAACGGGGATTTGAGCTGGCTGGAGCATCACAAGTCTCCGGAGATTCAGAAGTATTATCCAATCGGGCGCGGCTTTGATGAAAACGTGGGCGGAACCTGGTGGGGTGACCCTGCCCGCGGGTATGACAAGGGCTACACATCGAAGAGTGGTGGCTACATCGCGCCGTTCAAAAATCCGTTTATCGAGGACAAGAAGGATGATGGGTGGCTGACGGATCGGCTGACTTCGGATGCGATTGATTTCATCGACAGGCACAAGGATGAGCCGTTTTTTGTGAACTTGCATTTCCATGCTCCGCACAAGCCCAGCGTGGCGAGGAGTGAAGAGTCCCTGAAGCATTTCATGGAAAAGCCAGCCGATAAGGCTACCGGGCAGGGAGTGGTGAAGAGAAAGGAAATCGCCGCTTACGCTACAATGGTTCAATCGATTGACGACAACGTGAAACGGATTGTCGACTATCTTGATGAAGCTGGTTTGCGTGAGAATACGGTGATTATTTTCACCTCAGACAATGGCTTCAATGGGGCGCAGAGCGTGAACAAGAATTTGCGAGGAGCGAAGGGGCACATTTATGATGGGGGCTTGCGTGTTCCTGTGATTGTGAACTGGCCTGGCAAGATTGCAGCAGCCAAGGTGTCTGAACCGATCCAAGGGATGGATTTTTTCCCGACCTTTCTGGAGCTTGCCGGAGTTACGGATTACACTGGTGTGTTGGATGGTGTCAGCATTGTCCCGCTGATGAAGGGTGGGGAGATCCCGGATCGCTCGATATTCTGGCATCTCGCGAGCGCTTACAAAGACCCGGCTTGCTCGATGATACGACAAGGGAACTGGAAGCTCATTGAGTTCCTCAAAGACGGTAGGACTGAGCTTTATGATACGGCTTCAGATCTGAAAGAAAGCCGGAATCTGATCAAGACGAAGCCGGAGAGGGCACAGGCGATGCTGAAGGAGCTTACGGAATGGAGAAAGGCAAACAAGGTGCCGCTTCCACCAAGCTCTGAGCTTTCTTACTGACCGATTGTCAGAAAGCCGCGAAGTGTTGCGTTTGCACGGCGACGTTTTTCCACATTGAACGGAAATTGGTTTTAAATTGTTGATAGGTTGACTCGATATCGCAGTATTCTGAGGATATATTAAATACAGCATGCGTAACACTACAATTCTTCTGACAGCGTTTCTGGTTCCGGCATTGCCGGTTTCCGCAGAAACTTACAACGTAACTTCACCGGACGGAAAAGCCGTGGTGGAGCTTGATCTCACAGAGAATAGCTTGAGTTACTCGGTATCCTGGGATGGAAAGGAGCTGCTCGAATCCGCTCCCATTTCCTTTGTCGACGAGCCGAAGTATGAAGTGCTTGGAAAAGAGGAGAAGACGCTCGATTCGACATGGCAGCCTACCTGGGGGCCGTTCAATGAAGTGCGTGATCACTGTCAGCAACTGAAGGTTGAGCTGAAGGTTTCCGGAGTGCGTGCGGATCTGCTCTGCCAGGTTTACAACGACGGGGTGGGCATGCGTTTTGTGGTGCCAGACCAGAAGGGATTGAAGGGGAAGCCTTTCAACTTCTCAATTGATTACGATATGGCGGGTGATTACTCGATGTATTTTGGAAATCCCAGCTCCAACCCACCCATTGGGCCGATCCGCTCTAAAGCGGTTGGAAAATCCAAAGTGATCAAGGGCGCACCCCCTTTGGTGATTAATCTGACTTCCGGGGCGTGGATGGCGATGCTCGACTCTGATCTATTCACTGCGGAGCTTTTCAAGTCGGGGAACTTCACTTCCAAGCCCAAATCCGATGTCATGAGTTCTTCGTCTCCTGCGAAGGCAAAGGATCAGGGCTTTGTGACGCCTTGGAAGGTGATTGTCTTTTCGGAACAACCAGGAGACCTGATGTTGAACATGGTCGCTCTGAATCTTGCCGCCCCGTGCCAGATAGAGGATACGAGCTGGATCAAGACCGGGACGGGTCTCTGGGACTGGCGCATCCATGGGTATGACAATGGTGATTTCAAATACGGGATCGATACCCGCTCCTACATGAGGCAGATCGATTTTGCTTCGAAAAATGGTCTCGAATATCTCACGGTGGATGATCACTGGTTCCTCAAAGCCAAGGACGGGACGATGGAGGTATCTCCTGAGGTGGATATTGAGAAGGTGGTGAAATATGGTGAGGAAAAGGGTGTGAAGATCATGCTCTATTACGATGCGAAGAAGGGTAGCTACGGGGATGACAAGATTTTCAAATACTATGCCAGTCTGGGTGTGGTGGGAATGAAGTACGGCTTCCGTGGTAACAACGCGCCGTTTACCCGGATGGCTATCAAGGAAGCCGCGGAAAACAAACTGATGGTCTTTTTCCATGACGGCCCAATGCCAATGGCTGGTGTGGAGAGGACGATGCCGAACATGATTTCCCGTGAATACGGGCATGGGCAGCAGGATTCCCGTAGAGCCTTTACGCCGGAGACTTTCCTGAAAATGGCGATGATCAATTCCCTGACAGGGCCGCTGGATCTTTCCAACGGAAACTTCGGGATCAAAAGCATCAATGCAGGTGAGCGCGAAAAAGGCCCCAGAGTGAAAAACAGCTATATTGCGACAGTGGTCAGCGAGGCAGCTCGTTGCCTGATCATTCCGACAGGTTTGGTGACCCTGCCGGACGCACCGGAAGAGTATGAGAAGAAGGCGGATCTCTTCGAGTTTCTAAAGGAAATGCCGGCCACATGGGATGACTCACTGGTGCCAAACAGTAAAATGGCTGAGTATATAACGGTTGCGAGGCGCTCCGGCGAAACCTGGTTCGTTGCCAGTGTGAGCAACGAAGAAGCCAGGGAGATTGAGATTTCTCTCGATTTCCTTGATCCGGATGTGGAATACGAGGCGACTCTGTTCGAAGACACACCGGAGACCCATGCGGTGAGCTCGCCGGAGCAGTATCAGGTTTCGAAGAAAACGTTCACATCGAAGGACACCGTCACTGCCGGGATGGCAGAGGGTGGTGGTCATGCGATGATCCTGAAGAAAAAGAACTGATTCCAATTCGGTTTATGGGAAAATTTGGAAAAGCAGCCACTTGCCTGGCTCTGTTGGTCGCGAGCGCTGGCTTGGCGATGGCGGAGAAGCCAAACATTATCTTCATCATGGCCGATGATCTCGGGCCGGGATGGGTGGACCTGGATGGCAGCAGCCAGGAAATCAATACGCCGAATCTGGAGCGTATGGCGAAAAGCGGAATGGTTTTCGAGCGTGCTTATGCGGCTGCCTCTGTCTGCTCGCCTACACGTGCTGCTTGTATCACGGGAATGTCACCGGCTCAGATCGGACTGACTACACATATTCCAGGGCTTGCCGGGAATCGTCATCCGGCGCCGAAGGGAGAGCCCACTGATGCGGAATCGATCAATCAGCTGCCTTCGGACTCGCCGAGCTATGCGCGGGAATTGAAAAAGCAGGGATATGTCACGGCCTTCATGGGTAAGTGGCATCTGGCGGGAGAAGGTTCTGTGAAGACGAAGGATGGAATCGTTGACGCAGGATTTCACCCGGAGCACTTCGGGTTTGATACGAATCTGGGAGGTTGTGCTTTGGGGCAGCCGAAGTCCTGGTTTGATCCTTACAAAAACGGGACGATCCCTGACCGGAATCCCGGGGAGTATCTTACCGGCCGGCTGGGCGATGAGGCGGTCGATTTCATCACGGAGAACAAGGACAGACCCTTTCATCTCTCGCTTTGGCTGTATCAGGTTCACACACCGATCAAGGCTCCAAAGGATCTTGTGAAGAAGAATGGTGGGAATGCTTATCTGGCGATGTTGGAGAGTATGGATATGGCTATCGGGAAGGTTCTGGATGCTCTGGGTGCCACCGGGAATTTGGGAAATACGATGGTCGTATTCTACTCTGACAATGGCGGTGACAAGCCGACGAAGTGGCTTGCTGAAAAGAAGGGATCTTTGCTGGAAGGCGGACTGCGTGTACCGATGGTAGTGACATGGCCAAAGGTAATTAAGTCAGCTACTAGAACTGACGTATTAGTGACGAGTATGGATTTTTTCCCGACATTCGTCCACGCGGCGGGTGGCTCCACAGATGATATCACGCAGCTGGAAGGGGTGGATCTGATGCCTCTTTTCCAAGGGGAGAATGAGCTTGGCCGTGATGCGATCTACTGGCACTACCCGCACAACCGGAAGGGTGTGAAATACAATATGGGCAGTGAGATTATGATGGCTGACTGGAAGTTCTACCGTGGCTATGGCCAGACGAAGGACGCGCTTTTCAACCTGAAGAAAGATCCGATGGAGAAGAAAAACCTCATTTCATCGAATCCCGAGATTGCCGGGAACATGAGGACGAAGCTCGAAAAGTGGCTTGAATCCGTGAATGGTAAGATGCCAGAGGGGCGGTAGTTCTCTGCTTTTGAAAATCATGAAATCCCTGTCCGCGAAAGCTATTGCCGGCGGGGATTTTCCGAAATTGAAGAAAAACGAAAGCCGCGTGATCGGTGTGTTTTATCATGGCAAGCCATAGACTGTATGATTCGCTTCATGCGAGTTCTTCAGTTTCCGGAAGAATGGAAGTCCAATCTCCGGGTTTGGAGATGGTGGAGAGGCCGTAGGAGCCGATGGACTCGCGGTGCAGAGTGGACACACGGATGCCGAAGCGCAGGAACATGCGTTTGATCTGATGGTGTTTGCCCTCGTAGATCGTTAGGCGGCATTTGCTTTCTGAAAGCAGATTGAGGTCTGCGGGGTGGGTGCGGATTTTTTCTTTTTTGAATGACATGCCGCTGCGGAATGATCGGATGGCCTCTTCCGTGATAGGGAGGTCTGTGGTGACGAGGTAGGTCTTGGGGATTTTCTCTTCGGGGCGGGTGAGGGATTCTGAGAAGCGGCTGTCGTTTGTGAGGATGACGAGGCCGGTGGTGGCGCGGTCGAGGCGACCGGCGAGGTGGAGTTCGGTAGCCCATGGCTCCCGGATGAGGTCGATGACGGTCTTGTGGACTGGATCTGAGGTGGCCGAGAGGATTCCGGCGGGCTTGTGCAGGAGGATGTAGCGAGGAGTGTTTTGTTGCAGGGTTTCTCCGTCCGCTACGATGTGGTCGAACTTTCCGACGGGAGTGGAGCCGTCGGTGGTGATGGAATTGTTGAGAGAGACATTCCGCTCTTCAAGGGTGCGCTTTGCATGGCGTTTTCCGAGGCCGGTTTTCTTTGCGATGAACTGGGAGAGTGTCATTTTTCTAAGTGAATTCCGAGCTTGGAAGCTGTGAAGAAAGGATTATGCTCTACAAATGAAAATTCCAAGAATGCTTCTGGTTTTCGCTTTGGGACTGACACTCGGGATGGGTTTTGCGTCCGGGCAGGACTCTGATTTTGACGCTGTGGACGGGCCGAATGTGCGGGTGACGAAGCATGATGATGGCTCCAGGACGATTTTCCGTCGTAGCCCGGATGAGAAGACCCTGACGAAGAAGACTTACTCGGGGAACGGGAATCTGATTTTGGTGACGATCTACCGCATGGACGGGAATGGGAATCCGATGAACTGTAAAATTTACGACGGACAGAAGACTGAAATGTACAAGTCGCGTTACGGCTACCGGAAGCAGGACGGGCTGCTGGTGGAGGAGCAGATGTTTGACTCGCGTGTGAAGCGGACCGATCCGAATACAGGTCAGGAGATGCCGGTGCGGAGGTTCATTTACACATACGACGCGCTAGGCAACAGGAGTGCGCCGATCTCGATCACACTCATCCCCGGGCACACTGCCGAGGAGATCTACGGTGGGCCGACTTCGCTGGAGATAAATCCATTCGACCAGTGATTTTCGTTTCGGTTCCGGGATAAGATGATTTCAGCGGGTCAGTTGCTGCCGGTGCTTGTTGGTGCCGCTTTGGGAGTGGGTGGATGGATGCTTGGTCGGCAGGGTGGTGGTGGTGGATCTGTGGAGTTTTTGGAGGACCAACTGAGGATTGCGGAGGAGGCTACTTCTGCTTTGGAAAAGGAGAATCAGTCGCTACGGTCACTGGCGCAAGGGGGCGGGGAGGTATCGGTGCCGCAGGAGATGATCGCACAAGTAGAGAAGGATTACGGCCTGGAGTTTATTTCATCGCCGATGGTTCACCGTGTGGCGGGGGAGGAGCTTGGCTACCGGGTGGAGGCGGCATTGGAGAGCGGACTGGGGCCGCAGGGTGTGACGGACAGGCAGGAGGCCTATCAAAGGATTGGCTGGCTGCGGCCGGATGATGAGTTGCTGCAACAGATGGTGGCGGTGAGATCGGTTGGGGCGAGGGCTTGGTTTGACGAGCAGACGGGGGAGGGATGGGTGACGGATCAGTTTGAGCTGAAAAACGTGCCGGACCAGGCGGCGATGCTGAGGCTGCTGGTGAGGATTTTACTGAATCAGAATTTCCCGGCACAGGCTGCGTATCCCGGGGATGATGCGGCGCGGGCGAGGGAGGCGCTTCACGCGGGTGCGGCTTCCGGCGCGGAGGCGAGGTTTTATGCGGCGAATGCCCGGAACATCGGGTTTGTGCCGATGAATGACAACGGGGCGGCGGCGCGGCTGTTGCTGACTTTGTCCGATTTTGTGCAGGGGGTGACTATGTTTCCCGTGATGGAGGGCAAGGGGCTGGCGGATACGTTTTTTGTAAAGGGAGTGGAGGAGTTTTCAGAGCGGATGCGGAATGCGCCTACCAATACGCTGAATGTGGTTCTGCCGGGTGAGGAAGGGGTCGGTGGGGAAATGGATTTCCCGGAGATAACGGATGAGGTGTATCTGGAGGAGAGTGGAGGGTATCTGGGGGTGAGGTTGTGGATTTCCGAGATGGGTGATGTTGGGATGGCAGAGGAGGTGGCCAGGCACTGGGTGAAGGATCAGTATGTGCTTTTTGCAGACGGGGAGATGTCTTCGGCTTTGGTCTGGGAGGTGGAATTTTCGAGTGAAGCTATGGCGGATGAGTTTGAGAAAGTGGCGCGACAGAGGATGGCGGCGATGGCTGGGGAGGCGGAGGCTGTGACAGTTGGGGAGGTTTTTGAGGCAGATGGCGGGCGATTTTTACGGGTTGTGAGAATGAATGAGATGAGGGTTCGGTTTTTGAACACGGCGATGAGGGATACTGCTGAGAAATTTTGATATGAAGGTTTTCACGGAGGAATTTACGGTCAGGACGCGGGGCAAGGGGACTTACGAGATTACGGATGAGGTGGCAGCGCTTGTAGCTAAGTCGGGCGTGTCTGATGGGCAGGTGACGGTTTTTTTACAGCATACGAGTGCCAGCCTGATTCTGATGGAGAATGCGGATCCGAGTGCTAGGCGGGATTTGGAAAGGTGGTTTGACAGGCTGGTGCGGGAGGATGATGCGGACTTTACCCACACATACGAGGGAGCGGATGACATGCCGAGCCACATCCGCATGGCGCTGACACGATCCAGCGAGGTGATTCCGGTATTACACGGGCGGATGGCTCTGGGAACTTGGCAGGGGATCTTTGTATTCGAGCACAGGCGGGCGGCTCATTCGCGGCGGATCGCAGTGACGGTGATGGGCGCTTAAACTCCAATCTTTGTGCGTTGAGTAGCTTGTGTGTCGCACGAACTCACGATATGGCGTTTGAGAATGGTCTCGACCCAGCAAGCTACTTCGGAGTTTTTTTAGAATCCCGACATACGAGGCAGAGATCTGGTGTAGTAAGAATTAACTAGGTGCCGGTTTCAAGGCAGGGGAAAGAATATGTTGGTCGGCGGATACCACTTGGAGGGCTGGCCGGTCTCACAGTATCACATGTTGATTCCTCTTTTGTTTCTTTTTCTAGCGGTTTGGATGAAACGATAATCAACAAAAGCTGAAAAACACGCGTTCGCGTAATATCAATATTCTAAATTTCGGCTACAAAGGAGTCAGTTCCAGTCAGGAACCCCCCACCGAAGCGTGCCCGACACGGTTCACAGTCCCAAATGATCTTCCGTCTTTAGGCGGGAGGCTCACACACCCCCACGTCCCCCAATGTATTCAAACAGCATACACCTGTGTAAAATCGCAGGTATCGCAAGCCTTGTCATCGCTTTCGCATCTCCGTCCCATGCGATCGAGCAGACTCCGATCGGAAGTATCAGCGCTCTTGAGACTTATGTGGCGACCGGTGAAAAGGCGACTCTTGATTGGCAGATTTCCTATCCACTCAGCAGCACGAACACGAGCGACACGGCTCGTGTCATGACTGTCAAATTCATCACTGCTGCGATCGGTAAAAATTCCCAATTCAGCTTCTGGACTGCTCTTCCCGGTGAGAGCCCGGTTCTTTTCTATACAGGTATCTCGGAAGACAACCCGAACTACGCGCTAGACTCGGGAACTGTCGTTGCCGAAACAGTGGTTGAGGCTGGGGAAAGCATCGAACTCATCGCCCAGCACCATAGCGCTGAGAAGGCAACTCTCCGGGGCCAAACGGTTTCCACAGCGGATTCGAATGACGTGGACAACATCATCAAGCTAAAGAACGGAGACGCGGTTCCTTTGGTCGACGGCGTTGGTGATCAGAGGCCGGTATCTCAGATCCTCGCACCTTACAGTGATAACGGGGTCATCACCATAGGTGAGCATGAAGAAATCTATCTCTTCGAGCTTTGGACTAGCAATGTGGGCGGCTATGGCTTCGACCTTCAGGATCTTGTTCTGCTGGTGAGCTACTCCCAAGTTCCTCTCGAAAATTAATCTGCCTTTGCTCCCTCGCCAACCTGTCCCTTTCAATGAAATTTCCTCAAATCAGCACCGTCTGCCTTACATTATTTGCTTTTGCTACAATCAGCCTGAAAGCGGATGAATCAGGTTACACCCGCCTCGACAAAGCCGCACTGGAAGCCAAACGGCAAAATATTCTTGGCCATCAGGCCGCAAGGCCTGTCAACGTGGAAAGAGGCTCTGAAGCTTCTGCAAAGCGTGTGCCAAGAAAGCCATTGGAGGCATCAACGATCTTGTCCGCATACGGATACTGGACTTTCGTTCCCAAGGGTTCGGTCATACACATTCCGGACTCCCTCAAAGGGAACATCGCTTCAGCTCCGCAAGGCCAATTGGTTCTATTCCCGGAGTTCCTGGCGAAGAACATCGCCTGGTTGACCACCAGGGAGCTGAAGATGGATGAGATCGTGGGAGACACACCAATCAAAGACGACATCAGGAAAGCTATGGCCACATCAGGAAGGATCGTCGTAGCAACCCTCTCGGGCTCACCTGTCACCTTCAAAGGGCAATCAAACTGAATCACACACCCGGCAGAACCATGAAACTCGTATACTACTCACTTCTGATCCTTGGCATTGTGCCGACATTGTGCCCTGCCCAGGCAGAGAGCGAATACTCAAACTGGATTCGCCAGACCCAAGTGGAGCAGACAGCAGACGGCAGCTATGTGGAAGTCACCCAGGACAATTATGTGGCAAAGGAAGGCCAGGATGCCTCTCATTGGGGAATCCCGGAGTCCGGTGCCATCTTCCAGCTCTGGACCATGTTGTCAGGAGGAGAATCCTGGCACCTTGATTCCGCGACAGTCGGCGCTTACCTCCCGGTCGCGCAAATCACTGTTACAGCCGCTGATTCTTATGCCGGGCAACCCAGAACCCGAGCTGACAAGCCGTTCTCAGTCGACACAATCATCAAAGGCATCATCAACGACACTTCCCTGCCACTGAAAGCTACACAAGTGAGATATGTCCACGAAACCGATACTCTCGACGGCAGTGATACTAGTATCATGACCGATTCCATTTTAACCAGCAACGGAGAGATCAGTGAGAGCTTTGCCGTGACAAACATAAGGACAGCCAACCCACTACAAACCCACGGACAGGAAGTTTTCAGAGTCGAAAGCTTCAGTGAAAATCCTGACGAGCTGGTTATCGAGGAAGTGAAACTCAGCATCATGCCAGTCCCATCCGGGGAAATTACCAGCCTGACAGATGGGACACAGCTCACAGCGTTTCCGTCGGAAATCAGTTATATGCTGGATAACGCCTATCCGGGCGCTGAAATTTACCTTGAAATCACTACGGATCTCGGTGGCGCGAATGAAGAAACCAATTCACGGGTCCAGGACACCCATTTCAATGTCCCTGATAAAAACAGCCCGGTAGACTATGCTAACAAGACGGTGAAAAGTACTTCCAGCTTCGGAGTGGTGGATGCTACGACGGTGAGAACAAGACTGATTCACAAAAGCGTCTTTGGTATTGAAATCCTTTCCGAGTCGACAAACCCGGTCAAAGGTACCCTCACTGTGAACAGCATGCTGACCACTATGGAGTAAACCTTTTGTGTGAAATGCTCTTCGTGTCGAAACCAGAACCGATCATTCTGAAATCATAATCGTTGCCACCGCCGAAATGCGGCAGGACATGGTGGAAGCTGTTATTACACGGCGCCTTCCATGTTTTTTTTGTTTTTCAGGATGTCACGGACTTTGATGAGATCATGCTGTGTGCGTGTTTAGTGTTTCAGTTTTCATTTTCGCAAGCTAACCATGGGATATGTCACACGAGTTGATAATGATGGCGCTGAAGGAGGATATCGGGGAGAGTGATGTGACTTCGGATTTTTTCATCCCGGAAGACCGCCAGGCGCGGGCATTAGTGGTGGTGAGAAAAGAAGGGGCGGTCTCCGGTGTAGAACTGGCGAAAGCGGTTTTCCTGGAGGTGGATCCGAATCTACAGGTGCAGATCCTCGTGGAGGACGGGAGCAAGGTCTCCGAGGGCGCGATGCTGATGCGGGTGGAGGGGAAAGCGCGGTCGATCCTGACTGCCGAGAGGACGGCTTTGAATTTCCTACAGCGGCTGTGCGGTATTGCATCGATGACTTCACGATATGTGGAACTGGTGAAGCATACGCGGGCGAAGATTTTGGACACTCGGAAAACGACCCCGGGCTACCGCGCGCTCGAGAAGAAGGCGGTTGCGGATGGTGGTGGAACAAACCATCGGATGGGCCTCTACGATCGCGCGATGGTGAAGGACAACCATTTGGTGGCGGAGGGGGGAATGGAGGTTTTGCAGGAGTCGATACGGAAGGTGAAAGAAGCGAAGCCGCATGTCGAAGTGGAGCTGGAGGCGGACTCGCTGGAACAGGTGAAGGGGTTCCTAGATCTGGATGGTGTGGATTACATCTTGCTGGACAATATGAGTCTGGTAGAGCTGCGGGAAGCCGTAGAAATGCGAGGTGATCAGCATAGGATGCGGCTGGAGGCCAGTGGAGGTGTCAATCTGGATACGGTGAAAGAGATTGCCGAGACGGGAGTTGATTTCATTTCTGTGGGAGCGCTGACGCATTCCTCGCCTGCTCTGGACATCGGCTTGGATTTTTCTGAAATCTGATGTGGAAAAGTCATCTCATCGCTGTCGCTGGAATCGTTTTTGTGACAGCCGCATATTTGATCTCAAAGAAAGAGTGTGTGTTTTCTTTAGAAGAAGTCAGGTCGGTCCTGGTGTCTGATGACATGTCCAGTGAGATACTTGATGGGAGAATAGAAATGCCGATTTTCAGGAGCAGACATCCCACGGTGTTCAGTAAATTGAAGTACTGGTACGAGGACACGTTCATTGGCGAACCGACTCAGGGGCCGTATGGCTATAAATCCGGGAACGAGACGATTTGGATTCGCTTACGATTGGATGGGAATAGCGACAACATCGAAAAGGTCACAATCAGCTCCGGTTATCTGACTTCGCCTAGGGTAAAAGTTATTGAGGCATTGATCGCGGAAAAACTGCCGGGGCTGGAATGCGAAGTGAAGTCGCCCCTTCCATGAGGGGCCCAAATCAATATCGGGACAGGTAAGTTTCATGTTTCTGTATGAATGAATTTAACGAAGTGGCGTTGAGATTGCCGGATCCGTTCCGGGTCTTGTGGAGGGAGACTGTTTCCTCCACGAATGATGAGTTGCGAGAATTGGCGGAGAAGGGGACGACAGAGGGCTTGGTGTTGATTTGCGAGGAGCAATCGGCGGGGAGAGGTCGGCGGGGGGCCGTGTGGGTCTCGCCGAAGGGGGAGGGGCTGGCGTTTTCAGTTTTGTTGAGGCCGCGAGTTTCGAAGAACTTCTGGTATCGGCTTTCGCTGACGGCTGGGCTGGCGGTGGCGGAGGCTTTGGAAAAATGGGTGCCGCTGGCAGAGATCAAGTGGCCGAATGATGTGCAGGTGGGCGGGAAGAAAATCGCGGGGATTTTGGTGGAGGCGGGGGCGGACTTTGTGATCGTGGGGATCGGGATCAATGTGAATCCGGTGGATTTCCCGGAAGAGCTGCGGGCGACTTCGCTGAGGCTGGAGACGGGGGATGTGGTGGAGCGGGGAGAGGTTTTGCTGGCGGTGGTGAAGCGGCTGGCGGGTTTTGAGGAGAGGATTGCGGATGATTTCGGGGATCTGCTGGAGGGGATCAGGGAGCGCTGTGCTCTGAGCGGGAAGCAGGTGACTCTGACTGTGGCGGGAGAGAGACGCGGGGGCTTGGTGAAGGGGATAGGGAAAGGTGGTGAACTGCTGGTGGAGATGGATGGCAAGGTGGAGGCGTTGTTGCAGGCGGATGAGGTGCGGGTCAGGGAGGGATGATCGGGGAAATTTATTGAGTCGCCCGGCTGAAAAGGAGAGAAAAGGAGATGTGGAAACGGCTCCTGATCATCTGCACTGTGGGTGCTTTCCTGGGAATTTTTTTGAGTGTTCTGAATCCGGTGAACAGCAAGCTTCTGAAGCTTGCTTTTCTGGGATGTGTTTTCGCGGGGTGGGTGGGGTTGACCGTGCTTTTGTGGAGGCGAAAGGGTACTAGGATTGTCTGTTTGGTTTTACCGCTATTGGTGGCGATTCCGTTGGTTTTGCCGGGTGGTGAGATCGATTCGGATGAATTGCGTGAGGGCTATGTGAAGCGTTTGTCAGGATTTGAGGGGACAAAATATCATTGGGGCGGTGAGAGCTCGCGGGGGATTGATTGCTCGGGGTTGCCACGGCGAGCATTGCGGGATGCGTTGCTTGTGTATGGGGTGCGGCATTTCAATGGGAGGGCTTTCCGGGGCTATGTGGAGCAGTGGTGGTTTGATGCGAGTGCCAGGGCTCTGGGCGAGGGGTATCGGGATTATACGGTTTCTCTTGGGAAGGATGGGAGGATAGGGGAAATGGATTTCGAGGGACTGCTGCCCGGGGATCTGGCGGTGACCAAAAACGGGGTTCATACTCTTGCGTATGTTGGTGAAGGACGTTGGATACAGGCCGATCCCGGGTCGGGTTCTGTAGTGACTTTGGATGGTAAGAAGGACGAAAACACTTGGTTTCATGCGCCTATAAGCATGCACCGGTGGAAGCTGTTCGATCAGGTGGATTGAATGTCGCCGGGTGGTTTTAAACGGATTTTCCCGGGATGATTTTCTCAGGGCCTTTGACACCGAGTTTTGCCTCAAGCATGCGCAGGGAGTAGATGAGGATGAAGGAGAGCTGCATGAGGAGATACCATGCGGTGAATTTGGAGAAGTGGACGGGTTTCCAACCGTCTTGCTGCCCGGGGTATTGCCATGCTCGGGCGATTGTGCCGAGGTTTTCCGCCAGATAGATGAAGAAGGCGACGAGGCAAAAGCTCAGAAGGAGGGGCATTTTCAGGGAGAGATTCTTCGGGGTGAAATGGACGAATGTTTTCCGGAAAAAGAAGGCTCCAACGATAATGAGCGGCCAACGGAGATCCGGGAGGTAGTGGTGGGTGAAGAAGTTCGCGTAGGCGAGGATGGCGATGATACCTGCGATCCAGAGGGGTGGGAATCCGGTGAAGCTAAAATGGAATCCACGCCAGGCACGTGCCATGTAGGAGCCGACGGATGAATACATGAAGCCGGTGAAGAGGGGGACGGCTCCTATGCGGAGGACGGAGTTTTCCGGGTATGACCAGGAGCCGATGGACTCGGAGGTTTTGAAGAGTTCCATGGCGGTGGCCATGAGGTGAAAGAGGAGGATGACTCCGATTTCCCGCCAGGACTCCAGTTTCAGGAAAAAGAGCGTGAGCTGAATGGCGACGGCATAGAGGACAAGGAAGTCATAGCGGGCGAGTGGTATGTCCGGATACCAGATGTGGGTGGCAAGGATGCCGATGAGAAGGAGGGCTCCGAAGAGGCATGCCCAGGCTTGCTTGAGGCCGAACCAGATGAACTCGTGGAGGGCGGGGCTTTTCCGGGAGAGGGGTAGGAGGGCTTTTTCTATGGATGTCATGGTGCTTTGGTTTTCCGGGGGCTGGAATCCCCCGAAACGGCCTGGGGCAGGATGCCCCAGCCACGACTTCTGTGGCCTATTTCTGGTTGGCGACTGCTTTCAACCTGAGTGCGTTGAGGGCGATGAAACCGGTGGCGTCGTTCTGGTTATAGGCTTCTTCCTGGCCGCCTTCCATGGTGGCGATGGCTTCGGAATACATGCTGTGCGGGCTGCGGCGGCCGGCTTGTAGGATGTTGCCTTTGTAGAGCTTGAGGCGGACTTCTCCGGAGACTTTTTTCTGGGTCTCTGTGACGAGTGCCTGGATGGCCTCGCGTTCGGGGGCGAACCAGAAGCCGTTGTAGATGAGTTGCGCGTATTTCGGGATGAGTGAGTCGCGGACGTGCATGGCTTCGCGATCCATGACGAGGGTCTCGAGGTCGCGGTGGGCTTCGAGGAGGATGGTGCCGCCGGGGGTTTCATAGACGCCGCGGGATTTCATGCCGACGAAGCGGTTTTCTACGATATCGATGCGGCCGATGCCGTTGCGGCCGCCGAGGAGGTTGAGGACGCGCATGATTCCGTATGGGTTGAGAAGGGTGTAGCCGTCCTGTTGGCCGGTGGATTCCACATCGCCCAGCTCGGTGATGAGGGAGTCGATGTTGCCGTGTTTGAGGCCGATGGCGTTGCCTTTCTCGAAGAGGATTTCGATGTATTCCGGGGTGTCGGGGGCGTCTTCCGGGGAGACGGAGAGGACGTACATGTCGGTGTCGGCAGGGGTGGTGGCATCGTACCAGGGGTCTTCCATGGCTCCGGCCTCGAAGGAGATGTGAAGGAGGTTGCGATCCATGGAGTAGGGCTTTTTCATGGAGGCTTTCACGGGGATGTTGTTTTTCTCCGCGTAGGCGATCATTTCGGCACGGCCGGGGAAGGTCTGGCGGAATTCATCGTCACGCCATGGGGCGATGCATTTCACTCCGGGAGCCAGGGCGGCGGCGGATAGCTCAAAGCGAACCTGGTCGTTGCCCTTTCCTGTGGCTCCGTGGGCGATGGCGTCGGCACCTTCCGCGATGGCGACTTCCATCATGCCTTTGGTGATGCAGGGCCTGGCGATGGATGTGCCCAGGAGGTAGCGGCCTTCGTAGATGGCTTCCGCCTGGATCATGGGGAAGATGTAGTTTTCCGCGAAGTCTTCCTTGAGATCGCCGATGAAGCATTTTGAGGCACCGGTGGAGAGTGCTTTTGCTTCGAGGCCGTCGAGTTCTTCGCCCTGGCCGACATCCGCGCAGTAGGCGATGACTTCGGCGTTGTATTTTTCCTTGAGCCAGAGGAGGAGGACGGAGGTATCGAGACCTCCGGAGTATGCGACGACGATTTTCATGGAATTTCTAAGTTTGAATTTTCAGCTGCCGGTATGGGAGCTTCGGAATGGGGGGAAGGTAGGCATGGGGTGGCGGGAGGAAAGGCGAAATTGTGCTGGTGGCAGCTGGGCAAAGAAAAACCGGCGTTCCGATGAGGGAAGGCCGGTTCTTGGAAATGAGGTTGTTCCCAGATGGGAATTACTCTTCGGTAGATTCCTTGGGTTTGGCTGCTTTTTTAGCGGCCTTTTTAGCAGGAGCCTTTTTAGCTGCCTTCTTGGCCGGAGCTTTCTTAGCTGCCTTTTTAGCTGCCTTTTTCACGACCGCGGCGGCTTCCTTGTCAGGGGCATCTGCTTTGGTCGCGGATTTCTTGACTTTGGCCTTAGGGAGGATTCCACCAAGCTTGGCTTGTTCCTTCTTGCGCTTGAGGTAGTTTGCGCGGCGGCGGCGTTTGATGATTTTGTTTGATTGTTGAGCCATAATTGCTGGAACTTGGCTAAGTGATCAAATCGGTGGTATCAAGCTGAAACTCAAATTCCTTCTCGAGCAGTGTTTTCCACCGAAGCGATTCTGATACGTACAACCCGGCTTACGGAGACCAGTTTGATCGTGCATTGGTTCTCGGAAGAGGAGGGGTTGTTGAAGACTGTTGCGAAGGGGGCACTGAGGCCAAAAAGTCTTTTTTCGGGGAAGCTGGACTTGTTTTTCTCCGGTGAAATTTCCGTGGTGTGGGCGAAAAAGGGGGAGTTGCATATACTCAAGGAAGTTTCCATTTCCAATTGGAGGCAGGGGTTGAGGCGGAATTACTGGTCTGCACTGATGGGTGGATATTTCTGCCAGCTGGTGGAAAGGAGCTTTGAGCCGGGGATTTCCGACGAGGAGATCTATGATTTGTTGAGGCGGGGGCTTGATCACTTGGAGCAAGAGGAGCCGAGTATGCGTGCGTTGGAGCATTTTGAGAAAAGCCTGGCACGGCTTCTGGGGGTGCTGGGTGGCTCCACTTCAGGTGAGGTGGCTCTGCGGGAACACTTGGACATTCTACCAGCTTCGCGCAAGGAGTTGGCAGAGAGGTTGTGTAAGGAGTGAGATTTGCACTAGTCAAAGTTTATCTCCGGGCATTAAATCCCGCCGCATCCCCCTAAAGTTTACGTATGGACACACCCACAGCCAACATCATCCAGATCATGCGCGACCGCGTAGAATCGCTGAAAGAAGAAGGAAACCTTGAGGAGGCGCTTCATGCCTCAAGTGCGACCGTTGAGCAGTGCCAGAAAGCCTTGGGGCCGGATTTGGAATCGATTGATGCGTTTGCTTCAGGTTTGGAGATCCGTGCCGGGTTGCATCTTGAACAAAGTAAATACGAGCAAGCGGTGGAAGATGCGAAGCAAGCAATCGACCAACTTGACAACCGGCCAGACCGGATCGGGCAGTTGGGACGGCTCTATGCTGTGTTAGGTGCAGCTTATGATGGGCAGGACAGGCCTGAGCGCGTCATTGATGCGTGGAGGAAGGCTGTGGATTACTTTGAGAGGCATGATCCGCCACTCCTGATGGATGTGGCCGCAATGACGAACAATCTTGGCTTCACTGCAAAGGCGGGTGGAGATCTCGATTCCGCCGAAGACTTTTTCCTCAAATCGCTTGAAATCATGCATTCGGAAGTAGGGGAGAAGCATCCTGAAACTGCTTCTGTTTCAAACAATCTCGGAGCGGTATATCTTTCCGCAGGATACTTGGAACAGGCCAGGGAGATGCATATGATGGCGCTGGAGACCCGTCGGGAGATTTTCGGGGAAAGTCATCCTGATACAGCCCAGTCACACAATAACCTGGCGCTAGCTCTTTTAAAGACTGGTGACAAGGCATGGGCACGGAGGCATTTCGAGAAGGCTCTTGCTGGGTTTGAATCCCTGGGTGTTGAATATTCGGCTGATCTTGAGGCTGTTGTTTCGAACTATTGCGATTTCCTTCGTGAAGAAGGTGAGGACAACCTTGCAGATGTCATCATTGGCAGGGTTCAGGAGCTTCTCGTTGGCGAGACAGTTTAGTCTGGGATGATTGGCCTCCATTTGGAGAGCTTTGTTTTAGATGATCTACTGGGTATCTAGTAGGTTTCAGCTTGGTTTTTCCATCTGGGTTGATGAATGCTTCCCAGATTTGATCTGCAATGTTCCGATTGTGAAAATCCGCATCGATTTTTCATTTTGTAACTCATTCATAATCTGTGACTTGTGAGATAATCAAAAAAAACCTGAAAAACATGACGAAACGTATTGACGTTTCGGGTGTGTTTGGACTAGGTTCCGCCCGTCGAC
>JBPOGC010000059.1:0-15970 GCA_051251795.1 Luteolibacter sp. | reverse complement strand
GTCGCCTTCTTGGCTACTTTTTTCTTCGGAGCTTTTTTAGCCGCCTTCTTTACCGCCTTTTTCACGGTCTTCTTAGCTGCTTTCTTTGCTCCTTTTTTCGCCGCTTTCTTTACGGTTTTTTTCGCCGCTTTCTTGGCAGTCTTTTTTGCTGCTTTTTTCACGGTTTTCTTAGCAGCCTTTTTCGCAGCTTTTTTCACCACCTTCTTGGCAGTCTTTTTTACTGAGATTTTCTTTGCCGCTTTCTTGGCTGCCTTTTTGGCTACAGCTTTTTTCGCTGCTGCCTTCTTTGCACCCTTTTTCACGGCTTTCTTCGCGGCCTTAGCCGCGCCCTTCTTTGCTGATTTTTTTGCAGCCATAGTTTTATGTCGTTGGAGTTCGCGTTCGATGTTGGTTTTCTCATCCGGTGTCAAGTTTCCGGCGGAGAGGGTTGCGAGAACAGCCTCAGCGAGACGTCCTCCAAAAGTATTTGTCACAAAATCATCCGTGACACGTTTCACGATGATTCCCTTGGGGAAAGCCGCAGTATAAACATGAGCTCTACCTGAGCGCGCACGGTTTACGAGCTTCTTCCGCTCCAGACTCTGCATAACGGAAAGAACGGTAGTGTAGGCTCGCTCCCTGCCATCAGGGAGGGAATCATGTACGTCGTTCACAGTAGATGCACCTTGATACCAGAGAACGGACAATGCCTGAAGCTCTAGGTTTGATGGATGGGAAGGCTGTGCCATAAGTTAAGTAACTTTCGTTTCTTGATTACGATAGAAATAGTATTTCACATTTCCGTCAAGTTAAAATATTTAAACTTTAAAAAGAAATTTTCATCAGACATCCCATTACTGCATCGGCAGTACTACCCGGCCCTTAGTTCACATACAGCTTACCGCCACTACTCGCGTGCTTCCGGCCTGGTGATCTCTTCATTGATCCCTTCCAGAGCTTTCCAGAAATTTTCATCAGTAGGATGACCGTTGAACAAGATGCCACCTTCCTTCGATATCAAAACAACAGTCGGAACACTCTGCACTTTCAGCTTCGTACTAACAGGAACCTTCTCAGTATCGGCAATCCAAACACCCGGAATTTTCCTCCCTGTATCCAATAGCATTTTCTTTGCATCACCCTTCACCTTTTCAGAAGTCTCAGGCAATACGGAAACCACAGCCACCTCCTTGGATACCAGGAAATCGGCGGTAACAAAAAAATCGCTCAATGTAGCCTCGCACTCCCGGCTCCATGGAGACCAGAAATGCAGTAACAATCCTCTCTTGTCACCCATCACATCTCCCAATTCTACGGAACCCTCTCCAAGTATATCCGAATAAGACTTTTTGAAATCAAGCCGAACTGCCTTCATCGCGTCCATCAGACGAATGCGGTCAATATGCGGAGCAAAAGCAGCCCCTTGTCTGGGACTTAACCAGAAGGCTTCCGTGATGTGTGTTTTGAAAGCGTCCTTGTCACCTTTTCCCAGAGCTGCCAGTGCCTGCACATACTCGGTTACCGCCATCCAGTCGTCCACACTCCCAAAAATCTCAGATTCCTGAAGATCAAATTTATCCTTTCTCTCCAAAAAATCCGGCAACAGAGCAGCAATCAGATCATCCTCGGCACGATCCACATGAAAGAGAAACTTGGCCTCCAGGATCACCTGCTCGGCAACTCCCAGCTTCCGCGCCTCGATCACCTCCCGGTCGAATGCTTCCTGGGACTCCCGTTCTGAGAGCAATTGCTCCACCGCATCTTCCTTGGGCGTCATACCGCCTTCCTGCATATCTTGGAGTTGGCCGAAGGCAAGGGAACTCCCTGCCAGAATCACTATGGGAACACGTAGGAAAAACACGTTTTACTGGGCAGGGATTTGTAAATTCGCTCCAAGCACCGCCACGTCAGAGGTAAGGCCGTTCGCCTGCTTGATGGAATCAACCGAAACACCATACTCCTTGCTCAGCCCCCAAAGCGTATCCCCTCGGACAACAGTGTGGACTTTCGAAGACGATGTCGAAGTGGTCGCCGCAGGCTCTTCATACACGGCCGGGGCGTCATACGCAGCCGGGGAGTTATTCGCCGGAGCGTTATAAGGAGGGTTCACGTTCGCCTGTGCAGATGGAGTGACCGCTCCGTTATCACCGTATTCTGGTGCCGCGTATGGATTGGAAACATCGTAATCTCCAGTGGAAGAAGACTGCGCGCAGGAAACGACCAGGACTGGCAAAGCGAGGATTGGAAGAAAAATAAACGGTTTCATAAATAGGAATCTTGCTGAGTTGTTTAACGAGAGACGGAACGCGTTCCGAAACTATTCACATAACCAAACGACGTTGAAGAAGCGTTTCGTTCAAGACCAATCATTTTTCATACGAAAAAATTTTGCAACAGCCCCCTCCGTATGCCTCGTCAACTCCTCCAGCGTCTCTCCACGAAGCTCTGCTACTAGCTTCGCAGTATGCATCGCAAAAGCCGGTTCGTTTCGTTTCCCCCTCATCGGCTCGGGTGCGAGATACGGAGAATCCGTCTCCAGCATAAAGCTCCCCGCAGGACACTTTCTCACCGCGTCCTTCACCACCTCCGCCTTCTTGAAAGTCGCCACCCCGCCGAAAGATACCAAGCCTCCCATGGCAATCACCCGCTCTCCCATCTCCCAGTCCGAAATAAAACAGTGGAAAACCGCCTTCACCCGGTCTGAAAAATCAGCATAGATCCCCACCGCGTCTTCAAACGAACCACTTCCTTCCTTGTCCCTCGTATGGATCACCACATTCAGCCCGGCCGATGCCGCCAGCTCGAAATGCTGACGTAAAAAATCTCTCTGCCGCCCCCGGAAATCATCCTCACTCCAGCCATTTGGAGCCGGATGAAAATAGTCCAGACCCGTCTCCCCTATCGCACAAACCCGCTTATCACCTACATACTTCGCAATCACCTCCACTGCATCATCCGGAGCATCATGCACATCACAGGGATGAATCCCTATCGCCGCCATCACCCTCGGATCATTGGCAATCTCAAGATTTCTATCCAGATCCTCCAGGCAAGTTGCCAGCGTCACCATACGCTTCACACCGGCCTCATCCGCCCTCTCCAGAACCTCCCCCAACTCCTCATCTGAGAAACGCCCCGAGGCCAAATGACAATGCGAATCCGTAATCACGCCACACCCCCTTGCCTGCACGCAGCCAAAAGCAACTCTACCTTTTCAAAGTCCTTCACCCCCGGCTCGATCTCAGCCCCCGAGGCAACATCCAACGCCGCCGGCCGCACCTCCCTTACCGCATCACCCGCGTTCAATGGAGTGATCCCCCCCGCCAGGATCATCGGCATATCCGGAAACGCCTTTTTAAATTTCAGAGCCAACGACCAATCAAACGTCTTACCCGTCCCCCCGAAAACCTCCGGCGCATGGGCATCCAGCAAAACCCCACTCCCACCATAAGCACCCGCACCCGCCACATCATCCACATCTTTTACTCCCAGAGCCTTGATCACAGGAATTCCCGCATCAGAAAAACGCCTCACCACCTCCACCGGCTCATCACCATGAAGCTGCACGACGTCAATCATCCCCTCCCCGTATAGTCGGAAAGGCAAATCAGAACCCTCGTTCACAAAAACCCCCACCCGCAGAATACTTCCTGCAAGCCCCTTCATCCACGACCCTTCCTCCGCAGCGATGTAACGTTTCGATTTCGGCCAGAAATTGAAACCCACCGCATCCACACCCAGCTCCACCAAACGTTCCGCATCTTCAAGCGTGCGCACACCGCAGATTTTCAACGCCGTCATTTCCTTTCCAAAAAAATCCATATCTTCTCCACGGAAGTTGCCCGTCGGAAAGCTCCATTGCAAGCGACCAACAACATTCCTTGCTCCCATCCCAGTGGAAAAATCTGATCCCAAACAACGTACAACCCAAATAATGGCACCATGCTCATTCATACGAGCCCGGGCTTGGCTCTTTCCACCCAAGCCGTAACATCCACACAAATGCGCACCGAAACCCCATCAGCCGGACTCTTCGAATCACATCGGAAAAACCTCGCCGCACTCCTCCCCCCGGGTGCCCTCGCCGTCGTACAGTCCAACGACATCTACCCCGCCAACGCCGACGCCACCCTGCCCTTCAAGCAGAACAACGATCTCTTCTACCTCACCGGCGTCGCACAGGAAGAAACCATCCTTCTCCTCTTCCCCACCGCTCACGATCCCAAGGACAGGGAGATCCTCTTTCTTCGCGAAACTAACAAAACCATAGCCGTCTGGGAGGGAGCGAAACTATCCAAGGAACAGGCAAAAGAGCGCACCGGCATCCCCCGCATCGAATGGATTTCCGCATTCGACACCACCCTCAACCGCCTAGCCCTTCAGGCCGGAACCCTCTTCCTCACCACCAACGAGCACCTCCGCTCCAGCACCACCGTCGAGACACGCAACGACCGCTTCATCAAGGAATGCAAAGCACGCTTCCCACTTCACAACTACCAGCGCCTAGCACCACTCGTCTACCAGCTCCGCTCCATTAAATCCGAAGAAGAAATCACCTTCACAAAAAAAGCCTGCAAAATCACCGAAGCAGGCCTCCGCCGCATCCTCCCACTCGTAAAGCCAGGCATCGGCGAATGGGAACTCGAAGCGGAATTCATCCACGAGTTCATCCGCTCCGGCTCCCGGGGCTTCGCCTACACCCCCATCATCGCCGGCGGGGCAAACACCTGCGTCCTCCACTACATCGCTAATGACCAGCCACTAAAGGACGGCGACCTTCTCCTTCTCGACGTAGGAGCGGAATACGCCGGATGGAACTCGGACATGACCCGCACCATCCCCGTCTCCGGAAGATTCACCCCCCGCCAGCGCCAAGTCTATGATGCCGTCCTCACAGTCATGCGCTTCGCGGAAAGCATCCTCCGCCCGGGTATCCTCATCGCGGACTACCAGAAGCAAGTCCTCGCGGAAATGGAGAAAGCCCTCATCTCCCTTGATCTCATCACCGAGGATGACGCGGCAGCCCAGGACGACTCCAAGCCCCTCGTCAAAAAACACTTCATGCACGGCACCTCCCACCATCTGGGACTCGACGTCCACGACGTCTCCATACTCACCCAACCCGTAACCGAAGGAATGCTCTTCACCATAGAGCCCGGCATCTACATCCCCGCTGAAAACATCGGCATCCGCCTCGAAAACAACTACCTCATCGGCAAAACAAAAAACACCGATCTAATGGCCACCATCCCCCTAGACCCAGACGAAATCGAATCCCTCATGGCATAAACTATTCATCCAAAAAGAGATTCGTTGGATTCGTGAGATTCGTGGTTCCAAACACATACAACCCAAGATTCAGTGTATTTTGACTCATTGATTTAATTAGTCAGTTCGTCCATGTCCGTTTCACTCCCATTGTGGTTTAAAATCTTCCCCAAACCGATCCCCCTTCACTTGGACTTGGAACCAGGCAACTCCAAATCCAGCGTCTCCACCCCCTCATCCATCCACCTCTCCAACGCCGCCTTCATAATTCCAAGCACCTCCGGATTCCCCTGCGAAACATCCAATCCCACATCAGCACCTTCCCCCCTCGCAAACAACCCGAAGTGCCTCCCGCCACCCTTCATCGGCGTACAGATCATCTTCCACCCATCTGTCATCAGACACCTCTGCTTCGCATCCACCAGTGGCTCCTCATACTCCTCTTTCAGGACAAACTGGTAATTGAACGAGTCATCGATCCTAGTCATCCCATCCATCGGCGGCAGCTCCGGCCTCACCACACCCTCCACCCGGAACTGGATGAACGGAAACCCCGTCTCCCCGTAAAAAGGCAGACTCCTCGGTTCTTCGCTTCCATCAATCCAGCCCGCCACACTCGTCCCCTCCCAAACCTTCGGTTTCTCCACACCCACCAGATCAGCCAGGGTTGGCGCCACATCGATAATTCGAACATGCTCCTTGAATGTTGAAGCCTCCACCCCAGGCACATGCACCAGCATCGGCACATGGTTCGCCTGCATCCCCCCGTTAAAGGTCAGCCCGTGCCCCAGTGTCACACCCTCCTCGTAGAGATTGTCCCCGTGATCCGCAGTTACTATGACAATAGTATTTTCCGCCAGCCCGTTCTTCTCCAGCGCATCCAGCATCCTCCCCACGTTGTCGTCAAACTGCCTCGTGCACCCGTCGTAGAGATCCCGTATCTGCCGGATTTCCTTCTTTGGCAGAGCCTTCCATTTGTTCTCTAAGTCCGTCCCTCCGATGAACGAATCGATATCAAAGTCCACACCGTTCTTGTTCACCCCCTCATACCCCGGGTCGGTAAACATACTCGAATACGGCTCCGGATTCCGATACGGCAGATGGTTGCACGAGTAGAACACATGCCAGAAAAACGGCTTCTTCCGCCCCGCCACTCCAGCCAGCCGCTTCTCCACCCTGTCAGTCACCACATCAGGAGTCACAAACTGAGCGAAAGAACCCAATTGAGGGAAAATCGCATACCCCAACGGATGATCGAAATACAGCGGCACCACGAAATGGGCCATCACCACAGCCTGACTCATATAGATCTGGAAATTATCAAAACTCGATACAGAAACATGCTCGAAACCCAGCGGCATCAGCTCGAAATACCCCGCACACCAGTCCCCGAAAACCGCCGTATCGTAGCCCTCGTTTTTCAAGACTGTCGCCAGTGGCAAAATCTTACCCTTCGTCTCCGCCACACGCTGCGCGCTAGGATACATATGCCGGAACCCATGGCTCTGCGGATACTCGGAAGTCATGAACGACGTTCCCGACTCCAGCGTGGAAGCAATCGGAGTATAGCAATTTGCAAAATCAACCGACCGCCCGGCCAGTTTATCGATCCGTGGCGAGACCCCACCCGCCGCCAGCCCGTCCGTCCTCCTCGGCACATACCCCGCGTAGCCCAGCTTGTCCCCACGCAGCGAATCCGAGCCGATCACCAAAATATTCGGCCTGCCCTCCATCCCTGTCGTTTCAGCCTCATCACTTCTCCCACCCGAGCTTTTCCAGAAAATCAAACAAGCCACAACCACCAACAAACAAGCCACCAGCCCCCTTCCCAGGGCTCCAGAGAAACGCAAATACCAAACCAGCACATACCCCACCACCAGCAGCGGAATTACAGTGAACAAAAGGAAAAACACAACCGGCTTCATCACATCCGGCACCACATTGATAATCTCGTAATACCAGTAGCCAAACTTCGCGTCATCCAGGAAATAAGGCCTCGTCTGCACCAGCCTCAGCGTAAAAAAACCGTGTATTAGAAACGCTCCAGCCAATCCCAGGCCAATCACCCATCGCTTCGCCCTGAGCTTCCACCTCTCACAGGCAAGCTTCACAAAAGGCATCAACACCAAAGAGAACAGCACCGCCAGAATTACGTAAGCCACCAGCACATACACATTCTGCCACACCAGAAATCCCATATACTTGTCCTTCGCCAGCACGCTGAACTTATTCTCCATCCCCTCGGATTTCGCCGTCAGCCGCATCAGCGCCACTCCATACTGGAAAACAAAAAACAATCCAACTCCACCCAGGACTCCGAAGAATCCCACACATCCACGATCTTTCACTTTCACTTTACCAGTCACTTCGCTCATGGCTTCCTCACCTCTGGAGGATCAATATATAGCCATGAAGGATTTAGAAACTTCTCGATAACCACCCCGTGCTTCGATCGAACACCTTCAGGTATCCGAAGCCTCAATATCATGGAGGTCTGCCCCCTGCGGTTCTCTTCGATCAGCTCGGTCATTCGCTGTCCCAGTAGATTCTCCACCGTGACATATCCAGTCAAAACCTCATCAGAACCAAGAGTTGTGAGCCGGAAAGAAAGCCACTCGCCAGAGTCCGCGAACTCGTGATTGTAAAAGTGATCCTTATCCACATAAACACGGAAATCCCCTACAAAACCCTCCGGTCGTTCCAGCGCAAAATCATCCCAAGCCATCGGCTGGTAGCAGACATATGTCTCCCAATCCACTTTCACTTCGCTGTCCGACTCGACCTCCACCAGCAGCTGACCCTTCTCCCCGGTGGATTTCAAAAAGCCAATCACCCAAAATTTCGCCGACATCCCGATAGTCAACGGATCAAACGAAGTAATATCCGTATCCACCGGATTGAACGTCACTTCATCTCCGTAGTAGTCGTCCATCAGCGCGCCTACCGATTCGGCATCCCTTACATACATCTTCATTTCATCCAGGGATCTCGAATCAAAGAAACTGCCCACGGCCTTCTCGATATTCTCAATCATATTTTCCGCCTCCAGAATCTCCTCCATGTCGTCCTCGATGATCGTCTTCGCCTCATCCGCGATTTTTTCATTTTTATCCGATGATCCACCCACTTGGAAAAGCGACCAAAGGATTCCCGAAATAAACACAAGTGCAATCAACCCCGCCCACCCCCACGGCAGTCTCCTCACACCGGAATCAGACCAGCCCTCCTCGATCTCATTCTCCGGATCCGTATTCTGCTCAATCAGATCATCCAGATCCGGTTCCTGCGAACGCTTCTTCAGATTCTGCTTACTCCTTGGGTCAGATTTCCTCTCATCAGTGGACTTATTCCCCACTTTCACCGGTTGGGCTTCTTCCACCTCTTCCACACCCTCCTTGTGCAGACGTACCACCTCCTCCTCTACAGGTCGCAGCGTCATCTTTTCCTTGTCCTTTTCCTTTGCCATCCGCAACGCTACGAAAGCAGAAAACCCCATCGACGCAACACCACACTCTCGCGTAAACTTGCCACAAGCCAGTTTCTCCATGACCTCCCCTTCCCGAATCCTCATCACCACCGCCGCCTTCGGGGAAGGTCACAACAGCGCAGCAAGGAACCTCGCCCTTGCCCTGGACGCTGCCGGGGCGGAAACCAGTGTCGTCGATCCCTGCCTCCTCTCCGCACCACATTCCACTGCCGTAACCCAATGGGGCTACCGCCTGGTCACCACCAGTTTCCCGAAAATCTGGGAGCAAATCTACATCGCCACTGACAAATGCGACTTCTCACAACCCGGCCTCCCCTTCATGCGCCCGCCTGAAAACTACCTTGCCCAGCTCATTGAGACCTACGATCCCACCGCCATCGTTAGCACCTACCCCATCTACCCCTACTTCCTACACCGCATTTTTAACGAAACATCCCGCCGCCTCCCTGTTTTCACAGTCGTCACAGACTCCATCGAGATCAACGCCTCCTGGCTACGCGCCCCCACCGACTACTTCCTGGTCACAGACCAGACCACCCTGGAGATCATGCGCTGCTGGGGCATACCCGAGGAAAAAATCATCCACACCGGCTTCCCCGTAAACCCGGCCTTCACCACCCTCACACCCATTTCAGCGGACGCGCCAACCACACCATTTAAAGTCCTATACTTCGCCACCGCCCGCAGGCCGCACATCCGCCGCCACGGCCGCGCCATCCTGGATGCCTCCCCGGACGTCCACCTCACCATCGTCATGGGGAAAAATTTCCGCGCCCTCCAGAAAAACGCCCGCGAGCTCAAAGCCGCCTACCCCGGCCGCGTCCACCTCCTTGGCTGGACGAAAAAAGTCCCCACCCTCCTCAACAAACACCACCTCGTCATCGGAAAAGCAGGCGGAGCCACCGTCCACGAAGCCATCGCCGCACGCTGCCCCATGCTCATCCACCACCTCGTCCCCGGCCAGGAAGAAGGAAATCTCAAACTCCTCCAGCAACTCGGAGCCGGAGACCTCGCGGAAACCCCGGAAGACCTCAAAGCCTCCATCTCAAACCTCCTTGCAAACAACGCCAGGAAATGGCGCGCCATGAAAACCGCCCTCGCCACTCACAACCGCAATGACGGCTCCATCGCCGCCGCGGACTTCATCCTCACCCACATTTGACCTCTTCATTGAGGTTTTAAAGTTTCCCGAACATATGCCCGACTTCCTCTTCGACCTCGGAAAAGTCCTCCTCGACTTCAACTTCGAGCCCTCCCTCGCCACCCTCTTGCCCCCGGATCACCCAAATCCACACACCACCCTCGCAAAGCTCATTGAGAAAAAAGACGAATTCGAAACAGGCCTCATCTCCGCAGACGACTACACCACCTGGGCCCTCAAAACCATGGGCAGCACCGCCACCCCTGCACAATTCCAAGCCGCCTGGTGCAACATCTTCACCCCAAACCTCCCCATGTGGGAAACCATCGAGAAACTCCGCAAAACAGGTCACCGCCTAATCCTCTTTTCAAACATCAACTCCCTCCACGCCCCCTGGCTCTTCGAGAACTTCCCTCAGTTCAACCTCTTCCAAGGAAAAATCCTCTCCTACCAGGCCGGAGCCATAAAACCAGACCCCGCCATCTACCACCACGCCACCGAGAAATACAACCTCACCCCCTCCAACACCCTCTACATAGACGACCTCCCCGCCAACATCCAAACCGGCAAAGACCTTGGCTTCAAAACCCACCAATACGAAATCCAAAACCACCAATCCTTCCAGCACTGGTTAACCAAAGAAACCGGAGCGTAGGCTCCACCCTGCCAAGGAAGGGAACCCAAAAAAAGATTCGTTGGATTCGTCCGATTCGTGGTTCCCAGAAACACAACCCCAGCTTCCGTGTCCTCCGTGTATTCCGTGGTTCGGAATTCTTTCCCCAACCCCGGTCTTCCCCACATCTCAAATCACTGCTAACTAGGCACCTCCCACCATGCTCACAATCGCCAACCGCACCTTCTCCTCCCGCCTTTTCCTAGGCACCGGGAAATTTCCATCCAACGAATCCATGCGCGACGCCCTCGCCGCATCCGGAACCGAAATCGTCACCGTAGCCCTCCGCCGCGCGGATCTCTCAGGAAACAAAGACCAGTTCGCCAACATCCTCGATTTTG
Source organism: Luteolibacter sp. (assembly GCA_051251795.1). GTDB lineage: Bacteria > Verrucomicrobiota > Verrucomicrobiia > Verrucomicrobiales > Akkermansiaceae > Luteolibacter. Next base: position 5,081 of record JBPOGC010000059.1, on the reverse strand, counting down.
TCGACCCCGAGAAATATCTCCTCCTCGCCAACACCAGCGGAGCCATGAACGCCGAGGAAGCCGTCCGCCTCGCCAGACTCGCACACACCGCAGGCCTCCCGAAATGGATCAAACTCGAGATCCACCCGGATCCCACCTACCTCCTCCCCGATCCAATCGAGACCCTCAAAGCCGCCGAAACCCTCGTAAAGGAAGGCTTCACCGTCCTCCCATACATCAACGCGGATCCAGTCCTCGCAAAACGCCTCCAGGAAGCAGGCTGCGCCACCGTCATGCCACTCGGCTCCCCCATCGGCTCAAACAAAGGCCTCACCACCCGTGACCAGATCGAGATCATCATCGCCCAGGCCACCGTCCCCGTCGTAGTCGATGCAGGCATCGGAGCCCCCTCCCACGCAGCGGAAGCCATGGAACTAGGCGCCGATGCAGTCCTCGTGAACACCGCCATCGCCATCGCCAACAATCCCTCGGAAATGGCCATCGCCTTCAAAAAAGCCGTCGAAGCCGGCCGCACAGCCTTCACCCAAGGCCTCCCACAACCCTCCCCGACAGCCAACCCCACCTCCCCCCTCACCGCCTTCCTTAACCAATAGGAAAGGAACCGCGATTCCGAAATCGCGACAACCCAAGCAATAACGGAGAGCCGGTCTTCGGCCGGCTTCACATCCCCAGCTTACATGTCTTTTGACTCATTGATTTTGATGAGTCAGTTCGTCCAAGTTCGCTTCCCTCCCATCGCAGTTCAAAGCCTCACCCCCCAAGCTCAAACCGCGAGCTTCACCTCACCCAACAACCCAAGCCCAAATACCAAGCCCCACACCCAAACACCGTAAACTTTCCCCCTTGCCTCCCCTCCCACACCGAAGAGAATAGAGTTCATGAAACTCAAATTCTGTGGCGCAGCTGGCACCACCACCGGTTCCCAGCACCTTCTCGAAGTAAACGGCAAACGCATCCTCCTCGATTGCGGGCTCTACCAAGGCCGCCGCAAAGACGCCTACGAGGTCAACTGCCGCTTCCCCCACTTCGATCCAGCTACCATAGACACAGTAGTTCTCTCCCACGCCCACATAGACCATTCCGGAAACCTCCCCAACCTCTCCAGAAAAGGCTTCACAGGCACCATCTACACCACCCACGCCACCCGCGATCTCTGCCAGATCATGCTGCGCGACTCCGCCCGCATCCAGGAGTATGATATACAGTGGCTCAATAAACGCCGCGCCAAGAAAAAACTCGATCCCGTGGAACCCCTCTACAACGAGCAGGACGCCGAAAAATGCCTCCGCCAGTTCGTAACCCTCAGCTACGACCGCCCCCTCCACATCTCGGACGGAGTCACCCTCACCTTCGTCGATGCAGGCCACATCCTCGGCTCCGCCCAGGTCATCCTCGACATCACCGACCAGGAAGACGGAAAACAAAAACGCTTCCTCTTCTCCGGAGACGTAGGCCGCGGCGACAGCGAAGTCCTCCGCAACCCCGTCCCAGTGGAAAACGTCGACTTCCTCCTCATGGAGTCCACCTACGGAGGCCGCGAGCACGTAGCCCCACCCGGTATCGGAGAGCACTTCGGAAAAGTCCTCAAAGACGCCATCAAACGCGGCGGGAAAATCATCATCCCCGCCTTCGCCGTAGAGCGTACCCAGGGAGTCCTCCACATCCTCAACGAGATGTTCCAGAACAAGGAAATCCCCACCATCCCAGTCTATGTGGACTCACCACTCGCCGTAAGCGCCACCGAAATCTACCGCCTCCACCCGGACTCGTTTAACGAAGAAGTCTACCAATCCCTCTTCGAAAAACAAAACCCCTTCGGCTTCGAAAGCCTCAGCCTCGTCCGCTCCGTAAACGGCTCCAAAGCCCTCAACGAAATCGAAGGCGTAGCCATCATCATCTCAGCCTCCGGCATGTGCGAGGCAGGCCGCATCCTCCACCACCTTCGCAACAACATCGGTGACGAAAAGAACACCATCCTCTTCGTCGGCTACTGCGCCGAAGGCACCCTAGGCAGGAAAATCCGCGATGGCAAAAAAGAGGTCAACATCTTCGGAGACCCCTTTGAAGTGAAAGCAAAAATCGAAGCCGTGGATTCCTTCTCAGGTCACGCAGACCACTCCGAACTACTCGATTACTACAACCGCATTACCGGCTCCAAAACCCACACCTACCTAGTCCACGGCGAGGAAAAATCTTCAGAGATCCTAAAAATCTCGCTCGAAGAATTAGGTCAAAAAACCACCATAGCCAAACTAGGCACCGAGACCACTTTGTAAAACACACTTCCTAGCACTCAAACCGAGCACCCCCTTGATATTTGAAAGCTGAAGGTTAAAAATTAAATGCGCCTAGCAGTCCTCAACATCGTCGGCCTCTCCACCTCCCTCATCGGCAGGCACACCCCCGGCATCTCCGCCTTCGCGGAAAAGACCGGCCTCCAGACCTACACCCCCGCCTTCCCCGCCCTCACCACCACCGCCCAATCCTCCATCCTCACCGGCACCCCGCCTAAAAAGCACGGCATCGTCGCAAACGGCTGGTATGACCGAGAGACCGCCGAAGTCCGCTTCTGGAAGCAATCCAACCACATCGTCCACGGCGAGAAAATCTGGGACACCCTACGCAAAACCGTCCCCGGCTTCACCTGTGCCAAGCTCTTCTGGTGGTATAACATGCACTCCACCGCGGACTACACCATCACCCCCCGCCCCCTCTACCCGGCGGACGGCTCAAAGCACTTCGACATACACACCCAGCCCATGTCCATGCGCGATGAGCTGAAAACGGATCTCGGAAACTTCCCCTTCCCCGCCTTCTGGGGCCCAGCCGCCGGCATCGGCTCCTCTGAATGGATCGCCGCCTCCGCGAAATGGGTAGAGAAAAAACACCAGCCCACCCTCTCCCTGGTCTACCTCCCACACCTGGACTACTGCCTCCAAAAAGAAGGCCCCACTTCAGAAAACATCCCCAAAGAACTCGAGGCGATCGACCGCGTAGTTACAGACCTCATCACCTACTACGAGTCTCGTAACATAAAAGTCCTCCTCCTTTCCGAATACGGCATCTCCCCCGTAGACCAGCCTATCCACCTGAACCGCCTCTTCCGCGAAAAAGGCTGGCTCTCCATAAAAGACGAACTCGGTCGCGAAACCCTCGACCCCGGCGGATCAAAAGCCTTCGCCGTGGCAGACCACCAGGTCGCCCACATCTACATCAACGACCCCTCCGTCACCGAAGAATTACAATCCCTCTTGGAGAACACCCCTGGCATCGACGAAATCCGCACCCAGAACCACCCCCGTTCCGGCAACCTGATCGCCATTTCAAAACCAAACGCCTGGTTCACCTACTACTACTGGAACGACAACACAAAAGCCCCCGACTTCGCCACCACCATCGATATCCACCGCAAGCCAGGCTATGACCCCTGCGAACTCTTCATCGATCCCGCCATCAAATCCCCAAAGCTAAAGATCGCAAAGTTCCTCCTAAAAAAGAAACTAAAGATCCGCTCCCTCCTCGCCGTCATACCCCTCGACGCAACCCTCGTGAAAGGTTCCCACGGCCGCGACCAAGTCCCCGACTCCGAAAAGCCAGTCCTGATCGGCACCAACAAAAAAATCCACTCCGCCCCCGACATCCATACCGCCATCCTGAACGAATTCAGCAAAGCCTGAGGCTCACAGAAGCTGGCCGTCCACGATCACATCGTTCTCAAAATACAGAACACAGTAAGCATCGTCTCCCAATCCGATAAACGTGGCATCAGGATACTTCCGGATCTTACGAAAAGCGGTCGAATACCTCTCCGGAAATCGGTGGAAATCTTTCAGCACGTCATTCAGGTCGGCTTCCCCCTTCATCCGTCGGAACGTCCCCATATCCTCCTCAGGCTGATTGTTGCTCATCACCGCCTCAGCCCTCTCCCGACTTGCCGAACTTCCCACCAGACCTCCGATCTTATCGGCATGGAACATGGCGTCCTCCACAAGGTTGGGCTCGCCCGCAATCTCAGGATTAAAATCATAATACGGCGATACCTTCTTGTCGCTCGCACACGAGACAACAAACAAAGCCATCACGAACCCAGCCAACATCGGTGTCTTACATTTCATAACCAACAGTCTCGCAAAAGACACCAAACCTGAAACCAGAATCTCACGTTTCATATTCCTGACCATGAAAACCACAACAGAAGAAACTTGGCGCACTTAGCGAACTTGGCGGTAAAAAAAACAATCCAAAGCCTCCTAGCCATAGCTAACAACCAGACACTCCCCCTCACACCCCACTCGCAAAACCTTCACCCCACCATCCCCATTCAGCACCCGCGCCAACTTCGGCTCCAGATGTTGCCTGATTCTCCTCCGTAAATGCCGCGCCCCATACCTCGTATCATGGCCTTGAGTTAAAAACTCCCGCGCAGCCTCATCCACCTCCAGCCCGACTTGGAACTTAGACAACCTCTTCTCCAACATCTCCAGTTCCACTTCCAAAATCTGATCCAGGAAACTCTCACCCAATGGTTCAAAGTGTACCACCCTATCAATCCGATTAAGAAACTCCGGATCAAACTTCGCCCGTAACGCCCGATTCAAAATCTCCCTCTCCTTCACTTTCGACAGCTTCTTCCCAACCCATTTCCTCCAGCCCGTATCGAACTTCTCCCGATACCTCTGCAACTCCCCCGCCCCCTCATTGCTGGTCATAAAGATCATCGCATTCGCAAAACTCAACCGCCTGTTCCCAGAGGAAAGTTCCAGAACCCCCGAGTCCAAGACATTCAGCAAAGTCCTGGCAACCTGCTTGTCCGCCTTCTCGATCTCATCGAAAAGCACAATCCCCGGCTTCCCATAACTCCCCTCCACTTTTTCAAAATCAAACAACGAGTGGTTCTCCTTGCTACCCACATACCCCGGCGGCGCACCTGTGATTGCCGCCGCATAATGCTCCTGTGCCAGCGTATTCATATCTATCCGGCACAGCTCATCCACACTCCCCAAAATCGCCTCGGAAAGCACACGCACCGTCTCCGTCTTCCCCACACCAGTAGATCCGAGAAAAAGGAAAACCGCCAAAGG
>JBPOGC010000058.1:0-16035 GCA_051251795.1 Luteolibacter sp. | reverse complement strand
TTTTTTTCACGAAAAGCATTGACGGAATTTAAAATCCGAGTTAATTAATCCCTGTCGCAAGACAAGGCGGTTCGACTGAACGTCCCTTTGGGTTTTTGGGTTTTTCCCGGGGATAATCGGTCGGGCCGCTTCTTTTTTTGCATAGATTGAGCGTTCCGAGGATTTTGTGGAAACTGTGCTCAAGCCTTGCGAAGGTTCCCACTGCTTGTCTAATTACTACATGGCAATTGTGTGGCATGATGGAAAGTTTCTGGACGAAAAAGAATTCAGGATTTCTCCTTTTGATCGTGGCCTTTGCCATGGACTTACTTTTTTTGAGACGCTCCTTGCTGTTGACGGGTGTGTGCGGCTTTTGGGCGAGCACCTGGAAAGGCTGCGCGGCGGACTGGAGAGGCTGGGGGTAATGAGTGTGGAGCTGGCGGACGAGGGCTTGAAGGCTGCGATGGAAGAGCTGCTACGCAGGAATGGTTTGGAGAAAGGTTTGGCGCGAATCAGGTTTGCCCTGAGCATGGGGGAGGGGCCGATGAACGAGCTGGACGCGGGATCCGTGTGGGCGTGGATGACGGTATCTCCTGTAGGCGTTTTCAGCGAAGCCGTGCGAGTGACCGTGGCTCCGTGGAGGAAGGATAAGGAAAGTGTATTGCGCGGGCTGAAAGTGGGAAACTACGCGGAGCACCTGATCGCGTTGGATCTGGCGCGGAGAGAGGGGTTTGATGAGATGTTGTTCTTCAATTCGGATGACGAGCTGTGTGAGGCGGCGATGGGAAATGTTTTTCTTATAAAGGGAGGCAAGCTGTTCACGCCCGGATTGGACAGTGGTTGTCTTGCGGGAATCACGAGGGCGTTGATCCTTCGGGTGGCAAAGGCGAAGGGAATTTCAGTTCATGAAAAGCCATTGGGGAAATCCGATTTGAAGAAGGCGGAGGGGATCTTTCTGACGTCCTCTGTGAAGGGGCCGGTGTGGGTTTCGTCATTCGGTGGAAAAGGTTTTGAAGTGCATCCGCTGTTCCACGGATTGAGGGCGTCTTGGCTAGAAGAGATGAGTATGGGATAAGTGTATTCTGGAAGACTTTTATGTTTTCCTAGCAGTGATGATCCTACAGGCTCCTTGCGAAATCCAAATCCAAGAACAATATCTCATGTCACGTCCAGTAACTCTTTTCACAGGCCAATGGGCCGATCTTCCGCTTGAAAAACTCGCGCCGCTCGCTGCTGATATGGGCTATGACGGGTTGGAGCTTGCCTGTTGGGGTGATCACTTGGATGTGGATCAGGCGGCTTCGAAAAAGTCCTATCTGAAGGAGAAGTGGGAGTTGCTGTCCGATCATGGGCTCACTTGTTATGCGATCTCGAGTCATCTGGTGGGACAGGCTATTTGCGACCGGATTGACGAGAGGCATCAGGCGATATTGCCTCCCGATGTCTGGGGGAATGGAGATCCGGAAGGTGTGCGCAAGCGCGCTGCGCGGAAGATGATCAAGACGGGGAAGGCTGCACGGAAGTTTCTGGATGCGAAGCCAGGGCGTGCGAAGAATGCGAAAGATGATTTCCCTGCGGTAGTGAATGGGTTCACAGGCTCGTCCACCTGGCATGCGCTCTATGCGTTTCCTCCGACGAGCCAGGAGTTTTATGAGAAGGGTTTTGAGGATTTCGCGAAGCGGTTTACTCCGATTCTGGATGCCTTCGACGCGGTGAATGTGAATTTTGCGCTGGAGGTGCATCCGACGGAAATTGCTTTTGATATCGCGACTTCGCAGCGGGCTCTGAAAGCGGTGAAGAACCACAAGCGGTTTGGCTTCAACTATGATCCGTCACATCTGGGTTACCAAGGTGTGGACTATGTGAAGTTCCTGCGTGATCTGGGATCCAGAATCTATCACGTGCACATGAAGGACGCATGGTGGGGGCATGGTGATGGGACTGTGGGAGTCTTCGGAGGCAGCACGGATTTCGGAGATGCGAGGCGCTACTGGGATTTTCGTTCGCTGGGGCATGGAGATGTTGAGTTCGAGGACATCATGGTCGCGCTCAATGACCTGAATTACACAGGGCCGCTTTCCGTGGAGTGGGAGGATGCCCGGATGGACAGGGTTCATGGTGCCATGGAGGCTGCGGCCTTTGTCAGGAACGTTGATTTCCCGAGCTCGAATGTGGCGTTTGACGCGGCGTTCGATAAAACAAAGCAGTAACCGATGGCTGGCGGGATCATGCTGGTTTTCTGCACTTTTCCGGATGTGGAAAAGGCGCGGGAGGCTGGCTCCGCGATGGTTTCAGGCGGCTACGCTGCCTGCGTGAATCTTGTGCCAAGCGTAGAGTCAATCTACGTGTGGGAAGGTGAGATAAAATCGGAGAATGAAGTTCTGGCGATTTTCAAAGTGGGGGTGGAAGGATACAAACTACTGGAAACGCAGTTGTTGGAAATCCATCCTTATGACACGCCGGAAATTGTCGGGGTGTCGGCGGATCGGGTGGAGGGAAAATATTTGGATTGGGTATTGCGGAAGGCGGACTGAAGTCCACCGCCCTTGGCAGGTTCGTAAACCTACGCTTCTATTCCACGACCACAGGAGTGCCGACTTCCACGTTCTCGAAGAATTTCTCGGACATGTGATGGGGCATGCGTACGCAGCCGTGTGACGCGGCGTAGCCGGGAAGGAATCCGGTGTGCATGCCGATTCCTCCATCGAAACGCATGAAGTTTGGCATTGGAGCACCGTAGTAGACCTGGCCTGGGCCGGGCTTGTCTTTGCGGGTGTCTGCGTCGTCGTTGACCGTTTGCCCGGTGGCGACGTCTTTGATGACACCATAGAGGGATGATTTGTGATTTTTGCTTTTCTGAGTGATCTTGAAACTTCCGGCTCGGGTTCCGTGCGCTTCTTTTCCAGTGGAGATCGAGGAAATGCCGACCAGAGTCCCACTCTTGTAGAAATAAGCTTTCTGATCCCTGCGGTTGATCTTGATGGATGGGGAGCCATTTATGCCATCGCCGTCCCAGTAGGAGACATCGTCCGGGATCGCGGGTTCAGGGTGATTGGCATTGCCAGACGCTGTTTGGCTTTTTACGGGGCCACCGATCCCTGAAAGGTAGTCGGAGCCAGAGTTGTTGGTCACGCAAGAAGGCAGGAACGCGGCAGCAATGAGGGGTAAGAAGTATTTCATGTTTCCGTAACAAATGTGCCTCGTTTTCCTCAAATGGCAAGGCTCAAGATCCCAGTGACGGAGTGTTTGCACGTGCAGGCGTGATCGGATAGGAGTTGGGAAATGTTACGAGAGAAAATTCTACTTCCGGAGCACTATGAGATCGAGCGGGAGCTGCGGGAACAGCTCAGCGGTAGGCCCGGGCATCAGAGATGTGTGGTGGGGCACAGCGAGTTGTTGCTTGTTTTGCATGATGTGCCGAAGGCAGGGGTGCCGGAGCGGGAGGCGATATTTTTCTGGAGGAGGCTGAACGGAAGTTGGTTTCAGCCGTGTGGAGAGCCGGGCCTGCATGAGGCCGAGGGCTTGCTGGAGCGGTATACAAAGGTAATCGACAAAAACGAGGAGGAGCTGGAAGGCGCTGAGACGGCGGGTGAGATTTTCGTGATATTAAGGGAGGCGGGACCGCTCGCACGAAGCAGCCGGAACTTGGTGGAGGCCTTGAAGCAGGCTCTGGTGCAAGAGCCGGAGGATCGGGCAATCAGATTCCTGCTTGATCGTGCACGGGAATTGGAGCGTGCGGCGGAGTTGTTGCAGGCGGATGCGCGCGAGACGCTTTTGTTCTTGCAAGCGGAGGCTGCGGAGGATCATGCCCAGTCCGCGTATAGGTTGGAAAAAATCCTTTTTCGCCTGAGCCTTCTGAATGGTTTTTTCCTGCCTTTGGTGGCTCTGGGGAGCTTGTTCGGGATGAATGTGAAATTACCCGGTTTTGTGGACGGACTGTTTTGGCTGATTTTTGTGGCGGGACTGCTATTTGGAGCAGGGCTGCTTTGGTATGTTGTCCGGAATATGGACAAGGGTTCCAGGTGAAGCTGGTTGCAAACTCCGGGTGTTCTTTTATGCTGTTCCCATCATGAGTGACGAACAGCCGAAGATTACCGCCTATTTGAAGACGTTTTGTGGATGGAGCGAGGGAGTCCGCGCGATCATGCGGAAGTACGAGCTGCCATTCGAAGAAAAGGATATCATCAAAAATCCCGCATTCCGGTGGGAAATGGAGCAACGGAGCGGTCAGCCGCTTTCGCCTTGTGTGGAGGTTAATGGCACGATGCTGCCTGATGTGAGTGGAGAGGAAGTAGAGGCATGGATGCTGGAAAACGGTGTCGTCCAGGACAATGAAGTGAAACCTGACGCTCCGATCGACTCGGCTTGCACAGATGAGCAGCACGAAGCAATGGCTGCCGGGAAGCTTCCTGTTCCCGGGAAGATTCGCTTCCTTGGATGACTTGAAATTCAAGTTTGCTTAATTAATCTTCATGCGGCATAAGTTGCGTATGAAGATTTGTATGCTTCTTGCGTGCTTGGTCGGGTTGTCTTCTTGCAACACACTGATCGGAGCTTGGCGAGACACCAAGGCCCTTAGTAAATGGGGACAAAATAAGATCGAGAATTCCAGTAGTGGTGGAGTGGACGCTCCTGCTGAGTATGAATACGGCGCTCCGGTTTATTGATCGAAATTTTTTGGTCATAAGGGCGCTGGTTTCTGTAAAAGAGCACTAAAGGTATCGGGTGTCAGGGTTTTGCCGATGGTGTTTGGGGTGAAGACTGCGGGAAGTCGGCTTGCAATGGGAGCGGCGTGAGGATATTCCTCTCAGCGATGAATCGACGACACGCTATCAGCCTTCTCCTCGGACTATTTTTACTGGGCTCCTGCAATGCGGAGAAACCTACTGGCGCACCTGATGCGGTTGTTCCAGAAGGTCTTACAAAAGTAAGGCTGAAGACGAATGTGGGTGAGATCCTGATCCAACTGGATCCTGAAAAGGCTCCCGTGACAGTTGATAATTTCCTCAAATACGTAGCGAGCAAGCATTATGACGGGACGGTCTTTCACCGCGTGATCGATGGTTTCATGATTCAGGGTGGTGGTTTTAAAATAGAGGGTGGTGGCTTGCAGGAAAAGCCGACTGGAGCTGGCATTAAGAATGAAAGCCAGAATGGATTGAAGAACGACCGTGGAACGATTGCGATGGCGCGGACGAACGATCCGAATAGCGCGACAACACAGTTTTTTATCAATGTGAAGGACAACGACAGTTTGAATTTTCCAAGTATGGGTGGCTACGCAGTGTTCGGAAAAGTCATCGCAGGAATGGATGTGGTGGACAAAATCAAGGTGGTCGAAACCGGTGCCCAGGATGTTCCGGTGACGCCTATCGTCATTGAGAGCGCGACGGCGGAATAAGTCCCCATTCTAATTTATATGCAACTTTGGCTCTGCCCTCTATTCGCATTTCTGTTGGGCTCGATTCCTTTCGGACTTTTCATCGCAAAGGCGAAGGGGATTGATATCCGACAGCATGGCTCCGGGAATATCGGTGCGACGAATGTGTTCCGAATTGTCGGGAAGAAATACGGGATCAGCTGTTTGTTTCTGGATCTCCTGAAGGGTTTGATCCCGGTAGTGTTGGCGATCAATCTGGTGCAGATCCAAGGGAAAGGAATTGTTGTCCCTCTAGGATTTCTCGAGCCTCTTGCGCTGAAGCTGGATGTGGCGGATCAGCTAAAGGGGCAGCTTGTGCATGTTCTCACCGCTTTGGCCGCTGTGTTGGGTCACAACTATTCTCCTTGGATCGGATTCAAGGGTGGAAAAGGGATCGCAACTTCGGCAGGTGTGCTGATCGGTCTTATGCCGATGGCGGTATTGATCCTGGTAGTGATCTTTATCCTTACGCTTGTTGTCACTCGCTATGTGGCCGTGGCGAGCATGGTCGGTGCTGTTTCATTACCAATCCTGACCCATATAGGTGCGCGATTTCATAAAAACGACGACGGTATCAGTCTGTGGGAGGCTGGGACGTGGAATAAGCCGCTGTTCTTTTTCTCCCTCCTGATCGGAATTCTCGCAATTTGGAAACATCGTTCCAATATCAGTCGCCTGATTGCTGGCACCGAGGACAAGTTTGTCTGGGGCAAAAAGAAAAATCTCAAAAGCCAGTGACATACAAGAAAGCAGCAATCATAGGCTCGGGTTCATTCGGGACGGCGGTGGCGGTGTTGATCGCGCCGCAGTTGGAAGAGGTTCTTGTCATAGGCAGGGACGAGAGAATCGCGGCCGGTATTAATCAAGAGCATCGGAATCCCAAGTATCTGAGCAGTGTGACTCTGCCGGAGAATATCCGTGCGGCTACTCAAATTACTCTGGCTACGGAATATCCGCTGGTGATTTTTGCCGTTCCAACAGCGGCGACACGTGCTTGCGCGGAAGAGTTGGCGAAGGTGGGGATTACGAAGGATGTGGTAGTTCTTTCATGTGCAAAGGGCATCGATAAGAACAGCGGTGAGCGGATGAGCGAGATCCTCAATGATGTGTTTCCGGGAAACCCGGTGGCCGTTATATCAGGGCCGAATCATGCCGAGGAAATGGCGATAGGGCAGGCGACCTGTGCGGTGATTGGATGTGAAAAAGGGGATGTGGCGGACTCGCTGCAAACGCTTTTCACTCTTCCTCATTTTCGCCCATACACGAGCAGTGACATAGCGGGTATAGAGCTGGGTGGTGCGATCAAAAATGTTTACGCGATAGCCGCCGGGATGTCCCACGGACTGGGTCTGGGGGATAATGCTGTAGCTGCTCTAGTGACTCGTGCGCTGGCTGAGATGACACGATTGGGCACAACGTTAGGAGGGCAGGCTGAGACTTTCTCAGGGCTTTCCGGTGTGGGTGATCTGATCGTTACCTGTTTCTCCGAGCACTCAAGAAATCACAGAGTGGGGCTTGCGCTGGGTCAGGGGAAATCGCTGGAAGAGGCGACCCAAGCTCTGGGTATGGTTGCCGAAGGTGTTCCGAATACGCTCTCCATCCATGAGGCCGCTCGCCGTGCCGGGGTCAGAACTCCTATTATCGACGCGGTTTACTCGATCCTCTACGAAGACAAACCGGCTGCCGCGGCAATGAGCGAACTTCTCTCACGGGATACACGCACCGAGTGCGATTGAGTTCCTGGAGATTTGGGTTCTCTAGGTCTGGCGTTCTTTGGCAGGGCGGAACTTCATTCCTAGCCAATCGACAAGAAATACCAAGGCAGCGCCTAAAAGCGCGAGCAGGATTGCCGGGATTGTTGACTTCTCATCCATTGGGGGTGTGTGCCAGTTGGCATATCCAGTTTCGACTAGTTCTTCGTTTTCAGCTTTCGACTGGGTCACTTCCTCAAGAGTTCCTGGGCGTGCGATGAACTCGCGATCCTCTGTTTTCACAATGTAGGAGCCTTGGGAATCCTGCTTGTAGACCGTATCCTTCCACGGCCAGATCAATGCCAGAGAGCCAATGACAAATCCGGTGATCAATGAAACAGCGATGTCGTGATGGTTTTTGAAAATCCAGGCAAGGATGTGTGAGAGCAGGAGCAGGCCGAGCCCGCAACCAATGGCGAAAGGCAGCAGGATACCGAGATCCCGGTCACCGATCGCTCCCAGGACGAGCGTGTAATTTCCGAGTAGGAGTAGAACATAGGATCCGGAAACCCCTGGTATGATCATGCTCGAAATTGCTGCTGCACCGCAGAGGATTAAAAAGGCGGGGTTATCATTGCTTGAGCCATGAGGAAGGAAAAGCAGCCCCACCGCGATGGCTAAGCCGATTAGCAGGGCGACGTAGGTTCCGATACTCCAGCGTTTCACCATCTTTCCTACGCCCCAGATGGAGGCAAGAATCAGTCCGAAGAAAAACGCCCAGGTTAGGATGGGATAATTCTCGAATGCCGGTTCAAGAAAGCGTGCGATAACGATGATGGCGATTCCAGCACCGAGTCCGATTGAGAGGAGGAAGAAAAGATCAGTATGCTGTGCGAATTCTTTGAACTTACCGGTGAAGAACAGTTTGATCGCTTTTGGCCCACAAGATTTGATGGCATTGATCAGGCGTTCGTAGATCCCGGTGATGAAGGCGATTGTGCCGCCAGAAACACCGGGGATGATATTCGCGGCACCCATTGCTGCACCTTTCAAAACGGCGAGGAAGTATTCAGTCACGTGTTGAGGTATCGTTGTAGCGATCAATCAGTTCAAGCCATTTGAGAGAATAAGGGGGGTATTTGGGACGGCGTTTATTGTTAATCGCTTCCGAATCAGAAGTATTAGGTATTTCGATTTTGCCGCTAGTTCCTTTTTGGGAACTAGGACGCGTCGGTCAACGGGATGTCGACTGGAAGGATGCAAGCAGACTGAGATTGTGATCACTCCATATTTTTATGGGATTCTCCTCTGAAATGATCGGGCGAGGTCGGCATTTGTCCCGGAACCAATTGATTGAAGCCAACTGCTTTACCAACTGAACTATCTGCGTGTGGAGTTCCTCTAATGCCGTAACAAACGGGAAATTTTTCCGCCTACTATTTCCTCTTTCTGCCGCTGTTGGTTTCCGACTCGTCTTTTTTCGCTTTCTCTAAAGCATCCGCTTTCAAAGGAGGAACAACAGGAACGTTGAGCACTTCGACTGGTTCCGGCTTATGACTGGAAGTCGTTTCCGCGAAGCCATACCAATAGGCACCGACCTGGTAGCCCATGTCTTGTTCCGTCCCTGACCAGATTTCCATGTCGAGCTGTAGCGAGCTGCCAAAGGGCATCGTATCCAGCGCACGACTCCGTGTTTCCACGCTGAAGCCATGGGTGTTTCTTTCTTCTGGATCTGTTTTGCGGTTCAGTTTGTTGTATTTGTAACAGAAAGGCTGTGCGTGGAATGGGTGCTCATAGAAATCCGTGGCAACACCTCCCCAGGAGTAGGCGTAGTAGTCCTCGGTTCCGGTACCAAAAATCGAAGGGAAGTCTTCGCCATCGACCCAGATCTTTTCATCTCCTTCGCCCCACCATTGGGCGTCAGGATTCATGATCGTCAGGGTGTCGCCGACATAGACTCCACGGCCTTTGAGCGTGACATAGTTCCAGTCTGAACGAGGTCGCGTCGGCGTAGGATATTGCCCGCGCCAGCCGGCGTGGAAATACATCGAGCGCTCATCCCAGATCCATTTACCCGTTTTTATCTCAAGTTCCGCATCCACGGGATTGGCACTCAGGTTCACCAATGAAACCTTGCCGTTGCTTTTGTATGGCATAACCCAGCGGCAAGTCATTGTGCCATCCTCGGCCACCGTGCGATACCAGCCTTTCATCGGGTTCAATCCGATTCCCGAGCCGAAAAAATCACCGATAGGACACCAGACCGTTTCCTTGCCGTCGAACTCCATCTTGAGCACGACCTGACGCATGACGTTCGGATCATCATAGCTACCGAGTTTTACTGAAAGTTCCCGCACTGCGGCCGTGCCGGTAGGAAGATCCAGTGACTTCTCCTCCTGTGTGGCAAGTTTGACATGGAAGGTAAGCGGGGAACCCGCACCAGGAGCGGATGGATTCAATAGGGTTTCACCTGTTTTCTCCGTTAAGTCCTTGGCAGCTTCAAAGTCGGCCATGGTAAAGGTTTTGATTGGGGTTCCATCGTCATATTCACGGAATGTGAATTGAAAGAAGAAAGGCATACGATCCGTTGTTACTTTGCAGCTTTTTGCGTAGGGAATTGGAAAGAAATTCACTGCGGACCTAATGGACTCGTGCGCGAAGGGGAAGGGGATCACCCCAGTGCCGTCAAACATTTTCAGCATGTTGCCCTCCAACGCTGGCTCTGAGGATCCATCGAGATAGACACGCATATTGATGTTTGTTTTCCCATTCTTAGAACTCCGCCAAGGCATCCAAGTTCGAACGATCGCTCCTGGCGATTCGTGATCCATCAAGACCCATTCTTTTCGGCCGTTGTTTTCCTCGATGCGGATGAAGTTCTGGTCATTAGGCCCTCGATTGAAGTCCTTGTTGGCAAACCAGCCCTCAGGTTCCTCCGGAGTTTTTGAGGCTCGATTGTAACTGCTGTGCTGCTTCAGCCGGAAATTGTTTTCCGGATAACGCGCTACGGTCTCGTGGTCGGCCATTTCCCCCAGCAGGGATTCGATGGTGACAGGCTTGGCAGATAGGGAGAATGTGAGGCAGCATCCGCCTAGTGCGGAGAGTAGAATTCTATTTGTCTTCTTCATAAACAGGCTTTTGGAGCGTTTTAGTATAAATGTGTAGGATGCAATCACGGAGAGACCTGTTGCAGTCAATCCTGAGATGTCCGTTAAGCTATTCCTTTTTTGAAAATTTGATATGACGCGTTCGTGTCATATCAGGGCTTGTCAGTAGATTGAGAAGTGTTTGTTTTTTCGAATTTCACGACACACTGCAGTCGTGATTTCGTACTTGAAATGAACTCGGATGTTCATTTGCGCGAACGAGGAAAACGAAAGTAATTGAGGTATCAGAAGCAAGGATGGTGTGGTCTAGGGGCTGCTGAGGCGTAGGAAGTAAGCATCCGCTGTGCTCGAGACTTTCACATTGATTCGCGAAAGTGCTTCGCCTCCGGGATTGCTGACAGGAGTCGTCGAAATCACCTCAAAGTCAGTGATCAATTCCAAATTTTCGAAATCAAGATCGGTAGAGCCTTGGATCTTATAGTCTGTGTCCAATACCAAGGAGCTTAGAATCGTCCACTCAAAGTGGTATCCTTCCGCGCCGGGAGTGGTGATTTTGGCAGTGGGGGCAATGGTAACCCCATGGCTCTGGGGGTCAGTGGGATCACTGTCTGCCCAGTATTCCAGGATTTCTTCGAAACCATCGTAGTCAAAGTCCAGCAGCGGATTGATGGCAGAGACTCCAAACCATTCCTTTGCCCATTCATCGGCGATGCCGTCACCCTGGCTGTCGTCGTTTGGTATGTCCGTGACGTTTAGGGTAACGCTGGTAGTCAGTTCTCCGGGATTGGCGGTGAAACCATCGGAAATCTTCACGGTGAGGTCATAGGAAGTGGCGACTTCGTAGTCGGGGCCGTATTGGTTTATCGTGATTTCACCGGTATTAGGATCGATGGCGAAATATCCGTCACTGTTTCCAGCCTCGATGGAGTATGTGAGGGTGCTTCTTGCCGCGTCCGGCGCGTCCATGTCGGTGACCTGCGGGCCGGCGCCGACCGAGGTGGCGGCGGTGAGGTTTTCCAGAACGGAATATGGACCGGCCTCCGAATCAAGAGTCGGCTTGGTATTGGCGTAGTTGCTGATCCAATCGATCAGGAGAGCGACACCTTCCTCGTCTATGACGTTGGTAGCGAGCGGGGGCATTCTGGAATACCCGTTGCTTTCCGCCGCGCGGCTCAGGATGATTGACTTGGCAGTATCTCCTGGGATGACCATGCGATGGGTTTCGTCCACCAAGCCAAAGCCACCCGTAGATATGCCGTGAAGCAGGTTGGTTTCCTCGATAGTGAGGGAAGCCTCACCCGACCAGGAATCCGGGACGACGTCACTACCGTCATAGTGACAATAGGCACAGTTGACTGCCAGATAAGAACGGGCCCGCTCCTCCAGATTGGCACTGGTATCATCAGGAGTATAATGCTTTGGCAGAATCGAGGCATCGGTGGGGAGGGGGTCGGTTGACGAGAGATAGCCATCGGCCAGAAGTTCCAGGAAATTCCCCGATGCTGTTCCCAGTGTGCCTTCCAGATTCAGCTGCGGGGTGTTGAAGCCCAGCACGACCCCATTGTCGTTGGTGTGGCATGCCCGGCACTCTCCGCGGGAGGGTATGCGCCAAGTCTGGGTATGTGTTGTTCCGCCTTCCGTGATGGTGAGGTCTACATTTTCTCCTGCTGTGTCGACCAAGGTCGCTTCGGTTTCCGCCTCGTTCCATTTATAGGAAACTCCGTAGAAATCGTCCTCGGTCTTGACGATGAAGCGCGTCTCCAAGCGTTTCACATCGGTGCCGGGAGAGTCCCGGTTGAGATCCATGTCAAAGTGTTTGATCCAGACTCCACCGGTAGGCGCCTCCCAGAAGCCGTTTTCAGAATAGGTAATGGTGTCCTCCAGGTTTGCCAGTGAGAAGAAGCGCTTCTTGTCCGCATGATCTGACCAGAAACGCAAATTAAGATCGTATGGGTTGATGCCCGCGCTGGGAGTCAAGGTCGTAAGATCGCTGAAAGCTCCAGTATCCGAAAGGTTCGTTGGCAGGGAGCCGTCATCCTCACTGTAAACGATCTTGCGAATGATTCCGTCACCGTAGTCAGCCATGAAAACCGTGCCGTCTTCCGCCGGGCTCATTTCCATGGCGGTGATTCCCAGCTCGGTTCCGATTTTGATCACACTGTCGACTCCATAGGTATCCGCTGTGAAGTCGCTTGATTCGCTGATTTCCAAGCCTGTGGCCATTCCGGTTTGATCCAGCTCGAAATCCGAGCCCGAGCTGACACGACCTACGCTCTGATAAGCTCCGTCATCGGGGCGTGTGAGATACCATATGTCCCCTTTGGTATAATCGCAGAAGAGATATGCTCCGGTCAGTTCAGCGATGTTGGATCCCTCGTAGTATGTTCCGCCAACAATGGACTTCACTCCTGAAGCGGCGGTGTTCCCAATTCTCTTGTACTGTAGGACTGGTTGTATATAAGTTGCAGCTGCTGATGGGTCGGACAGTGGTGAGCTATAGCTTGAGCTTCCGACTTGGAGCGGTCCGGGATCCGTTCCTTCGAAATGAGCCCAGCCACCGTTGCCTCCACTCGGCATGATGGAAAATTTCTCATACTCAATGTGGCCTGCATCCGCCACCCAGAGATCGGAAGTGTCCGGCACGAAGCCGATTTTCCAGGGATTCCGGAAGCCGATGGCAAACATCTCGGTCCGGACTTCGGTCGCATCGTTGGTGGGGATGGTCTGGCCATTCAAAGTGGTGACTCCGCGACCGTCGGTGAAGTTCTGATCAATGAACGGATTGTCCGCGGGCACGGAGTAATAGGCATTTCCTGAACCATCCAATGTGACTCCGTCCGTATTTATTGGTTCGTAGTTCCCCGGGTTCTTATCGACATCAATCCTCAGGACAGATGAGTAGAAATCCGCATCAATGCGTTGGGAGTTGCTGGGGCCGTTGTCATTACCGTCATCACCGATGGCGATGTAGAGATAGCCGTCCGGTCCGAAGACCATCCTGTTGATACGGTGGATGAATGAAGTGGCTTCCATTTGAAAGAGAACTACCTCGGTGGAAGTGTCCACCGTGCCGAGGTCATTCGCGTTGGCAGTGAAGCGGGAGACACGAGTGGAATTTGCGGAACTACCGAAGTTTGCCGTGGAGTCGTAGCCGACGTAAAAGTAGCGGTTCGTCGCAAAATCCGGGTGGAATGCCAAACCGCGTAGACCGCAGAAAACGTTTGTGCGAGTATTTGGTATGTCCAGGAATAGGCTCTTTGTCGGTGTGCTGGAGGTCACATCGGAAATCAATTGAATATTGCCGGCGCGTTCTGTCACTGCGAGCACCTGTGAGTTTCCGGGGATTTTTTCCAGGCAAGTCGGTTGGGAAAAAGTCAGGCTTGAGAATGCGTTGTCGAACTGGAACCC
The DNA here is from genome assembly GCA_051251795.1 of Luteolibacter sp. Classification (GTDB taxonomy): domain Bacteria; phylum Verrucomicrobiota; class Verrucomicrobiia; order Verrucomicrobiales; family Akkermansiaceae; genus Luteolibacter. The sequence continues at coordinate 2,431 of JBPOGC010000058.1, read as the reverse complement.
ACCCACGGGAGCTGATTCGGGAAACGTGAGGGTCGAGTTGGCGGTTTTAATGCCATTGCTGGCCGAAATAGTGACTGCGGCGGTATAGGTGACAGTTTGGTCAGTGCTGTCGATGGCGTAGGTGAAGGTGTCAGTGCCGAAGGATCCAGTGTGCTCGTATTCGATGGTGTCATCACCAAGGACGGTTGCTACTCCAGAAGATGGAGCAGAGGTAATGCGGAGCGTGGAGAGATCTGCGTCTTCCAGACCTTCATCATTGGCGAGTACATCGAATGCGGTGGTGGAGCCGATAGTCACCTCGAAGGCATCATCTCGGACAACTATGGAGGAGGTTTGGATGGCGATGCTGGCCTGAAGAGCGGTTTCGTCCCCACCGTAGTTGCCATTCCGATCCACTACGAAACTTATGGTATCACCTTCTGCAACCGTCACGTCAGAGATGCTGAAGGTGCCGTTTGCCTCTGTTAGGTTTGTAGAGCTGGTGACTGAATACAGGGAACTGGTGTTATGATAGACCGAGGCATTGATCCCGTTTCCAGTGGTGCTACCTCTCCTGAAGCTACCTTCAATTGTGGCTATGTTACCGTTTAGAATGTCTGCCGCACTGAACGTGTAGCGTGCGATGACAAATGAAGTGGCTGTATCGTTGCCCGGGTGAAACAGCAAATCCGTGCCCACGACCCCAGCATTGGATTGAAGGCCATCATTGAAAATTTCGAATTCCGAACCGCCGTCGATAGCTCCCAGAATAGCCGGGGTATTTAATGTCGAAGGCCCTTCAAAGCCAGCGTTTCCAGCGTTTCCGACATTATTGTTTGCAGTTAGCGTGACTTCGCTACCGCCTGTAGCGGCACTGGAGTAAAGGTAGTCCCAGCCTTCTGGCTCGGATGTGGAGCTAATGTAATCTGCTGCGGCATCTGCAACGGTTACAAATCCAGGGAGATCGGAAATTTCACGAAGTTGATAACCGGTCAGGCGGACACCTTGCCTGCTTGATGTGAGGATCAAATTCTGGATTGTGGAATCCGCTGTAAAGGTTCCTATGGCATAGTCATTGCCGTTGAGAACGTTGTCGCCAGTTCCCGTGAGGGTCATCTGCCTTTGGGGGTTAAGAGCGAAGCCGTTGTCATCCGCATACCAGACTTGGATCAGGTAGCTTCTACCGCTGACGACTGAGATCGGTATGGTGACGGATGTTGCACCAACATCGATATCTCCAAGAAAGGTATTGTAACCGGTGTCGCCCGTATCGAGACCAAAAAAATCGCCGTTGTTGTTGCCTTCTGTGAGGCTGTTGTTTTCCACGAAGTCAATGCCTGCGACTGTCACCACAGAGGGGGCACCTGTTCCCGCATAGTTTTGTGCCGAGACAAGGGTGCCGGTTGTCACGACATCACTGAGATTCGAAATATCGGAAGTAGTCCAGTCGATTGTCGCTGCGTTTGCCGGTGCGGAAAAGAGGCATAGGGCAGAGATGCTTAGGATGAAATTGGGTTTCATTTTTGTTGGGTTTGATTGCCGTTGAAGGGGTTGCGGGCTGGCGTTTTTGAAGTCATGCTCCATTTCGCGGAAGATAACTGAGTAAAATTTAAGAAAAAAGCCGCAGTGCCCAGAAAAGCACCACGGCGAAATATCTTTAAAAGAAAGGGGGCTCCCTTGGTAAGGGAAGAACCAAAAGACCGTTAACGACGGCGGCGAATAAAGAGCATGCCTAAACCACCCAGCAGTAGTGCCGATGTGCTAGGTTCTGGTACTGCAGACAAGTCGATCGTTCCAGTTAAAGCGGTTTCGCCGCCAAAAATGCTGGTATTTCGATCCACCACAAAGCTGATTGTATCACCTTCCGCGACGGATAGATTAGTGATGTTGAAGGTGCCTTCTGTTACCGTCAGGCTATTAATTCCATCACCAGCGTCACTATCAACAGAAAACAGGGAGTTAGCGTTGTGATAAACTGATGAGATGCTGTCTGAGCCGGTGCCACCCTTTCGAAAGCTACCAGCAATGGTGGCAAACGTGCCGTTAACAATATCTGTCGCGCTAATCGTGTAGCGCACAATGACAAATGAGGTGGCGGCATTGTTACCAAAGTGAAGTAATAAGTCTGTGCCTTCAACACCTGCGTTATTAGCGAAACCATCGTTAAAAATCTGGTATACCGTCCCTCCATCAATGGCTCCTAATACGCCGACTTGAAAACTATTTAACCCGGAAGCTACTCCGAAGCCGGAGTTTCCTGCCTGTCCGAGGGTCGTGCTCGGAGATAGTGCTGCTTCGGTGCCGCCTGTAGCTGCATTGGAGTTAAGGTAGTCCCAACCTTCGGGCTCGGCAGTGGCATCGACGTAATCGCCAGCGATATTCGCGATGACAACTGCATTCGCAGGTGCCGCAGCGCAGAGGACTGTGAAGGCAATAGCCAATGGTTTGATTT
>JBPOGC010000057.1:0-16299 GCA_051251795.1 Luteolibacter sp. | reverse complement strand
CTAAAGGCCGGCGCGTAGGCCATCTGCACGTTCGTATCGTGGAGATACTGCGACGACCACGGCGGCCGCGCGTAGACATTCCAGATTCCCTGCAAATGGGGCGGAAGCGTGCCTTCTCTGGAAGAACAAATCAGCATGTAGCGTCCAAACTGAAACGCGAGCTCTTCAAGATATCGGCTCGAATCACCAGCGGGATAAGCATCCACCACTTTGTCCGTGGTGATGCTCGGTTCTGCCGCGCCGAGGTCGAGACTGACACGGTCATAGAGTTCTGTGTAATCCGCCAAATGGTTTGCCAGCAACTCATCATAGGACTTCGCTGCTGCGTCAGCCAGATAGCCAGACACCTTGGCATGGGGATCAGGAAACCCCTTCAGTTTATCGGAGGCCTTCTCGGTTAGAAACACCTGGGGATCCAACTGATAATTGGTCCCGACTGAGATAAGAATTAAAGCACTATCGGCATCCGACACCGTGATGGTGCCCTTTTTATTGGATACGCGCATTTGTCCTCCCTGCGGAATGACCTTAAATTGACCTTCAAACTTGATTTTGAAGTAAGTCATCATGCCGGAAAGCGTGACGGTATCACCAGCTGCTGAGGCGGCTCCGGATTTACCCTCACCGATGAAGGGAATGGTCGGACGCAATGTAAACGACAGCTTGCCTGCCTCTGATGCCTTCAGACGAATGACCATGACTTTGTCTGGGTAGCTGGCAAAATATTCCCGTGAATAAGCCACACCACCCTGCTCATAATTTACCGTCGAGATGCCTTTGTTGAGGTCGAGCTGTCGAGTGTAGCTGCCGACATTGCTGTGATCAAAATCAATGTAAACCTCGGCGAAGTTGTTCACGCCCCGCCGTTTCAGGCCACTATTTTTGACAGCCCAGTCGTAAAGGCTGTTTTCAGTGATCTGGATACGGTCGGTCTTGGGGCCTCCAAACACATTGATTCCCATATAGCCATTGCCCATCGGTATCGAATCGTTGGCCCATCCGAAATCACTATCCGGCGCAGGTTTATCATACCGAAGACTCAGTTCCTTGCCCGGCCTGTCCGCGATTAAATCAGAGCTCTCTTCCGCAGCCAAATTCCCAGTAAAACCAGAAAGGCCTAGCCCAACACACAAAATACATTTCACGAACTTCATATCAAATTTCCAATTGGAGTCTTTTATTAACGCTGCCTCCGGAGCATAACTTTCTTTTTTTGAACCAGTTTTTACTGTCTGCGGAGGTAAAATAACGTTTGTCCGTTCCAAGTATCAGTTCCAGAAAAAACCTAATCTTCTTCATTTCCGCCAGGTGATCTCAGCCTCGCGGGTTTCCGTATTTACCCAAACACTGGCATGCTCGAATTCGCGGGCAAACTCCCAGCCATCAGGAGTGGTGCGGGTATAAGCACCCTTCGGAGGCCCCAGTGGCTTGTTCAGCTCCGGGTAGTCGACCAGTGACCCATCGGCCAAAGTCCAGCCCCAGCTATACATGAAATACGAATATGGCTGCGCCCCGATCAGATAACAGGCCAGCGCGAACTCCAGCTTCTCCTGAGAGAGTTTCGGCATGACTTCAAACTTCTTCTCCCGCGGGATACTCCTGAGAAAGCCACGACCAGCTCCCTCGACACCTAGGCGAAAAACGGAGACTTTGCCATCCTTGGCATTTTTCAACATATCGCCCCACTCCACCAGCAGGTTCTCCTTGGAAGCTCGGACGGTGGAGTAGTTCTCAAACATCAGCGCATCACAGACAGGGTAAACATACTTTCCATTTGGGCTATTGGCATTGTTGCCCAATAGAATCTTGTCCGGGCCTATCTCTTTCTTGAGAGCAGCCATCATCTCCCCCATCGCCCTCTCAAGCTCCCTGTTCTTGCCCTCGTGCAAATTTGCATTCCCGTGCATTTGATCGATAAACACTCCGTCGCAATCGGAATCGAGAACACCCTGCGCTACGGTTTCCACCCACCATTTACGAAAATCAGGATTCAGCAGATCAAAGAGAAAAGCTCCGAACTTATCCGGCAACTCTCCCGTTTTTGGATTAATCAGCAGAAACTCCTTTAGCTCCGGATTGTTCTCGATTCGATTTCTGGAGAAGTCCTTACCGTAAGAGGTGTAAGGCCATGCGAGAGCGGCATTGAAATAGAACAACACCTTGATATCAGGATTCACCTTCCTGAAAGCGGCCGCCTCGTGTTTGGCACCCAGCTCAGCCTTTCCCAATTCTCCATAGCCATGCGATTTCTCAATACAGAGAAAATCCGTCCGCTCCGCGATAAACTCGACCTCTTTCGGAGTCAGGAGCCGTTCCTTGTCACCGAACATGAAAAACTGCGGTGTCGTATCCCAGCTGAACTCAGGGAAAATTTCCTGGGGCACAAACTGGCTTCCATCACTGATGCGTAGTGACAGGTCATTCGGCTCTCCCATATCCGAAACATTCGACGGTTCAGTCCCGAGCTCCATCCCGCGACTGCCAGGTTGCAAACTGAAATCCCCTTCTTCCGGATCCACCAGCCTTGGCACAAGACGCCCGCCGTTTTCCTCACTCTTGTCGCTCTCGTTGTCCACCTTCTCGTAACGCGCCTCTCGCCGCCACTCCATGTGGGAATTGGCAGTCACATCAGCTCTTGCAGCCAGCGGAACACACGTAAAAGCTGCCGAAAGCAGCCAAAGGAGTTTGAGGGGTTTTTCCATCTGAATAGGGAAGTTAGTCATAAACGAGGGAATTGCGCCCCCCTTGAATAGGTAGTTGGCAGGGAAAATATTAGCATAACTTCTGCAACCAAGCATCCGGACGGCAACCGGCGGTTGATGCGAGAAAGATCAAAGCAGTTTTATGGAAGATGAGCTTTTACTGTTTCCAGACACACGTCGATAGATATTTGAGAACCGTTGCCAGGACTAGCAGTATTGCTTGAAGCTACCTTCAGCCGGACTGGATGCCTTTTTTTGCGGACGCTTTGTTACTCCTCCTCTCTATCGAAGGCTCTTTGCATGGGCGGTAGAATTTGGCTGATGCACGTTTGAAAAAAAGCGCTATGGTTTTCCCAGATGTCTGTGAACGAGCAAACTATAGAAGCCGAGGTCGTCGAGATCGACGGCGTGGTCGTCGAGCCAGAGGTTTATCAGGAAAAGGAAAGCCGCACAGGAGCCTGGAGCGACTGGCAAAGCTGGGGCGGCAGGGTGAAACATCTGGATGCACGCTGGTGGCCGCTATGGCTGGCGCTCGGATTCATCGCATTGGTTTTCCTCGTGGCTGTAGGAATGGTCGTCGCCGTCCTGGCGTTTTTCTACTGGATCTGCAAAAGCCTGCTGATCGGCTTCGCGTCACTGTTCGATTCCTCCTACGAGCTTCAGCGGAAATAGATCACGCCCCCAGCATCGAGATCAGGTACATAGCCAGATCGTGCTTCGGCGCCTTTGCAAAAAGCTCCGTCCTGTCCGGAAAAACAAGCAGCGCTTCGTTTTCATGTGAGTCGAACCCGATGTCAGACCGGGAGACATCATTCGCCACAATCAGGTCGCAACCCTTCTTCTCCAGTTTCAACCTCGCATTTTCCTCCACGTTCTGAGTCTCCGCCGCAAAGCCTACGAGAAACCCGGTGAACCCCATTTCCGATCTGGCAGATCCCAGAACATCTTTGGTCTTCACCAGCTCCAGACTCAGTCTTTCACCCGTCTTCTTGATCTTTTGATCGGAAATGACCACCGGAGTATAATCGGCAACCGCAGCCGAGAAAATCCCCACATCCACACGGGGAAGATATTTTGCCACGGCATCGTACATTTCAGCAGCGGACTCCACCGGAAGAAAATCCACGCCATCAGGAACGTCCTGCGATGTCGGCCCGGAGATGAGCATCACCTGGTGCCCAGCATGAACCGCCGCAGCCGCTATCGCGTAACCCATTTTCCCGGATGAACGGTTCGTAAGATAGCGGACTGGATCGATCGCCTCACGGGTGGGGCCTGCGGTTATTAGAATCTTCATTGCTCATTTGTTTTGCGACGTCCGCCACATGCGGCAAGTGATAGAAAACCTGCCTGGAAACGCAAGACGCCATCCACCCCAAAACGAATTATCCGAGACGGCCAATCAATGAGTGAAAACCGGCGATATGAGCTTTGATCCGGGTGCCCATCTCAGCCTCACTTGGCGTCTCAAACGTAAACGACAAAGGACATCCGTTCTTTGCGACGAAAATCGCCTCCGGCCATGAGTCAGAAATATCCGCTTCGCATTCATGATAGATCCATCCCGGCTCACGAACCTCATGACCATCAATCTCTGGCTCTGGCTCCGGCGGCAAGACCGGAGCGATCTTCTCAAGAAGCTCCTTCGCACGGCCAGGGTCGTCCTCGTCGAGATTGATCTCATAGAAATAGAACCCGCTGCTCTCCCAGTCCTCGTGCATTGAGACAAACAGATCAGGGGAAGGGTTACGCCTGAGCCATTGCGAATGAACAGAAGTCTCCCGCGTTTCGTTTTTCAAGTAGTCCCTATTCAGATCGTATCCCTGACGATTCTCACGCTTGCCAGAGGCCAGGCCGCCGGGATTAAGAGCAGGACAGATCATCCAGTGAAAATTTTCCGGAAAACATCCCTCCCGCATCATCTCCAGCACCGCAAGAGGCCCCGCCGGCTCGTCACCATGAATCCCGGAAGAAAGGTAAATCCTCTCTCCCTTACCCGCGCGTTGCCACGCGACCACCGGCCCGTCCTCGGTCTCCAGGAGAACCTCAGAAATAAAACCACATTTCACTGCGGCCGCCTCGAATTCCTCCAAAAACTCCGGCCATCTCAAGATCTCCTGCATCTAAGGTAAATGTGGTTTCCGGAAAATCAGGATTGCCCGAAAATCTCCGCGAAAAACTGCTGCATATATTCCCAGGAACGCTCATCCGCCTTCGCGTCATAAGCAACTCCCTTGGAAATATCGTCACCTGCCATTTTCTGGGTAAAAGCATGAACCGCTCCGCTGAAGGAAATGAACTGCCAATCGGCAACCGCGTCATTCATTTCCGCTTGGAAAGCTGCGACCTCACTTTCAGGAACATGTGGATCGATCGCACCGTGCAAGCAGAGAACCTTTGCCGTCATACCATCCTTTTGCGCCTCCATCCCTTCTGCAGCACCCAGGCCACCATGGAAGGAAACCACACCTGCCAGATCCGTTCCAGCACGCGCGAGCTCAAGGACTCCTGTGCCTCCAAAGCAATAGCCAATCGCCGCGATGTTGCCGTCGCCCGTCCTTTCATCGCTCTTCAAAACCTCCAGTCCAGCCAACATTCGCCCCCGGTAAAGCTTGCGATCCGCCTTGTATTTCCCGGCGTATTCCCCTGCCTCCGGCGGCTGCGGACGGATACCAGCTCCGTAGACATCCGCCGCGAAAACATTGTAGCCCAGCTCCGCAAGCATCCGCGCGCGCATCTTTTCGTAATCAGTCAATCCAGTCCACTGGTGTATGATCAGAATAGCGGGACGTTCACCTTCCAGTTCATCGTCATAGGCATGAAAGCCTTCCAACTTCGCGCCCTCATGTTCGTAATCCACTTTTTCTTCAATAATTGCCGCGCCAAGCGGAAGAACGGAGGCCAGTAAGCCAACGGTGAAAGGGAGTATCTTCATGCCACTATGAAACGCGATATTTCCAGCCAGTCAAACCGCGATCCGCGCCAATGAGCTGACAACTCATTTTAATTCAGTCTCCTTTACTATACCGAAAAATTACCATTATGTATATTTGTGATATAAAAACCTTGCAGCAGGCTAAATTCAAGGGATACATTTCCATCACTGTTCACAACAAGTGAACTTCCCCCCACCCCCCCACCCCCCATGAAAATGAAACTTCCGCTTATCGCGGCACTATGTTGTGGACTTACCTCCGTAGGTTCTGCCTTCACCTTGAACTTCCAAGGCCTTGTTGGCACTGAGGTCGGCTCCACACTTCAAATCGAAGTCCCCTTCTACGGATTTGTCGAGTTCACTCCTGTAAGTGATCAATCCACCCTCGTCGTGGACAATGCCCACATGAATGACGACGGCACGGCAGCACCTTCCCTTTCTTTCGATTCGGGTGAACAAGTGCAGGTCACTTTTGTTGGCAACCAGCCGCTTAACGTGAACTTTGACATCGTCGGTGAAAATGTTGGTGAAGAACTCAAATTTTCCGCCACTACTGACACAAACGTCTTTATCGGTTCATTTTCGGCAGGCTCCGATTCCGATGGTGCAGGACTTTTCTCAATCAGCTTCAATCAAGTTCCCGAGCCATCCTCTGCTCTTCTTGGTGTGATCGGCAGCTCACTTCTGATTCTTCGCCGCCGCAGATAGGGAACTCAGTCTCATAGTATTGTTTTTAAAGACGCCCACCTTGAATCTCAGGGTGGGCGTTCTTTTTTGATGAATTTCAAACAGGGCAAAACGCTCATCATGATTGGATTTTCAGAGTCCGGAAAGAAGCACTTGGGGATAAGGCGCGCTTTCCCAATAGAACCGGTTCAGCCTTTCAGTTTCCAACTTTCACATTGGTCTCAACCAGCTCGGTGGTCTCTCGGAAAAGAAGCTTCTCACCCGCATAGCGAGTTTTCTCTTCTTTCACGATCCCGATTTGCGGAGCAAACCAGGTCGTCTTCCGAATCTCAAACTCACCGTCTTTTCCCGTCATCAGGAGACGGATGGCATTGTAGTCTCCTGCAGGGGTTTTCACCTCTTCCCTGGCCACCACCTTGAGCGCGCGGGTTCTATCACCGTCACCTGCTTCAAGCTTTACGGCATCCTGTCCCGGTCGCATCCCGGCATAGACGAAAACGACAGGAGGGTTTAACCACATCGGCTTCGCATCCAGCATTTGGGGAGTGATTGTGCCGCGCATCATGATCCTGTCCGGATGGATTTCCACAAGCTCGCGCTGTGTAGGCATGCCTTTTATCTCAACGTCAAAGGCATCCGTTTGCGGAAGACCATCCGCCACATGAACCTTGCCCATGTAAGTTCTCAAGAGTTCCTGCTCCACATCCATGGAAGCGGCGCTTTCCGATGTAACCCCGGCCGTAACCTCCACCCGGAAACTGTATTTCCAAAAATCCCCTTTCTTGATCGGAAGCATGGGCATATCGGCATTGCGCAGCCTTTCAAGAACTTCGTTCTCTACTTCAGGTTCATTTCCCGGTGCGGCCTTGCTTTCCGCCGCTTCCGGGTCTTCGGAACTTTTCTGTTCGCACGAAACAATTGATACGGCAACAGCAGGCAAGAGAATGAGAGCGATTTTTTCGGGAAGTGATTTCATTTCAGATTTCTTTCGAGGAAGCGTGGTTGCCCCCGGAATAAGGAGCGCCTAGTCTTGCGATTTTACGAGTTTTGGGAAATTCCAAAGGCTTGTTTTTCCGGGCTGCTCGGAAAAGCCATACCAACAGTGCAGTGACGGGTATTATGGCGCCTGCTGCAAACAATCCTGCCAGTTTGAAAAGGTTTCTCTTCTGTTCACGCGCCAGATACGCCTTGAAATTCGCATTGCTCCGTTGCTCCAGAACCAGCATCGCGCCGCCTGTCCAGTAGCGGAGAAGATCCGCTGCTTCAATGGATGCCGCGCGGACTTTCCCGAAATCCTCCGGCTCCGCAGCTGCGCGCTTCTGTGCCTGTGAAATATCCCTGTCCAGAATTTCCGGCTTAATCAGGGTGGACATCACCTCGCCGGGGAAAATCCACGGGGAATCCGGATCTTCCGGCACGTGCAGCACCACCGAGTTCAGCTTCTTTTCAGACCACCGTTCGGCAAATCCGCGAGCCACATCCTCCGGAGGTTTGTCACTGATCTCCGGAAGTATCACGACGATGATATCTATATTCTCCTCGCTCAGGATCTTGCGCAGCGGTTCGGCGATCGACTGCTGCTGCTTCACTGAAAGGAAACCCTCCGGGTCGAAAATAGAACTCTTAGGCCTATCGCCAAACTTGATGTCAGTCCTGACGTCCTGCGCAGACGCGAGGGCAACGGAAATCAGAAAAAAAAGTATCAGATGGAGGAATTTCACGGACGGTCTTTTTGATTGGCGAGTTGTTTCTGCGAGCGCTTCCAGGCTTTCTCCATCAGCTCTCTTGCCGTTTTCATGAAGTTGACCACCGCTTGGTCAGGATGACCTCTGCGGAAAGGCTCACCCATTTCAGCCAGAGCCTTCTCCCACATTTCATCGGAAAGCCACACCTCGGCGGAGTAGCCCGTAGTGACACTTGCCCGCCCGGAATTCGCTTCGACAAGAAGAAGAACCGTCCACTCCCTGTCCTCAGCGGTTTCCTCGGGCATAAGCGGACAGACATTCATCAGCCAGAAGCCGAAAACGGGAAGATGAACTTCCGGCCCGAGTGCCACGGAACAGACACGCCAGCGGATCTGGGGGAAACGTTTTTGAAAACTGGCGACAGCCGACTTGATTTGCTTCTCCTCTTTTTTGTTCCACAGATCCGTCACATCGAGGATCGGCAACAAAGGCGGAGGGTTGTCTCCAAACATATCCAGGGACTTAGCGCCTGTGAAATCACACTTCGGGCACCACTTCGCCTCACGATCCAGCTTTTCGGCGCAGCGGGGGCAATGCACGCCGCTGATCGCAAACCGCTTGGGCGAATAATCCCTGTCTCCCGTCATCGTTTCAATCGGATTGATGTGGACTTCCCGTGGGCATCAAGCCCCTCCAGACGTGCGAACTCTTCCACCACGGAAAGCGATTTCCGGACGGATGCCTTGTCCAGTTTGACGATGCTGGTACGGCGTTGGAACTGATCCGCACGCAGCCCTGAAAACGATTTCCCACCTCCCCCGGTGGGAAGCGTGTGACTCGGCCCGGCAAGGAAATCCCCGACAGCGACAGGCGAATCCGCACCGAGGTAGATCGCCCCCGCCGTCTTGATTTTGCCCAGAACCTCCTCCTCGTTTTTCACGATCAGGGAAACGTGCTCCGCTGCAAAATCGTTCGCCAGCTCTATGCCTTCCTCCATGGATTTTACCTGCAGCAGGAAAGTCCCGGTCTTCAGCACGTGCTTGATAATTTTAACACGGTCCAGGGTCTCAAGTTGCTTGGCGATCTCCACCTTCACCTTGTCTAGCAATACCTTGGAAGGCGTGATGAATCCCACCACACTGTCCCCGCCGTGCTCGGCCTGTGCCAAAAGATCCGCAGCGATGTAAGACGCCTTCGCACTGCCGTCAGCAAGAATCAGGATCTCACTCGGTCCGGGCAAAAGATCAATAGAGACCGCACCGACAAGCTGCCGCTTCGCCTCCACCACAAAACTGTTTCCAGGCCCAAAGATCCGATCCACCGGAGCTATGCTCTTCGTCCCCAGCGCCATCGCCGCGATCGCCTGCGCTCCACCTACCTTGATCGCTCTGGAGACCCCGGCCGCTTTCAGCGCATAGAGAAGAGCGGGATTCACAGTGCCATCCGGCCCGCATGGAGTTGCCGCGAAAATATCCGGAACGCCAGCAGCCTGTGCGAAGCCAGCGGTCATCAGCGCTGTAGAGACCAGCGGAGCCTTTCCACCCGGGACATACACCCCCACCCGGTCGAATGGCGTGAACCGCTCACCGACAATCGCCCCCTCCGCATTTTTCCCGGACCAGTCCTTCCTCATGCTCTTTTTCGCAAAAGCATGGATATTCTTCAGGCTGCGCCGGACTGCTTCCCGAGTCTCCGGGGAAACACTGTTCTCCGCTTGCTCAAACTCCTTCTCACTCACGAAAAGCTTCGCCTTTGTCAGCGTCGCCCCATCGAAACGATGCGTCAGTTTCACCAAAGCCTTGTCACCATCTTTCGCGACCTGGGAAATGATCTCCGTCACCACATCGCGCACCGTATCGTCCGGAAGAGCCCTGCGGCGCAAACGCTTGGTAAAAGCGGCATAGCCCTTGTCCTTGTAGCTGAGAATTTTCATGAAAAGCGGTTGGCAAAAGATGCACACTACCGAGACACACGCCAAGCCAAAGTGTTTTCAGGAAAACCTTTCACCTCCTTCCCGGAATCACAGCTCTGACAACAATCCCAAGCCCACCAACCACAAACAGCAGCGGGAACCAGATCGAATAACCCGCCGCCTTCGTATCCGGCTTCAGCACAGAATATTCCGCATCCCCCGGGGAAACATACACAGGCACCTTCGCACCCACCGGATACTTTTTCACCAGCCCCTCAGCCCTGCTCCTGTCCTTGGAAAAAAAATCACCCCTCGCACTGAATCGGTCACTCGTCCTCGCCTCGCCCTCCCACTCATATCCGTAAAGGATACCCAGATTGTATTCCATTGGCGAAAATTCATCGTGCTTACGCTCGTTTACCTCCGAGGAAAGCACCATCCCCTCCGTCTGCGGCCAGTTGTGCATCGCGCTCGCACGCTGGTAGCTGTCCCACATGAGCCAGGTGAAAAAACCGCCAATCACAGCCACGGCAAAGCCAAAAATAACGAGAAACAAAGAAGCGGTTTTCATCTGATGCGCTTAGACAATAGCCCGCACCGGAGAAATGCAACTCCGCTAAAATGTCGACACGAGCCCTGCACCGGAATACATCCCCTCAGTGCGCTATCAGCTCATACATAGGACACATTATGTCTACGAAGGCGCGGTGACGGTATCCCATCACCTAGCACGCCTCGCACCCCGTTTCCTCCCCGGACAACGCTGCCCGTGGCATGTCCTGGAAATCTCTCCTGAACCGGTAGGACGCAGCATTCACAACGACGTCTACGGAAACATCACCGCCTACTTCGAGTGCGAAGGCAGCCATTCCGAGCTGGAAGTGACCGCACGCAGCTACGTGGAAGTCCTTCCCACCCTGCGCCCCGATCCTACTGCCACCCCCGCATGGGAGGAAATCCGCAAAGCCGCCGGCGTGGACAAGCTCACCAGCGACAGCGAGGCCGGAGCCTTCCGCTTCAGCTCCCCCATGGTTCCTCTCGGCGAGGAATTCGCAGACTACGCCCGCCCCGATTTCACCCCCGGCAGACCGATCCTGGAAGCCACAACCGCCTTCATGGGCCGCATCTTCGAGGAATGCGACTTCAACCCGGAAGCCACCGATGTCGCCACTCCTGTCGCGGAAGTTCTCCAGAAAAAAGCCGGAGTCTGCCAGGACTTCGCCCATCTCATGCTCGCCTGCATTCGCTCTTTAGGCCTCCCCGCCCGCTACGTCTCCGGATATCTGGAGACACAACCCCCGGAAGGTCAGGCACGACTCGTAGGTGCAGACGCCTCGCACGCATGGGTCTCCATCTACTGTGGAGAGGAAATCGGCTGGGTGGACGCGGATCCCACCAACAACATCCTCCCGGACGAGCGCCACATCACAGTCGCCTGGGGTCGTGATTTCTCAGACGTCAGCCCACTGCGCGGCGTCACCCTCGGAGCCGGCGGCCAGAGCCTCACAGTAGAGGTCGATGTGATGCCTATGTAAGCAAGGAGTTGCGGATGCCATCCGCAGTTATTATGAATCAAGGCGGATAGCATCCGCCGCTCCTTGCCTCTCAACCTAGGAGCTTCCTTACCCGCTCGCCCTCCCACAATCTATATTCTCCCTCCTGCAAACGCGCTTTCACAGGATTTCTCCTGATATACCTCGCCACATTTGTGAAGTGCTTCCAGTCCCTCACAATCCTATCGAAGTAGTCCTTCTGCCACAGCGCCCCTCCCTTTCCCATCGCCACGTTCATCCTCCTTGCGGTGTGACGTTTCCACGTGCCCACCACCGTCTCGAGTTTCACGCCCTCAGCCATGGTTACAAGGATATGCGCATGATTCGGCATCACCACCCATGAGTGGACGAAGTATTTTTCCCCGTGGAAGAAAAGGAAACACTCCTTCATCATTTCCTGAAAACCCCTTTCCCGCAGCACGCAGGAGCCATGCCCCATATCCATCATGCGATCCATCTCCCCGGAAAAGGCCTTGTGATATTCTGCCTCAGTCTCCGCACTCCATGGCTTCGGGTTTTCCAACAGCCATGCTTCCCGGTCTTTCCGCCAAGTGTCCAGCAACTCCCGCGGGATGGAATCCGCGAGGCGGTAGGTTATGAAATACGTCGCTCCAGATTGCTGCCAATGGGGAAGATTGTTCCGCGTCTTAATCGTCTCCGCGAGGGGATCGAAGAATTTCATGCAAACAAGGAGCCGCGGATGCCATCCGCGAGTCAACCGAATAAGAGAGGCGGATGTCATCCGCAGCTCCTTGTCTTTACCGAATGAATCGAAGTTTACAGTTTTAAGATCCGATTTTCCCGCCATCCTTTCGTCTCGTGAAAGTCATCGCCATCGCAAACCAGAAAGGAGGGGTCGGAAAAACCACCACCGCCATGAACCTTTCGCACGCCCTCGCCCTGCGCGGCCAGCGCGTCCTGCTGATGGATCTGGACTCACAGGCAAACTGCACCTCAGGACTGGGCATTGAGGCGGAGGCACTCTCCTCAATCTACCCCGTCCTGCTCGGTGAAAAGAACATCCGTGATCAGTTCGTACAGTCCGGCCGGGAGAATCTCACCTTCCTTCCTTCGGAAATGGATCTCGCCGGCATCGAGATCGAGCTAGCCCGCTCAGATGATCACCTCACCCGTCTTCGTGGTATCCTCCAAGGCCTGAAGCCGAACGACCTTTTCGACTACTGCATCCTCGATACCCCTCCTTCCCTAGGAGTCCTCATGACCGCCGCCCTCGCCGCCGCAGACGAGATCCTCATCCCCCTCCAGTGCGAGTGGTTCGGCCTCGAAGGATTGGCGAAAATCGTAGGCGTCCTCGAGGAAATCAGGGAATCCGGCGCAAACCCCGGCCTCGTCCTGGAAGGCATCATCATGACCATGTATGATGGCCGCACGAATCTCTCCAAGCAAGTCGTCCAGGAAGTCTCGAACTACTTCCCCGACGAGATCTACCAGAACGTCGTCCCCCGCACGATCCGCATCGGCGAGGCTCCATCCCACGGAAAGACCATTTTCGAGCATGACCCCACCGGCCTGGGAGCCACCGCTTACGGAAAAGTGGCGGACGAGTTTCTCGTAAGGCACGCCAGGGTCGGCCCCCAGCTCGCCACGAACTGACCCTTGCAAACAGCCGATCATGCCGGAAGCTCCCCGCATGATCCACACGCTCTCCCAGGAACAGTTCCTCCCCATCAGTCTGGACGAGGCATGGGATTTTTTCTCCCGCCCGAGGAACCTTGATGAGATCACCCCGGACGAGCTCGGCTTCAAGATCGTCTACCAACCAGGAGAGAAAATATATGAAGGCCAGATCATCGAATACAAAGTCATGCTCGCCCCCGGCATCTGGGTGCCATGGGTCACGGAAATCAAAACCGTCACTAACAGGAAGTCCTTTTTCGATGAGCAACGCTTCGGCCCCTACAAATTCTGGCACCACATGCACAGCTTTGAGGAAGCAGAAGGCGGTGTCCTCATGAAAGACCTCGTCCACTACGCCCTCCCACTCTACCCCTTCGGAGAATTTGCCAATGGCCTTTTCGTCCGCCCGAAACTCAAGCGCATCTTCGGTTTCCGCAAAGAAGTCCTCGAAAAACGCTTCGGAAAATAACTCACCATGGAACTTGATCTACTAGGAAAAGACAAAGACAGGGCTTATCAAGTCCTCGCATCCATCGTCACCCCGCGCCCCATCGCCTGGGTCACCACTCTCAATGAGGACGGCACAGTCAACGCCGCCCCATACTCTTTCTTCAACGTCTTCGGAGCGAATCCCCCGCTGGTCGTCTTCGCCCCGGGAAACAAAGACGCGGAAACTGAACGATTGCCGCACAAGAGGTCTCGACCTCCGTCCTGAATCCCACTCCCAGTCCCTCGACCTTTGCTTCGTAATCACCTGTGGCGTATTGGAGCTCAACAAAAGCTTCAGGAAGAAACTCCAGAAACGTGTTCATTTCGCAGGAGCAATTTCACGAAGCTTCATAAAAACCTCCGATGCGGGAATTTCCTTTGTCTCACCACTGTCAAAACGGGCGATTCTTTCCTGAATCTCTTTTTCCCAAGCAGATTCAGGACTCGGTGCATCTTCGGATTCAACACTTTCGATCAATGAACAAGCCAAACTCAATCTTTCGGCGGGCGACAAGAGCAACGCTTCATCCGAAAGCGATTTCACGGCAGCAGTCATATCCAGAATATAGATTCAAAAAATCTTCGTGTCGAGTTTGGGCTTCTACCCCTTCGTCTGCCCATTCCCTCTCACGCGGTACTGGTAGCTCGTCAGCTCACGCAGACCCATCGGCCCACGCGCATGGAGCTTGTCCGTGGAAATTCCGATCTCCGCGCCGAAGCCGAACTCGCCTCCATCCGCGAAACGCGTCGAGACATTGTGCAGCACACACGCGGAATCAACTGACCGGAGAAACTTCTCTGCCTGCTCCTCATCAACGGTGACAATGCAATCCGTGTGATGGGAGCCATAGGTATTGATATGCCTCACAGCTTCCTCCAAATCATCGACAACCTTAATCGAAATGATCTTTTCAAGATACTCGGTATTCCAGTCCTCTTCGGTAGCTGGAATGACATCCGTCACGATCGCTTTGGTTTGTTCGCAACCACGCAGCTCCACGCCTTTTGCCCTCAGATCCAGCGCTACCAGCGGCAGGAACTCCGAAGCAATGGATTTCTCCACAAGAAGCGTCTCAAGCGCATTGCACACACCCGGCTTGTTCGTCTTGGAATCGACAGCCAGCGCGGACGCCATTTTGAAATCCGCGTGCTTCTCTACGAAGAGGTGGCAGATGCCATCGTAGTGCTTGATCACAGGCATCCGGGCAAGCGAGACAACCGTCTCGATCAAACCTTTTCCGCCACGCGGGATGATCAGATCCAGCCACTGATCCATTCCAGCCATCGCCGCGACACTTTCCCGGTCTGTGAAAGGAATCAGTTGGATCGCATCATCGGGCAGTCCTTTCGGCTTACCTCCCTTGTCCAGAGCGGTGGTGATCGCCACGTTGGAGTGAATCGCCTCACTGCCACCACGCAAGATCGTCGCATTTCCCGTCTTAAAGCAAAGACCCGCCGCATCCGCGGTAACATTCGGGCGGCTTTCATAGATGATGCCAATCGTACCTATAGGAACCCGGATCTGCTCGATCTGCATCCCATTCGGCCGGTCAACAAGATCCAGCACCTGCCCGACAGGATCGGGAAGCGTGGCGACATGCTCCAGCGCTTTGGCAATCGCCTCGATACGTGCTTCATCAAGCAGCAACCGATCCAGCATCGCGGAAGAAAGGCCTTTTGCTTCCCCTGCGGAAATATCCTTCGCGTTCGCATTGAGGATATCCGCGACAGATTCGCGCAGCCCACCCGCCATTGCGACTAGTATTCCGTTCTTTTGCTCGGAAGTCAGTTGGGAAAGCTTGAGAGCGGCAGCGCGGGCACGTCTGCCCATCTCGTGAATCTTTTCTGTGATCTCGTTTGGCATCAGGATGGTGTGTTCGGTTCGAATTTGGTGGAGATTCCGCCACCGGATAGAATTTCAGCAAGCCTCTCCGGGCAACGCCCGTTCGCGATGTGTGTCTCAATGCCCGCTTCCACAGCGGATTTCACAGCATCCAGCTTCGAGGCCATCCCTCCCATGGAGAATTTCCCTTTGTCATTGCGGACATGTTGGAAAACGGTGTCGATGTCCTTCACATTGCTGATAATCTCGTTCGTCGCAGGATCAATCAGGCCGTCCACACTTGTCAGAAAAATGATGCGGTTTGATTTGATCAGTTTCCCCACCGAAACGGTAAGCATGTCGTTATCGCCAAAACTCAGTTCACGGATCGCGACTGTGTCGTTTTCATTGATGATCGGGATGATGCGGGGCTCTTCGAGGAGCCTGTTGATCGTATTACAGATGTTCTGCGCGCGCTTCGGCGTGTTCATGCTGCTAGCCGTGAGGAGAATTTGGGCAGCTGCGATATCGAAGTTCTGGAAAAGGGAAGTGTAAGTCCGCATCAGCGTCGCCTGTCCCACCGCCGCACATGCCTGGCGTGTGATGATGTCCTTGGGATACTCTTTCATCCCCATCGCACAGACGCCCGATCCGACCGCACCGGACGAAACCAGAAGGACACGGTGCCCGGCATCCACCAGCGCCGAGAGCGCGGTGACGAGGTGAACAAGGGCGGCGCGATCCACAGTGCCATCCACTGTGCGTGTCAGAACGCCTGTCCCGGCTTTAATAATGGTGAGCTCGCTGTCGTTTGGTTCGGTCATCTTGAAGGGTGGAGCCATAACCCGAACCCGCGCGACTTGCCAATAGAAACCT
>JBPOGC010000056.1:0-16365 GCA_051251795.1 Luteolibacter sp. | reverse complement strand
CTACACTCGAATGCTCTTCCCATTTTAGAAAGATTAGTTGGTCACGCGCATCGGCATGAGCACGTAAAGGAATGAGCCGTCGATGCGAAGAACACCTGGGCTCATCTCGTCGATGAGGTCGAGGTAGACATTGTCCTCAGACAGCGCGCGCAGAGGTGCCTGGAGGAACTCCGGATTGAAAGCGATCTGCATGTCAGGGCCGGTGTAGCCTACTTCGAGAGTTTCCTGCGCCTCACCGACATCGGGTGAGTTCGCTGTAACTTCGATCTGGTTCTCCGTGAAGATGAGTTTCACCGAGTTTGATTTGTCAGAAGAGAGGAGGGACACACGGCGTGTGGTCTCGAGAAGGGCTTCGCGGGAAATGATGACCCGTTCGTTGCTATCGCCAGGGATGACCTGGCGGTAGTTCGGGTAGTTGCCCTCGATGAGCTTGCTGGCGAGGAATGTGTCGCCAACAGTGAAGGAGATCTGGCTGTCGCTCAGTTTTACTTCCACTTCGCCTTCGTCGCCCAGCAGGCGCTGGATTTCCTGAATCGCTTTGGAAGGAATGATTACGTCGGTTTCGTTCGAGGCGGGGTATTCCAGATCCATGTCTGCCATCGCGAGGCGGCGGCCGTCGGTGGCTACCAGTGCGAGCTTGCCCTCACGGAAGGAGGCGAAGATGCCGTTGAGCACGTAGCGGGTCTCGTCGGTGGAGATCGCGAAGGCTGTTTTCTTAAGACCGTTTTTCAGATCCGCTTGTGGGATGGCAAAAGTCTTGGCTCCCTCGAAGTCAGGAAGGGGAGGGAACTCCGAGTGGCTCAGGCCGATGATTTTGAAAGTCGAAGGACCGCTTTTGATCGTAGCGTAGTTTTTCGCGTCCACGGTTACTTCCACTTCGCTGGAAGGGAGTTCCTTGACGATGCTGACGAGACGTTTTGCAGGCAGGGTTGTCGCCCCTTCCTTTTCGATCGTCGCTTCGACCGAACCGGTGATGCCGACATCAAGATCGGTAGTGGTGAATACCAACCGACCTTCTTTCGCCACCAAAAGGACGTTTGAAAGAATGGGCAGCGTGGTTCGCGAGCTGACGACGTGTTGCACCTTTTGCAAGCCTTCTAGAAAAACGTCTTTGGAAATACTGAACTTCATAAGTGGGGTGCACCGCGGTGCTTGGCAGTAGTTTCCGCTTTCACACTACCTTGGCAAGCCCTCAGTCGGCGGAAAACCAAGAAAATTTGCCTAAGTAATACCATATGTAGTGGTAGCGGCTAGAATATGCGCATTTTTGGCAAAGTAACTCAAAATGGCTTCCTTAAAAATTTCGCCTCGCTCCAAGCGTGTGCTGGCGGATATGTTCCCGGCATGAACCGCCATCTGCCGCTTGCACTGATCGTCCTCTTGCTTGTCGCCTTCCGCTTTGCGGGGAGCGCGTTTCCAGAGTCATTTCCGAATTTCCAGCCTCTTGCTGCCCTCTTTTTTTGTGGGGCATTGATCGCGAAAGACTGGAAGGGCTGGGCGATTCCACTGGGGGCGTGGTTGCTCACCTACCCTTTGCCAGCGGTAATGATGGGAAATGGCTCATACCTGGGTATCGAGACGATCCTGACAACAGGCTTCGCCTTCGCCGCTGTCTATTTCATCGGCAGGGGACTTTCCGGGAAAAACGTGGCCGTTCTCCTTGGCGGATCCATTGCCGCCGCTTTTACCTTTCATCTGGTAACCAACGGCATCGCCTGGATCTCCAGCCCGATCTATCCGAAAAATCCCACCGGCCTCTGGCAGTCAGTCTGGGCAGGGCCAATCGGCAGCCCGATCCCATCTTGGGTTTTCCTCCGCAACATGACCGCTGCGAATCTTCTCTTCACCGCCATTTTCCTCTCGGCACGATTCTCGCTTCCTTCGCTCTCCAAGTCAGCGGAAGCCGCCCCGGCCAGATAACACTTGCCGCTCGTCCGTAGCGCGATTAACCACACTCAGATTCGCCAAAAGAACTTTTCCCCAAGATGTCAGCACTCAACTTCGCCTCATCCCCCATAAACCAATCCCTTACCCCGGAGCGCAAAATCGAGCTCTACACCCAGATGGTGCGAATCCGCCGCTTTGAGCAGGCTTCGTTGAAATACTACAGTGCCGGGAAAATGGGCGGTTTTCTCCATCTCTACATCGGTCAGGAAGCTGTTGCCGTTGGTTCGATATCGCTCGGTGGCGATGACGATCATTTCATTACAGCCTACCGAGATCACGGTCACGCTCTCGCTGTGGGCATGGGCATGAACGAGTGTATGGCGGAAATGTACGGAAAGCAGACCGGTTGCTCCAAAGGCAAGGGCGGCTCCATGCACTTTTTTGCCCCTGACAAGAACTTCTGGGGAGGCCACGGCATTGTAGCAGGCCAGACTCCGCTCGGTCTCGGCCTCGCTTACGCTCTGAAGTATCAGGGGAAAAAGGGCTGCTGCATGTGCTATCTGGGAGATGGCGCGGTGAACCAAGGCGCGTTCCACGAGTCCCTGAACATCGCATCCCTTTTCGGTCTGCCGGTGATCTACATCATCGAGAACAACGGCTATTCTATGGGTACTTCCCAGAAGCGCTCCTCCGCCTACCAAGGTTGTCTCGCACAGCGTGCCGAAGGCTACGACATCGAGTGGGATGTCGTGGATGGATCGGATGTCTACGAAGTCCGCGCCAAGACCCAGATCGCCTTGGAGCGCGCTCACAACCAGAGCAAGCCGACCGTTTTGGAAATTTCCACCTATCGCTACTACGGCCATAGTATCGCCGATGCGAACCACAAGAAATACCGCACTCCCGAGGAAATCCAGGACTACAAGGATAACCACGACCCGATTTCCGTCTTCGAGCGCAAGCTCATGGAGGAAGGCGTTCTCTCCGAAGACCAAGTGAAGGAAATCAACAAGTCCGCCAAGGAAGAGGCAGCCGCTTCCGTAACATTCGCCGAAGAATCCCCTGCGCCAACCATCGCTGACATCTCCACCGACGTCTATTGGGAAACCGACAACGACACGGAGGCCTCAAAAATTGGCCATCACTTCTTCTCATAATTTTCAGCCCTCTTTTTCCAAACTTTTTTCCAGTAAATCATGCGCACCATTTCCTACCGCGAAGCCCTCCGTGAAGCCATGGACGAAGAACTCGCCCGTGACGAAAACGTCGTTATCATGGGTGAGGAAGTCGCCGAGTACAACGGAGCTTACAAAGTCACCGAGGGGCTTTGGAAAAAATGGGGCGACAAGCGCGTCGTCGATACCCCGATTTCCGAAGCGGGCTTCATCGGCATGGGAGTGGGAGCCTCCATGCTCGGCATCCGCCCGGTGATGGAGCTGATGTTCTGGTCTTTCCATTCCGTAGCCTTCGATCAACTTGTCAACAACGCCGCCAATGTGCGCTACATGTCCGGCGGCCTTTGCAGTTGCCCAATCGTTGTCCGTGGCCCGGCCAACGGCGGTACTAACGTTGGTGCTACCCATTCTCACATCCCTGAGGGTCTCTTCGCCGCTTTCCCTGGCCTGAAAGTCTGCTCCCCGGCCACTCCAGCCGATGCCAAAGGTCTCTTGAAAGCCGCCATCCGTGACAATGACCCCGTTTACGTCATGGAAAACACCATTCTCTACGGAATGCAGGGCGAAGTGCCTGATCCGGCGGACGGTGATTTTGTTGTCCCTCTTGGAAAAGCCGACATCAAACGCGAAGGCACGGACATTTCCCTCATCGCCCACGGCCGTTCTGTCATCAGTTGCTTGGAAGCAGCGGAAATCCTTCAAAGCGAGCACGGTATCAACGCCGAGGTTCTTGACCTCCGCTCTATCCGTCCGCTCGATGTCGACGCCATTCTCGCCACTGTTGCGAAAACCCACCGCGTGGTTCTCGTAGACGAGTCCAAGCCTTTCGGTGGTGTCTCTGCCATGGTCTCCCACCTGATCCAAGAGCACGCCTTCGATGAACTCGACGCGCCAATCAAGCGTGTCTGCACCATCGATGCTCCTGCCATTTACTCGAAATACGTCGAGAACGACCAACTCCCGAATCCAAAGCGGATCGTCGAGAAAGTCCTCTCAAATATGTAACTCGGCGGGATTTACATCCCGTTTACAGACAGCGCGGGCTGGATTTGCCATGATGACTGGGAAATGAAAACCCAGCTACTCCTCTGTCTCGCTATCGCTCCACTGACACAGGCACTGGAAGTCCATGAATGGGGGACTTTCACCGTCCTGTCCAGTTCCTCTGGCAATCAGGTTTCCTGGTATCAGCCATATACGGATCTAGCAGCTTTGCCTGATTTTGTCGGGAAATCGTTTGGCAAAAGCGCGACCGCCAGAGTCCGCATGGAGACTCCGGTATTGTATTTTTATTCCGAAGAAGAACAGGACGTGTCCGTGGAAGTGAATTTCAAGGGCGGCAATATCACCGAGACTTTTCCCTTCTCGCCACGCATTTATGAGCAAGGCCGGCAGACAGCGTCTTGGACAGGACATCTGCTGCCACCCGATCACCAAGAAGCTCTCGCACTCATACCCGAGGTGAAAAACCCGGATCCCACTGAGCCGTATGCCGCCGCACGTGAAGTCCCGGACGCCTGGATTTTTAAGTCCAGCCTCACCGAGAACCCTTTCACAAAAGATGAGACCCTCGCCCCGCAGGCAGAGAAATTCATCTTCTATCGTGGCTCCGGCAGCACGGCTCCAAACCTTCTCTTGTCTCTTTCCGGCGAAAACGAAATCTCTCTGACTAGCCGGGAGGAAATGGCATTCCCATTCAGCGTGGCTCTTCAGGTCAGCGGAGAAAACGCCTCATGGGAGGTTCTTCCCGAGCTTGCTGCGAAAGCCGAAATGTCCAACACCCTGGAAACGCCATCCATCCCAATTTCCCAGGCCGAAGCCGAACTTTCGAAGATCTGGGAAACCGCCCTCACCGAGCAAGGTCTGACCCCCGAGGAATCGGCAGCTATGGTGGCGACTTGGAAGCACACATGGTTCCGCGAGCAAGGCACCCGTGTTCTGACTATCGTCCCACAGGAGTGGGTGGATCCGGTTCTCCCGATTTCCATAACGCCAGCCCCGAAGAAACTGAAACGCGTCTTCGTAGCCCGTTTGGAAGTCCTTTCCCCGGCTCAGGAAGATCGGCTTCTTACGATTCTCGGTGGCAATGAATTCGATCCGGAGGAAGCAAAGGAAGATCTCGATTCCCTGAATTTGGGTCGTTTTCAGGTTGGTGGGCTGACAATCGCAACCCAGAAACAGGCAGAACGGATGTTGATACGCTTTTACGATCTCCGCAGGGTAAATTCTAAACCTGAAGATTGAATGTTGTTAAATGTTATAATGGATGTTATACGTCTTGCATGGCCAAGACATTGAAAATCATCAGTATAGGGAATTCTGCTGGAATAATCCTGCCGAAGGAGCTGCTGGAGAAGCTTCGGGTTGATAAGGGGGATTCTGTTACCGTAACAGAATCATCGAACGGACTAAACATCAGCTCGTACGATTCGGATTTTGAGGAAGCTATGAATATCGCCGAGGATATCATGAGGGAGGATCGTGATGTGCTGAGGAAGCTTGCACAGTGAGAAGCTGACCAGCACTTGCATATGGAGTCCGAACTAAAATGGATAAGCCCGCAAATCGCAAATGCCCTTCACGAGCGGCAGCTCGCCGAGCACGGAGGGCAAGCAGGCTTGCGTGACGAAAATTTGCTCCTCTCAGCTTTAGCCCGTCCTAAACAGCAATTGAGCTATGGTGATCCCAAGCCGGATCTCTTCCAGCTGGCTGCAGCTTACGCCTATGGAATTGTCAAGAATCACCCTTTTCTGGACGGGAACAAGAGAACCGCATTTGTTGCGTATCGCTTGTTTCTGAAATGGAACGGGAAAGTTCTTACCGCAGAGAAAAGCGAACGTTACTTCATGATGATCCGACTGGCGTCAGGGGAGATGTCACAAGAAGGCTTCGCCGACTGGCTTCGTAAGAATAGCACCTCAGTGTCGTAGCTTGTCTTTCCCCAACTGTAGCCCACATTTTCCCTTCTCATTCTTTGACAATCCAGCACCTCCCATCCAAGCTCCGCGCGAACTCACGTTTTTAGAAAAATTATGGCTTACGATCTTATTGTTATTGGTGGCGGCCCTGCCGGATACGTCGCGGCAATCCGCGCTGCGCAGCACGGGAAAAAAGTGGCATGTGTCGAGGCGGATCGCGCCGGTGGCACTTGTTTGAACTGGGGCTGTATCCCTACCAAGGCTCTCCTGAAAAACGCCGAGCTCTACCAGACGCTCATCCACAAAGCCGGTGAAATGGGACTCCAGATCGATGGGCTTTCCTACGATTGGTCAAAGGTCATCGGTCGCTCCCGCAAAGTCTCCGACAAGCTCGCAGGCGGTATCGAATATCTTTTCAAGAAAAACAAAGTCGACTACATCCGCGGCTACGGCTCGCTGGAGTCCGAGGGAAAAGTAGGCGTCACTGCCTCTGACGGAACCCAGCAAGTTATCGAGGGTACGAACATCATCGTCGCCACCGGTTGTGTTTCCCGCCCGCTTCCTCCACTCCCTTTCAATGGGAAGTCTGTCATCGGCTCCAAGGAAGCCATGGTGCTCGCAGAGCAGCCTAAGGAAATGGTCATCATCGGCGCAGGCGCCATTGGCATCGAGTTCGCATACATCTACAACGCGTTCGGAACCAAGGTCACCGTCATCGAGATGCAGTCGACCATCCTGCCTGTGGAAGACACGGAAGTCGGGGAATCCCTCGAAAAATCACTCACCAAGCAAGGCATCCGCTGCCTGACAAACACCAAGGTCACCGCCACACAGGATCACGGTGACCGCGTGGAAATCACTGTTGAGGGACCGAAGGAAAACGGAGTCATCTCCGCCGATGTCTGCCTCGTTGCCATCGGCATCCAGCCTGTCCTTCCGGGCGGCCATCAGCCGGAGCTCGATGAGCGCGGCTACATCAAGATCGGCGACCGTTACGAGACCAGCCTCCCCGGCGTCTTTGCAATCGGTGACATCAACGGCCCGCCATGGCTTGCCCACGTCGCTTCCTTCGAGGCATTCCAGTGTGTCGATGGCCTTTTCGTCGATGGCTACACTCCTCGCAAAGTCACCAATTTCCCCGGCTGCACCTACTGCCACCCGCAGGTCGCTTCGGTCGGCAAAACCGAGCGTGCTCTCAAGGAAGAAGGCATCGAGTATCTTGTCGGGAAAATTCCTTTCGTTGCCATCGGCAAAGCCGTCGCAGCCGGCGAGACCGATGGTTTCACCAAGCTCCTTTACGGAAAGAAACACGGCGAACTCCTCGGCGCGCACATCATTGGTGACAACGCCACCGAACTTATCGCCGAAATGGGACTGGCACTCGACCAGGAACTCACCATGGACGAGATCCACGCCACCATCCATGCGCACCCGACCATGTCGGAGGTCATCCACGAGGCGACCCTCGCGGCGGAAGGCCACGCCATCCACTTCTAAAGTACTCTCACAGATCCTTTGATTGGGCTCCTTGGAAAAGGGGCCTAATTTTTTGCCCATTCGCCTTTTCCTATTGCAAATCAATCTCAATTAGGCGAGTAGT
This sequence comes from Luteolibacter sp., assembly GCA_051251795.1. Lineage (GTDB taxonomy): Bacteria > Verrucomicrobiota > Verrucomicrobiia > Verrucomicrobiales > Akkermansiaceae > Luteolibacter. Next base: position 8,785 of record JBPOGC010000056.1, on the reverse strand, counting down.
ATCCCTAGATGACAGCAGCCCCTGCAGCCAAGCCTTCGAAGCAAAGCTCCATCACCTTGAACCAGGTGGGGGTGAACAGTGACGTGCGCATCAGCAGTATTTCCGGCCCGGCCTGTGATCGCCTTCGCGAGCTTGGCTTCTGCGAGGAAATGCAGCTCCGCAAGATCTCCAACGGACGCAACCTTGTTTGCAATCTTTGCGGAGCAAAAATGGCGATCAGCCGGGAGCTTGCCGAGCAGGTTCTTGTCAGCCCGATCAGCTAATCCTGACACTCGTCCACCGTGTCCAATACGCCCCACACCATCGCTTTGGTCGGCAATCCCAATTCGGGAAAATCCACACTTTTCAACGCTCTCACAGGCTCCAACCAACGGGTCGGCAACTACGCCGGAGTCACCGTCGAGGTAAAGACCGGCGAGACTTTTACCCCCCACGGGCAAAAGCTCAACGTCCTCGATCTCCCCGGCTGCTATTCGCTTCGCGCGGGCTCGCCGGATGAGAAAGCCGCCCTCGACGCCCTTACCGGAAAACTCCCGGAAGCAGGCGCCCCGGATCTCGTTGTCTGCGTTGTCGATTCCTCAAACCTTGAGCGGCACCTCCAGCTCGTCCTTCAGGTCATCGAGCTCGGCCTCCCTGCCGTGCTCGCTCTGAACATGGTCGATGTAGCGGAAAAGAACGGCCTCCGTCTCGATCCCGCGAAACTCTCCGAAGAACTCGGCATCCCGGTCATTGCCATGCAGGCGGATGCGAACAAAGGAATCATCGAGCTCAAACAAGCTCTCCGCTTGCCGTTTCCACCTGCCTCCGATGCGGCTTGGCTGGTAGATGGCGATGATGCGGAGGTATCCAGCAAGCGGCAGAGTTTCATCACGGAGCTTTGCGAACTCGCCGCCCGCCGCCCGGATGCTCATCAGAGAACCCTTTCCGACAAACTTGACCACGTTTTCCTCCATCCGTTCTTCGGTTGGGTGATTTTCATCGGCGTGATGTTCTCTGTCTTCTGGGCGATCTTCTCTTTCGCGGGAATCCCTATGGGCTGGATCGAAGGAGGCTTCGGCTGGCTCGGTGGACTTGTCGAAGGCGCCATGCAAGAGGGTGACCTGCGCTCGCTTTTGGTCGACGGTGTTATTGGTGGAGTCGGCGGAGTGCTCGTCTTTCTTCCACAGATCCTTCTCCTGTTTCTTTTTATAGGCCTATTGGAAAGCTCCGGCTACATGGCGCGCGCGGCCTTCCTGATGGATGGAGTGATGGCCAAGGCAGGCCTCAGCGGAAAAGCCTTCCTCCCGCTCTTCAGCTCATACGCCTGCGCCATTCCCGGTGTGATGGCCACCCGCACCATTGATTCGGCAAAGGAACGTCTGGTCACCATCTTCGTAGCTCCGTGGATGAGTTGTGCCGCCCGTCTGCCCGTTTATTTCCTGATCGTTCCGCTTCTGCTTGGGGAAAAGGAGGGCTCGTGGAAGCAAGCTCTCATCCTTTTCGGTATCTATGCGCTCGGCACGCTGACCGCATTTGTTATTGCGAAGCTGTTGCGTGGAAAGCTCGGCCCGGACACGAATGCCTCCCACTTTATGCTGGAGCTCCCGCCCTATCGCAAGCCGCAGTGGCGTTACATTTTTCGCCACGTGTTTGACCGTGGCTGGGCATTCGTCCGCAAGGCGGGAACAATCATTCTAGGGCTCTCGATCATGCTCTGGGCGCTCGCCACTTATCCGAAGCTTGATACCGAAGACGAAAGCGAAGCACTCGCCCACAGCGCCATGGGACGCATCGGGGAGTTTATCGAGCCTGTCGTAAAGCCCCTTGGATTCGATGGCCGAGCTGGCACTGCCATTCTTACATCCTTTGCCGCCCGTGAGGTTTTCGTTTCCTCCATGGCCATCATTTTCAGCGTTGAGGAAGCGGATGATGACGAGGAAACACGCGATCTGCTGCGTGACAAGGTAGCGGCTGCCAAGTGGCCGGACGGCTCGCCGTTGTTCACTCCGCTCTCGATGATCTCGATCCTGGTGTTCTTCATCTACGCCCTGCAGTGCTTGCCAACCACAGCGGTCGTTGCTCGCGAAGCAGGTTCGTGGAAATGGGCGATCGGGCAGTTTGTCTTCATGACGGGCTTCGCCTACGTCGCCTCGCTCATCGTTTTCCAAGGCGGCCGCCTTTTCGGACTCAACTGAATATGGATACTGACTTACAAACCATCATCGCGCTCGGCATCGTGGCTTTCACGCTGGCAGTGTTCTTGTGGAAGGCTGCAAAACCCGGCAAGAAGTCCGGCTGCGGGCAAAGCTGTGGCTGTGACAAGAAAGGCAGGGACGCTTATCCCTAAGCGTCCGTTTCCGGCGGTCGTCCCTATCAGCAAAAGCTCCGCAACAAGAAAGCAGCATACAACGGACGTTTGGGACAAACGTCCCTGCCTGTTTCAGGTATCGACGCAAACACACCGTCCAATTAACCTCCCCACAGCGTGGAGATGACATCGGCATTGGAAGAGTTTTTGGCGGAAGGCACTTGGGTGGAGAGATTCGACGAGGAAGTCCGGATGCTCGGTGGGCGCATGCTTTCAAAAGTGAAATCGCTCCGCCTCGATGAAGGTGACGGGGAGATCTGTGTCTCTGCGAACATCCTTGGGGAAGAGCTGGAAGGTGCGTTTTGGGAAGAAGGTGGGAGCTTCGGCTTCGAGACGACATGCTCCTGTGAAACGGGTGCCTTCTGTGAGCACGGCTTCGCAGCAGTGGGAAAACTGGCAAAGGAAAAACGTCTCGCACCATTGTTTGGTAGATCCGCTGCCGAGGCCGTGAAGCTGGCCATCCAGCCAACTACGAAAGATCCAGTAGAAGAAACAGGAGATGCTCCCGAGCCATCCTTCGAGCTAATCGTGAAAAAGGGTGAAGTGGATCGCGCGACAAAGCTTCTCCTCCAATCTCTCGGTCAAGAGGAGCTGGAAGAATGGATCTACGCGGAGGCCTTCGTGAACTACGGGAAGATCCGCAAGCCTCTCGCTGCCGCTGGCGAGGGAGGAAAGACTCCTGCGGAAATGCGTGCCATCCGCCTCCTGCGTGATACCGGCCTGTCCTCCATGAAGTCGAATCCGGCATGGCGGTTTCTTCTCAGCATGAAATCCCGCTCGGTGAAGCTGGATGAGGAAAACGACAAGTGGTTCCCCGATCCCGGCCGCATCCCGGTCGATACCTTCTGGCACCAATTCCGAGGAGAGCTTGTCGAAGAGCTGGAGAATCAGGGCTGGAACGTTTCAATCGAAAGTGGAGTGGGTCACCAAGTCCATGATGCTGATCCTGAGAAATGGGATTCACAGCTTTCCCATGAAACGACTGGCGATGATTTCGATAGCGAAGATTTTCCTGATGGTGGTTGGTTCAGCCTGTCGGTGGGTTTTGATGTGGAAGGCGAGCGCTACGATCTCATGCCCATTCTCGCCGGTCTCCTGAAACAGGATTTCCTCGAAGAAACCCTCGATCGCCCAAACACGGGCTATGTTTATGCCCCTTTGCCCAATGGTGATGCGCTAAAACTCCCGAGCGGAAGGGTGCGACGCATTCTTCATCATCTCACCGCCTTGATCGACCCGAAGTTTTTCGGAAAAGTAAGAGTCCATGCTCTGGATGCCGCCGCGCTAGGAGGTTTGGAAGGGCTGGGGATTGATACCCCGAAAGGTATTTCAAAACTAAAGAAGCGCTTGGAGAGTTTTTCCAACCTTGAGGAGACCGAGACTCCATCCGAGGTGAAAGCGACACTGCGCGACTATCAGAAATCCGGCTTCCAGTGGATGCGGTTTCTGGCCAGTCACGGGCTTCACGGCATTCTGGCGGATGACATGGGTCTGGGGAAAACGCTGCAGACGCTCACCCATCTGATGGCGGAAAAATCCAGCGGGCGGAGCAAGGGGCGACCATCACTGGTTATCGCTCCGACATCAGTTGTTCCGAATTGGCGGGCTGAGGCTGTGAAGTTCACACCGGGTCTCCGGGTATTAGTCCTGAATGGTGCGGATCGGAAAAAATACTTCCGATCCATCCCTCACGCGGATCTGGTAATCACCTCCTTTGCACTACTACAGCGGGATATTGAGAAGCTACTAGGTTACCAGTATCACTTGATGGTTCTGGATGAAGCGCAATACATCAAAAATCCGCGGGCGAAAGTAGCCCAGGCTGCCTGCCGAGTCATCGCTAAGCACCGACTCTGCCTTTCCGGGACGCCGATCGAAAACCATTTAGGAGAACTCTGGAGTCTCATGAATTTTCTCATTCCCGGCTATCTGGGAACAGAAGAGACGTTCAATACAAAATTCCGAAGACCAATCGAAGACGAGGGCGATGAGGAAAAGAACGCGATTCTCAAAAAGCGAATCGCCCCGCTGATTCTGCGCCGCACCAAAGACCAAGTCGCAACCGAGCTACCGCCGAAGACGATCATGGTTCATCTAGTGGAATTGCATTCCGAACAAAAGGATCTTTATGAAACCGTTCGAGCCACGATGGACAAGCGAGTGCGTGCTGCCATCGCTGCCCGTGGCATTGAGCAATCGCAGATTGTGTTCCTGGATGCCCTGCTGAAGCTTCGCCAGATCTGTTGCGACCCGAGGCTTCTTCCACCGGACTTCGCCGACGGAGTCCGTAGCTCTGCGAAGCTGAAATATCTAAAGGAACTGCTGGCCACTTTGATCGAAGAAGGCCAGCGTACTCTGATCTTCTCGCAGTTTACCACCATGCTCTCACTTATAGAGGAGCATCTGGTGGCCATAAAGACGCCCTATCTGAAACTTACCGGTGGATCGAAGGACAGGGGAAAAATGGTGGAGCAGTTTCAGTCCGGAAAGTATCCGGTGTTTTTGATCTCCCTGAAAGCGGGTGGCACCGGCCTCAATCTAACCGCTGCGGATGCTGTGATTCACTATGATCCATGGTGGAACCCAGCCGCAGAGGCTCAGGCAACGGATCGTGCCTACCGTATCGGCCAGGATAAGCCGGTCTTCGTCCACAAGCTCCTCTGCCAGGAAACTGTCGAGGAGCGAATCCATAAGCTCCAGCAGGAGAAGGCAAAACTGGCGGATGGCATTTTGTCAGACGCGGACATCGTGAAGAAACTAAACCCTGATATGCTCCGCGAATTGCTCGGATGAGAATGTGGAGAAGGGGTTTTCAACTCCTTTGCAATGTCTCAGCTCTTAACGCTTCCAACAATTCCGTCTCTAACAAGATCCAGCGTGTACGGCATCATCAGCTCTGTCGCGAATTCCACAGGCTCAGGATCTGTCGCCAGCTGACGCAGAATTTTCTCGGCGATGGGATACCAGACTTCCGCTTCGTCTTTCCAGGCTACTTGGATGCGCTTGTGATCCGAATCGATCCCGGCTTTCAAAAAGGCGATTTCCTCGGCCATGATTTTCTCGAAAAGACCGATGGAGACCCGGCCATGGTTTATTTCCGCCCATAGCTCCCAGCGGCTTCGCTCAGTAGTGGCGAGATCATCCATGACACGCACAAAGACAGTCTCACCCTTCGCATTTTTCATGGTCGCTGGCAGAGCCACACAGCCGTTCCCACACAACCAATCGCAAAGATACTGGAGAGCCTGGAACACATTGTAGCGGACTTCTTCGGGATCATCGTTCGCAATGACATCGGAGACTTCTACGCTAGCAGCGAGGACGCTGCGTAGGTATCGGGGATCGCTGGCATCCAGCCCGTCAGCATCCTTGGAGAAGACGAAATCGATGAGCGGGATATGCTCGCTGGGATCTGGCACTAGGGCTTTGATGAGTTCTGTCAGGGTCTCTGTGCCACGTCGCCAAGCCTCTACCATTGCAAGCCCGGTGCGGACAAATGCCGGGTGCGCTACCCAGAAGCCATTCAGACCGCGCTTCAGTTGGGTGGTGACATCACGGATATAGCCGACCATGCACACCTCGTAGGATTCCGGATCGTCATCTTCGTAAAGCACCCCATACATTCCGCCGATGCGGATGGCATCGATGGGGGAGAGGGCGTTCACGAGAATTCGATGCGATTCGCGGATGTGATTGATCACGATATTTGGATCTGCTTTTACCGGGATGCGGTAGCGGGGATCGTGTTTGAAAAGGCGTGCGGCGGAGGCGAGGAAATCGTGCCAGCCAAGGCTTCCACCAAGGAAATGCGGGTGAAGCGCTGCGGCAATTTCCTTGATGCGGAAGATGGCGCGAGGGTTTTCAAAAACAATGAAGAGCTTGATTGTGCCCGGCTTGTAGCTTGGCTCGACAGTCTGGATTTTCGTTTCCGCCAGATCGATAAGGTTTTTGATGTAGGCGGCCTCCTCTTCGTTTTCCAGCTTCGGGACATAGAAGACGAGCGCTTCCGGTCGGGCGCGGTTGTGCCAGAGATGTAGTGCGAAATCGAAGAGGTGGAGGGGTAGGGGGCTGCCGTTGAGTAGGTGATTCCCATCCGGAAGGGCGAGACCGGGAATGCGCTTGATTGGTTTTGAGAGTCCGCTCTCGTCCAATTCGTAAGTTTTCCCACGCTTCTTGTCTTCGAATCGGATGGTGCCGTCGAAGCAACCGATGAGGTTTTCACAAGCATTGAGGAAGTTCGCCATGATGGGCGTCTTCGAGTCCTCGTTGTCCGCGCCCCAGCGGGGGACTTGTCCGGCTGCTTCGGCGAGTTCCTTGACGAGTGGATGCTCGTCGGGGCTGGTGCGATTGAAGGCGTTCATCGCGTTGATGGACATCTTTGCGGTATCGGGAGGGCCGAATAGGGTGACTTGGTCACCGACTAGGAAATCGGGGATCTCCACCGGCTTTTGCACGAGGCCGGAACTTGGAAGTGAGCCGACGATGATGCGTCCGCTGTCGTCTTTTTTTCCGAGGGCTGTTTCGTACTCCGGTGATTCGTAAGGGACGCCCTTGTTTTTCTCGACGCAAGCGAGAGTCTCACGATCCATGAAGGCACGATCGCGAACGCGGTTTTCCAGAAGCTCGTTCAGAGGTGTTTTTATCTCGTTGTAGAGTTCGCAAACGAATGTGAGTGCTTCGTCGGTCTCAATGTCGGGGAACTTCTGGCGAAGGCCGGGAGCGATTTTCAGTCCTGGAATTGCCGGAACCGATTCGGCTGTCGCCCAGAGCTTTTCCAACAGATCCACAGGAAGGAATTTTGTGTAGGCCGGAATGTCATAGACACTGACAAGATCCTCAATGCGCAGGCGTGCGATATGGTGGATTTGCTCGAGAGCGGTTTCGATTTCCTGTTGTGCGTCGTTTTCAAGACGTGTCTTGAAGGCTTCGAGCACTCCGTCCTTCGTCGTAAGTCTTGCGCAGATGATGAATGGAAATCCGAATTTTTCGCGGTAGGCGTCATTTGATGTTTCGAAGAGATCGTATTCCTCATCTGAGAGGCGATCCAGCCCGAGACCAGCTTGTTCGCGGGTGGATTCCTCGGTGAGAGCTCCGGCACGGGCAAGCTTTCCGGCGAGATCCGGGTGGGCGCGGATGAGCTCCAATTTCTTCTTCTCGGCGGCGGCATCCACGGTAGTGCGCATGGTTGCGGCGAGAGTGGCTGGATCTTGGAATGGCGCATGCTCGCAAAGATCTGCGGCAGCCCATCGGGAGTGTTCGTAGATGCCGCCCAAGGTGCTCTCAAGCTCGGCTTGCGGTAGTGAATTGAGCTTGTTGAGAGGAATCATTTTTCAGATATTAAGTCAGATGGCAAAGTTGCAAAGCAATCAATACGGTAAGTGCAGAGTGAGAGTCCTTAAAGTTCTCAAGGGAGATAAGCAGGAGGTGTGCGAGCTGGAGGCTGATGTCTTGCTACGCGGCGATCTGAATGGCTCATACCTCAGTTACGACAATTCATCCATCGTGCCGACGGATACGGTGAAGAATACGGTTCATGCCCTGGCGCATGATTACCTCGGGACTTGCCGGACGAGTTTTGCGAAGGTGCTCGGTGAACATTTTCTGGATAAATATGATCATATCGACGGAGTTTCCGTGGAGTTGCGTGAGCGCCGCTGGGGACGGATGGAAATCGACGGCGCGCCGCATGACCATTCCTTTTCGGCGCAAGGAAATGGCGAGTGGTATAGCCGTGGAGATTTTGAGCGGGGTGAGGAGCCTGTGCTAAGCGCTGGGATCTCGGATCACCTGATCATGAAAACTACGGGTTCCGGCTTCGAGGGATACAATGAATGCGAGCTGACGACATTGCCGCCGACAAACGACCGGATTCTTGCGACGAAGATGACCTTGGAATGGTTTTTCAATGATAAGGCTGTGGAATACGCGTCAGCCGACAAGCTGATCCTTGATGAGGCTTACCGGATTTTTGCGACGACCTACAGCCCTTCGGTTCAGCGGACTCTATATGAAATCGGTAGAGCGGCTCTGGCTGCTGTGCCCGGGATTGCCCAGATCGCCCTGAACCTGCCCAACGTCCACTTCCTCGGAATGGATCTGACGAAACTGAACCGTCCGGAAAATACCACGCTGTTCCTGCCTACGGACGAGCCGCATGGCGAGATCGAGGCAGTAGTAGGGAGATAAGCTCATGGCTGCGGGCGAGGACACCTGGGGACGCATCTCGGAGATCCGGAGTCAAGGGCTTGTCTGTGTGGTAGTTACGATAACCGCCTGTCGTGGAAGTGTGCCTGGTGTCACGGGTGCGAAGGCGGTGGTTTCTGAAGATGGTCTGGAGCTGGGAACTCTGGGTGGGGGAAAAGTGGAGGCCAAGGCGCTGGAATTTGCGGAACGGATGTTGCGCGGAGGCGAGCCCTGCACCTCGGTCACGTGGAATCT
>JBPOGC010000055.1:0-16378 GCA_051251795.1 Luteolibacter sp. | reverse complement strand
CCCGATCGCGGAGCCGCCGTCCTCACCTCCGCCGCCTTCGCCATCAAACAAGCTACCAACCTCCCCATCCAAGCCCAGTGTGAACCACCCGATGACTTCCACTGGTTTGTCAAACTACGCGCTGCCGGAGTCGATGCCCTGGGCATGCACCTGGAAGCATGGGATGAAACCGTCCGCGCCAGGATCATGCCCGGCAAAGCGGAAGTCCCGCTCAGCTACTACATGGAAGCCTTCGCCTCATCCGTGAAAGTCTTCGGCAGAGGCCAGGTCTCCACCTACCTCCTGGCCGGTCTCGGAGACACCGCAGAGGGACTCATCTCCGCCGCCGAGAAACTCATCTCCATAGGCGTCTATCCATTCATCGTCCCCTTCGTCCCCGTCACAGGCACCCAGCTTGAGAATCACGCCCCTCCCACACCGGAATTCATGAAAGCCGTCCTCGGCCCCGTCGGCCGGATGCTCTCCGCAGCCCACATGACCTCCGAAACCGTGAAAGCCGGCTGCGCCAAATGCGGAGCCTGCTCCTCCCTCTCCTCTTTCGAGAAATCAGCCAACACAACATCATGCCAGAAGTAACCTTCACCGTCAGCCTCCCGGACGGCACCAGCCACTACTGCTACTCACCATCCACAGTAGTCAAAAACTACTTCTCAAAAGGCGAAATCCTCCCCGCCTCCGTCTTCGCAGAAGAAGCCCGCAAAGCCCTCACCGAAGCCTCAAACCGCGTCGTCGAAAAATTCGGATTCTCCTGCACCGCAGCCTCCGCCTCCCTCGCGGACATAGAGCGCTGGACAGCCGCCATCCCCCCGGACACGCAGCTAACCATCACTCACATTTAAAGTCTTCCACTTCTCACTTCTCACTCGGCACTAGCCACTTCTTACCATGCCTTTCTCCGGCCCAAACCGCACCTCAGTCATCATCATCGGTGGCGGCCAGGCAGGCCTCTCAGCCAGCTACTGCCTCAAGGAAAAAGGCATCACCGACCACATCATTTTCGAGAAAAACAAGATCGGTCACGCCTGGGAGAAAGAACGCTGGGACACTTTTTGCCTCGTCACACCAAACCACCAGTGCCGCCTACCCGGCCACCACTACGATGGCGACGATCCGGAAGGCTTCATGGTGAAAGACGAAATCGTAGATTACATAAAAAACTACGCAGCCAGCTTCCACCCACCCATCCGCGAGGGCATCACCGTCACCTCGGTCACAAAACAAGACGGCTACTTCCGCGTCGAGACCTCAAACGGCACATGGCACTCGGACGATGTCATCTGCGCCATCGGCTCATTCCACACACCCTTCGTCCCAAAAGGTGCCGAGCTCATCCCCGACCACATCCAGCAGATCCATTCCGTCGAATACAAGCGTCCCTCCCAGATCCCCGATGGGGAAACTCTCATCGTCGGCTCCGGCCAGTCCGGCGTCCAGATCATGGAAGATCTCCACCTAACAGGGAAAAAAGTCCATCTCTGCCTAGGCAACGCCCCCCGCTCACCACGCCGCTACCGCGGAAAGGACGCCGTCACATGGCTTGAGGAAATGGGCTACTACGAAACCACCTTCGCAGAGCACCCGGACAAATCAAAAGCCCTCTCAGGCACCAACCACTACCTCACCGGTCGCGACGGTGGCCACGAGATCGACCTCCGCCGGTTCGCCCTAGAAGGAGTAAAACTCTACGGCTTTGCCGAAAGCATCGATCACGAAAAATTCACCCTACGCCAGGACATCTCCGAGAAACTCAATGCTGCTGACAAATCCTACAACGGCATCTGCCAGCGTATCGACGACTACCTAGCCGAAGCAGGAATCGATGCCCCGGAAGAACCCCACTACACCCCCGTCTGGGAGCCGGAAACCGAACCCACCGAACTCAATTTCCAGGAAAACAGCATCACCTGCATCGTCTGGTGCATCGGCTTCAAGCCGGACTTCAAATTCATCGATCTCCCAGTCTTCAACATGCGCGGCTTCCCCGAGACAGAACGCGGCATCACATCCGTCCCCGGCCTCTATTTCCTGGGACTCCCCTGGCAAAACACCTGGGGCTCCGCCCGTTTCTCCGGCATCGCCGAAGACGCGGAATACATCGCCCGCAACATCGCCATCCAGACCCCGCAACCCGCATAATAATGGAGAGCCGGTCTTCGGCCGGCTTCACAACCAGAGTTTTCAACATGATCCTAGAACGCTTCTCCACCTACAGCCCGCACGACTTCCTATTCAAAATCGCCAAAACCCCGGAAGACATCGCCGGCTTCTTCCAAGTCCGACGCGACATCTTCTGCGAAGAACAAGGCATTTTCCATCAAGATGACCGCGATCTCCACGATGAATCCATGATCCCCATCATCTGCAAAACCATCATAGCAGGCATGGAAGACGAATATGCCGGAGCCGTCCGCATTGATGAACGCCGCCCCGGCGTCTGGCACGGTTCCCGCCTCGGCGTGGCGAAAAACTACCGCCGCATCCGACACTTCAGCCCCGGAGTAGCAGTCAGAAATCTCCAGCCCTGTTACCACGGCTTGGGTGCTCTTGGGGCAGGTCTAATCTACAAGGCCGTCTCCACAGCCAACGCCATCGGCTGCGAGGAATTTCTCGCCACCGTCCAGCATCAGAACGCCCGCTTCTTTCAGCGCCTCCATTGGCAGCCCCTGGAAGAAATCACCCTCCATGGCATCACCCATGTAAAAATGCGCGCCGACCTGTCATACTACCAACCAGCCGCACGCGTCGCCTGATACCAATGCTCCGTTCTCTGGCAGACTCCCTCGCCGCCCATCCCGCCGTTCGCGAGAAAGCGGAAATCTCATCCGCCTTCGCCCCCGCCACCGGTCTTTCCCAAGGCATCCCTCTGGGTGACGACTGCGCCGCCATCCCAAACCCCACCGGCACCGGCCACCTCCTGTTCGCTGCCGAAGGCATGCTGGAATCCTTTGTAGAATCAGATCCGTGGTTCGCAGGCTACTCCGCAGTCATGGTGAACCTCTCCGACATCGCAGCCATGGGCGGCACACCCATCGCCATCACGGACGTCCTCTGGACACCTTCTGAAAAAATTTCAGCAGAAATCTGGGCGGGCATGCAAGCCGCCTCCCTCGCCTACGGAGTCCCCATCGTCGGCGGTCACACTACAAAAACCACTTCCGGAAAAGCCGCTCTCGCCGCCGCAGTCATTGGCCACGCGGGAGAAAACCTCATCACCAGCTTCCATGCGAAACCCGGCGACCACCTCGTCATCGCCATCGACATGAACGGAGCCTACCGGAACGACAAACCCTTCTGGAACGCCTCCACCACCACCCCGCCGGAACGCCTCCGCAGCGACCTCGCGCTCCTGCCCTTACTTGCAGAAAAACAGCTCGTCCGTTCCGGAAAAGACATCAGCAACGGCGGCATCATCGGCACCCTCGCCATGCTCTGCAACTGCTCCGAAGTAGGCGCAACCCTCAATCTCGACCAAACCCCAAAACCCAAGGGAACCACTTGGGAAAAATGGCTTACATCCTTTCCCAGTTACGGCTACCTGTTGGCCGTTTCAGAAAAAAATCTCACCGAGGTGAAACAAACATTCCAGGAAGGCCAAATCACCTGTCAGGAAATCGGGCAGTTCACAGCCGCCCATTCCATTGACCTAAAGAAAGGCTCCTCAATTGAAACCTGTTTATTCAATTCTCAATCACCGAAGTAGCCTCCGCCGTAGGAAAATCCTCAGGAACATCCTCACTGACTTCCTCCCCCGCCAGCCAACGCACCGCACGCTTCATCAAAGTCCGGAAAGCCACACACCGCGCACCCGGCGGCATCTCAGTCTGCTTTTTCATATAGTGACCATATGTCGAATTATACACCCGCCCCTTCCCATAATTCACCACCCACTCAATCGGAAAATCTTTCTTGGTAGCATCCTCACGAGCATAGGAAAGCACCTGCAAATTCTCCGCCGGACCGCGCGCATACCGATACACCTCCAGATCCGCAGCCATCCACTCCTCCGGAAGGCCGTTATGAATCGGATGATCCCCCACGCGCTTCACCACCGCATCCACGCGCCTTCCATGCGAAGTATTCGCGCCTACCCCGGCAGGTATTTCCACAGCCTTTCCATCGACCACCTCAATGGCTTTTCCGAAATCCTGTTTGCGCCACCCCAGACCGATCATCCGGTTGTATTCCGGCCATTCGGAAAACGAATTGTTCGCCGAGTGAAACACCAACATCCCACCGCCCTCAGCGAGATATTTTTCAAAAGCCAAACGGGCTGGCTCCGGCCATGCCTGCTTCACCAGCAAGTTGTTCGTATTCTGCACTACCACGGAATAGTCGGAAAATTCCGGCAACCATTCCTTCCAGTTATCACTTTGATAAGCAGGTACCGTAGATACATCCACAGAGACCTCTTCATCCTCCAAAAGAATGTCCCGTATTAACTTAGTCCCGGCCTCCCAGTCATGATTGTTGAACCCGTCCACAATCAGGACGCGGATCTTTGGCGGCTCATTCACCGTCTCTCCGAAAGCCTCGGAGAACAGGAAAACCCCTAAAACAGGCAACAAAGGAGCGGATAAAGCCCTAAAAACACGTCCAAACATCAGAAAATCCTATGTTTCTGGAAATTTCACACAAGAAGAGAAAATGGAGCGGGCGATGAGATTCGAACTCACGACATCCACCTTGGCAAGGTGGCGCTCTACCACTGAGCTACGCCCGCGTCACAATGCGCGTGCGGAGTTCTTACCCTTCCCCGCACTTCATTCAAGAGAATTTTACATTTGATTTAGAAAAAAATGTCTCCACACAAACCCCGGCAAACCCTACCCACTTGTTGCAGGATCATGTCAGACAAACTCGCACAAATCATCGCCACCAAAGCCATCGAAGTCGAAGCCCTTCTACCGCGTGCCTCGCACCTCCGCGCCGCCGCTTTGCAGAGAAACGAATTCCGTGGCTTCCGTGCAGCTTTAGACCGGGGTCCCGATCAACTCGGAGTCATTGCTGAAGTGAAAAAGGCCTCTCCATCCGTCGGCCTCATCGACCCTGATTTCGACCCCATCCTCCAGGCTGGAAAATACATCGATGGCGGTGCCTCCTGCCTCTCCATCCTCACCGACGAGAAATACTTCCAGGGCTCCCTCTCCTATCTGACAAAGATCTCGGAATTCTCCACCGTCCCTCTCCTTCGCAAGGACTTCACCATCCACGAGATCCAGATCCACGAAGCGATCATCGCCGGAGCAGACGCAATTCTCCTTATTGTGGCAGCCCTCGAGGACGACCTCCTACGCCACCTCTACGACGAGGCAAAATCGCTTCAGCTCGACGTTTTGGTAGAAGTCCACAACCTTCCCGAGATGGAAAGAGCCCTGGATCTAGGCGCAGACCTGATCGGCATCAACAACCGTAACCTGAAGACTTTCGAAGTGGATATGGCCACTACCGAACTCCTTGCGGATGAAGTCCCAGATGACGTCACCCTGGTCTCCGAAAGCGGAATCAAGACTCATGAAGACGTCTCAAGAGCGCTCAACGCCGGAGCGAATGCAGTCCTGGTTGGCGAGACCCTCATGCGCGCTCAAGATCCCGGAAAGGAAATTGAAGCATTCCTCTCAATGACTAGTGAAGCCCAATAGGCTCAAATAAAAAAGCGGCCTTCGATTGAAAGCCGCTCGATTGAGTATCACTTGAACTTTTCAGTCGAGAGCAGCTGTCTGTTCTTTCGGCGAATTGGTTTCCAATGCGGACTCGGATTGGGATACAGCCCACTTCTCGTAATCTTCCTGAGGAACCACTTCCATTGTCCCTATCATGTTCGCATGACCTTCTCCACAGAGCTGCGCGCAAACCACATAGGTTTCCATCGTCTCATTCGGAGTGAACCACATCGGGATCTCTTTGCCCGGAATTGCATCCTGCTGGATACGCATAGGGACGATCGCGTAGTTGTGAATCACGTCCTTGGTTCCGATATTCAAAACGGAAGGCTTGCCTACAGGCACTTTGAGAACAGGGGCTGTAAAATCGTCATATGCATTTGGATCGGTGTAGTCGATACCAAGGTCGTTGTTTGAGGAAATCAACGCCGCATCCGTCCTGCCAAATTTCCCGTCGAGTCCCGGGTAGTGGTAAGTCCAGCCAAACTGCCAGCCAACGACACGCACACGCACCGGATCTTGTTCCTTAACCGTCTCCCAATCATCCACACGGTCTGCCCATAGAGGGAACGCGAAACCAAGAAGCAGAACCGCTTCAATAATAATAACCGCCACCTCCATATGGGTGGAAAGGTGACTTCTCACCCCATCGTAGGAAGCTTTCGGGTTGCGTTTATGCCAAAATTTAAAAAGGCAGACGAAGAAGAAGATCGTCCAGCCGACAAAAAGCGCGAGCATGAACCAGTGGACAACCATGATGAGGTGATCCACCTGTCCACCGTGGGCGGAGTAGTTTTTAGGAAGGCCTAGGAGTTCTGCAAATGTCATTGAGGTAAAACTGGGGTGTTAGAAAACGAAAATTTAAGAGAAATTTGGTTGGTGAACGTAGTCGTCGCGGAGTTCGGGATCGAGATTCTCGTTCTCCTTGCGTGCAAAGCGAACCATGCAGAAACCGATCCCACCGAGCACGGCCAGGATCACCATTAGAAGAGCAAAGATCGACCAACCGATGGCATCGCCACCAGCCTCGATCATCGAGGTACGGCAAGTGGTGCAAGCGAAGAAATCAAAAGCAATCATGATAGTTTCAGAGGTGAAGTTTGGAGGATTTTTTAAGAAAATAGACACCGTAGACAGGCATCAGCAAAATTCCGATAATCCCAACGACTCCGAAGCTTGTCGCTATCGACATTTCATCAGGTTTTAGCACAAATCCCCAGACAACCAGAAAGGCGCAGAGCAAAGTGCAAACTGTGACAAAAACGATGTGGAAGCTACGGAGTGACATGATGGGATCAGTAAAAGAATTTATCGATAATCTCGCTACGGTAACCTAGCACAAGAAGGATGGCCATGCTCGCGACAAGTGCCAGCGAACTGAAAAACACCCAGTAAATCAGCTTCTTCTCATGATTCAAATGCATGAAGACATAAGCAACCAGGGTGGCTTTCGTAGAGGCGATCAAAAGACCCAAAATACCGTCCATGTGGTCGAATCCATGGTCTCCGATGTCCAGCCAATACAAAAAGTCCGGAGGTGAGGCAACGAGAACGGTCAAGATCGTTCCCACAAGCAATGCACCAAACACAGCAATGTATTTCTTTTTCGCACTTTGGATTTCTTCAATCGAGTCAGCCATAAATCAGTTATATTAGAAATTTTAAGAGAAAGATCTTTTACATTAGGTAAAGGATCGGGAAAGCGAAGATCCAGACCAAGTCAACAAAGTGCCAGAACAGACCACCTACTTCGACTCGATTCGCGAGCCACTCCGGATTTTCCAGATACATCTTTCTGCCAAAGAAGAGATAGTAGGCAAGAACCAGCGCACCGCCGATCACGTGAAGACCATGGATGCCAGTGATCGTGAAATAGATGGCGTAGTAGGTATTCCATGCAGGGGAAAATTTCGCGGCAAAGCGGATCTCATCACGTGGGATCGATAGCTCCGAAAACGTCTCCGTTCCCCTTGCTTCGTAGTTGGGTCCAAAGAACTCTTCTTTGAAGGAATCCACACCACCGACTTCCACACCCTTCATTTCCTCACCCATTTTCGCGAAGTCTTTCCAACCGATGCGGTAAAGGTCTTTGTGATGAGGCGAACGATTCGGAAGTCCTGTTTCATCGTCGACTCCCCACTTATCGATCAGATCCTGACGAAGCTTTTTCACCTCACCCTGATGCCATTCCCAGGCTTCGCGGACGAACTCGTTGTTTTTCATCAACCATGAATTCTCAATGGCAACTTCCGGAGCGATCCCCTTCTCCTCCGCTTTCATGACCAGATATTCAAAATCGATCGCGTCGACATTGTGAAAGATCATCGGGCTCTCTTCCAGTTTACCAACTACAACTGTATCATCACGGAGACGGGACTGACCATCCTCTTCCTGAATGTCACGTGGCTTGAAGAGGAGTTCCGTGGGCTTACTGAGCACGAACTTGATGGCAGGCACTTCATCGAGAAAACGGTGCTCCAAGCCTTCCGTGTCGATGTTCACATCCGTGGAATATTCCCAATCGGACTTGCCGGGATTTTCCTTCTTAGCCACCACCCATGCGCTACGAAGCGCCTTCGTACGAATCTTCGAGTTGTGCTTCTGTGCATCGAGTTGATAGCCTTTGAATTTTTTCAGAAGATCAACGGAAAGCTCCTCGCCCTTCTTAGCTACAAGAACACGCTCAGCTTCCGAGCCTTCTTCCGACTCTTTCAGCTTTAGCTTTACATCGTCCGCCAAAGTGATTGTGGATCCCTGATGCTTCGATTCAGCGATAATTTCTTCAACCCATGAAGCATGGAAGCGCTTTACGGCGAAGGTAAGCGCCTCGGCTCTTACCCGGATCTTGTTTTCCTCGATCTTGTTTCCGTTGTGATCCTTTAGATACTCGTGGTCGTCGCCCATCTCGTAGCCGAGATGCCCTTCGACAATCGAATAGTCATCGAGACGAACAGCCTGGTGATGAAGTTTCACGCTGTACTCGACACCTTTCAGCACCATGAAGATCGCAGCACATGCTATCGTGATCCCCATGTAGATCTGGAATTTTCTCCACTGTCGCATCTTCAAAGCAGCCCATGCGAAGACCACTGTGACAGAGGAGCCGATGAGAATGAAGGTGTTGATCAAACCTGGCAGAACAGGAAGTGTCCGCTCCGGCCATGGATAATCGGCACCCACACGAAGATAGACGTATGCTGAGAAAAAGCCGCCAAAGAGCATGACCTCGGAGGCGAGGAAGAGCCAGATTGCGATCTTGGAGTTGATCAAGCCCGTGTCTTTACGAGGCGTTGTGATGTAGGGGATTTCCATTCTGAAAAGTTTCTTGTATTGGGTAAACTGGTTTCCGGATAAGGATCAAAGGGTTTCTTTTGTATCCTTCGTGGAAGCGATCTCAGGCTCCTTCATAGGTTCCTCAGTCACTCTCTTTGGCGCTTCCCATTGTGGGAAGTAGTCTTTGTCACAATCAGGGCGGGAATACTCATATGGGCCGCGGTAGACAGCTACATCGAAAGTAAAGTTCCCGTGCCCTGGAGGCGTTGGAGTTGCCCACTCAAGAGTGGTGGCGTCCCACGGGTTGTCACTGGTGACTTTCCTACCAACCTTCCATGCCAAGAGCACGTTGATGATGAATGGGATCTGAGAAATCGCCAGCGCCCACGCACCCATCGACATTACAATGTTGAGATCAATGTTCTCACGGACAACGTTACCAAAAACGTTTGTACTATCCGCTGCTTTGGCGAGGTAGGCATCACCACCGTTATACCAGCGGCGGTGGAATCCTGCCATTCCCTGGATAAGCATTGGGAAGAAAATGAGATTCATGCAGACGAGGCTAGGCCAGAAATGAAGATGGCTGAGCTTTCTGCTCATGAATCGACCTGTGATTTTCGGATACCAGTGATACACACCGGCAAAGAGACCGAAGAGAATACCTGGCGCGACCACGTAATGGAAATGGCCAATTACGTAGTAGGTATCGTGAAGGTGTAGACCGACGAGGTTGAACGCGAGCGGAAGCCCGGTAAGTCCGCCGATACCGAACATCGGAATGAAGGCACATGCCCAAAGCATGGGAGGAGTGAAACGGATGGAACCACCCCAGAGTGAAATCAGAAGTGCGGTGATAATAATCACTGAGGGGACCGAGATGAGAACCGTAGTAGTCTGGAAGAAGGTGGAAACCGCTGGCCCCATGCCCGTCATATACATGTGGTGAGCCCATACGATGAAAGAGAGGAAGCCAAGGATCAGCACGGAATACACCATGGATTTGTAGCCCCAGAGAGGTTTGCGAGTATTCGCAGGGATGATTTCCGCGACACAAGCGATGGCCGGAAGAAGGAGAACATACACTTCGGGATGACCAAGGAACCAGAAGAGATGCTGGAACAGAAGCGGTGAACCACCACCTGAGAGATCCGCGAGACCCTCGCTTTTCGTAAAGAGACCGGAAGGCATGAAGAAGGACGAGTGACCCACCCGATCCATAAGCTGCATGATACCCGCTGCCTCAAGAGGAGGGAAGGCAAGGAGAAGGAGGAAACCAGTCACTAGCATGGACCAGACGAAGAACGGGAGGCGCATCCACGTCATACCGCGTGCGCGAAGATTGATGATTGTGGTAATGAAATTTACCGATCCCAGGAGAGACGAGCTAATCAACAGAACAAGACCGATCAACCACTGGGTCTGACCTGCCAGCCATTGGTTTACGATCTGCCCATCGGCAAATCCTGCCAAAGGCGAATAGTTCGTCCAACCGGACTTGGCCGCACCCGATTCCATGAAGAAGGAAGCACACATTACAACTCCACCCAAAAGGTAGATCCAGTAACTGGCCATGTTTAGCTTTGGAAACGCCATATCGACTGCTCCGATCTGGAGAGGAGTCACGTAGTTGCCAAAAGCACCGAAGCCAAGCGGCACGATGCCAAGGAAAACCATGATTGTCCCGTGCATCGCTCCAAACATGTTATAGGTCTCACCGGTGACTTTTCCGTCCTGCAACCATCTGGACTTCCAGCCATCCGTGAAGATGAAGCTCATCCACTCCGGAAGGGGCTGATGCGGATAGGCGATGCTCCAGCGCATCACCATCATCAGGTAAAAGCCGAAAGCGAGGAACAGCAGGGCTGTGATACCATACTGGATACCGATCGTCTTGTGATCGGTTGAAAAAACGTATTTCTGGAGAAAGCCAGGATTGTGGTGGTGATCGCCATGGTCGTCATGGGAGTGATCGTGACCGGAAGCAGATGCGGCGTGGGCGCTCATAGGTATGTCAGGCGGAGATGTTAGTGTTAGGAACGGCGCGGATTTGCTCCGCGTTTGATTTTAAAGATTAAGGAGCTGGCTTGAGGGTCGAAGGAACCACCATCGTAGCAGGGTCGAGCGGCTCGCCTTCCAACATTTTCATGTGTTCGGTTTCAATCTCTTCAGCAGTAACTGCGTTCCCTGCATTCGCTCGGGATGCGGAAATATCAAGTGCATTCTGTGCCATTTCTACAGTTACGATGTCTCCTGTGGCGTTGCCAAAACTGTTCCTCACATAAGTCATTACCCCGGCAAGATCCTCGGCACCCATTCCTGATCCCTGGGCGGGCATTACACCAGCTCCGTAGACTTTTCCAGTACTGGTGGGTCCCTGGAGGCCGTTGAGGATGATCATCGCAAACTTTTCCGTGTCACCGACAACCCATTTCGAGCCGGCAAGAGACGGATAGTTCGCGCCATCCCCTTTCCCGTCAGCTCCGTGGCAACCATTGCACTTTGAGTAAATTTTGGCGCCTTTGTTCGAAAACGCGGCGAGTGCGGGCTTGGCAGCAGCGCCTTCGTCGGCAAGGCCGGGAGGCTTGTCCCGCTCGTAACCTTCCTTGAATGTAGTGTCGTAGGAGAAAAAGGATCCTGCGTTTCCGAGAACACCTCCGCCGACCATAAGAACAATACCACAAACCACGATCACCCACATAGAAACAGGCTCACGCCCGTTCTCAGCGATCCTCACCTCACGGGAAGCGGCTGCCGATTCACGCTCAACACGGCCATGTGCCTTGGTGACATCAATCGACTCGTCGAGATCTGGAGTTCTGTTCTGTTGCGGACTTTGCGAAGACATGGTGGACTTGGAAATAATTGGTAAATTGGATTGGACTCAAGGAGCTGGTTGCGGCTCTTCCGCAGGCGCTTCCGCGTCAGTTTCGCTTTCGGCTTCTCCTTCTTCCGGAGCTGCGGCGGCAGGAGCTGGAGCTGCTGCTTCCTCGCTTTTGTCACGGGCGAAGTTGAGAGAATCTGGCACGGGCTGGTCTTTTTTCAAGGAGTAGAGATATGAAACAAGCGCGCGGGCATCGGATCCCGGTATGAGTTCGCCTCCATCTTCTCCTCTGAATGGCAGGGCATCATCGGAAGGCACACCCTTTGTCCGTGATTCCTTGAACATAAATGCGAACGAAGGACATGTGGAGTGGCGACGATCGGCCTTATAGCGTGGATCGTAGAGGTGACGATAGAGCCACTGTTCTGCGGAAATCCCATCTTTCTTGGCATAGATGGCTTCAACACGGCGTCCAAGGTTGGAAAGATCCGGGCCGAGACGAGCTATGCCGATCTGTGCAAATTTTTCTCCGTCGAAGTCATAGGCGTTCGTCTCACGGCGAGTATCGCCACGGTCTTCATCATCCTTCAGGCCTGCCCAGTCGGAGCGGAACATGTCGTTTCCTGCGTAGGTCGGGCGGATCAACTGTGTGTGGCAGAGGTAACAGCCGTTCTCGGCATAAACCTGGGCACCGTCAGTAATACGACCGGCACGTTTCGGGATATAAACCACGTTCGTTCCCATCGCGTCCTCTCCCATGTCCAACGGCTCCAGGGAGCGCATCTTAAGATAAGGGACGATGATGATGACCAGCCATGCGATTCCGAATGAAGCGGAAAGGCTGAGAATGAATGTGCGTGAACTCATGTGAATTTCTTAAAAAATGATTAATGTGCTGTGGCGGAGCCGGCACCAATGTTGTCGATATCGCCTTCCTCGCCGTGTGGGCTGCTGCTGCCATGGTGAGCGACAAGCAGGGTAGGATGCGTGCTGCGACGTCCGAGACGCAACCACATCACCAACAGGTGCATGAAGAAGAATACGTTGGAGAAAAGTATGGTGCACCATGCGATCGTGGTCGCAACCGCGTAAGGGAAAGTCCGTAAGGCGGCCGAGGACCATGGCTGGTTGAAAGCTTCCTGACCAATCCCCTGCTGAATCCCTCCGAAGATGGCAACAAGGGCGACAAGGATGATTCCGTAGATCGAGATGAAGAAATGCATCTTGATCAGGCGGCGGGACAGCCACTCACGGACGGTGAGGCGCGGGACGATGAAGTAAATCGCTCCAAAAGCGACGAAACTGAAGAAGGCGTAAATGGCGAGGATTTCAAAACCATACCCGGAGAGGGAAAACTGGGTCCATCTCAAGGTCGATCCGGGGAGGTTCAGGAAAACACCGGCGACAGCCATAACGATGAGCCCGATGATGCCTGCCATGGTGAAACGAAGCGTAGGGCTGTGATTGACTACATCGCCACTCTCCATGGCAGTTCTCAGGAGATTGATCGCGGCCATGAAGGCAGGAAGGAAAAAGAGAACGGTCGCACCGGCACCGAGATATGGAATGAAGAATGGAATCGGGGCACCTGTGAGTTTCTGCATGCCAGCCCAAGGCATCAGAATCGCGAGTGACCAGAAGCCGAGTTTTGCCAGCGCATAGCTGTGGACGGGGCGGCCTGTTACCTTTGGAACGAGATAGAATGCTGTTCCCAGCGCAACAGGCGTGAAGAACAGGAAGATGAGGCAGGACTTATACCAAGCGGCGATTCCAGCAGCCATCACGGGATTTCCCGGGAAAACATGCAGGAGAACGTTCGTGGTAATGAAGACCCATGGGAACCAGATCATTGCAGCCAGAAGATACCACTGGGAAATGTAAACCGTTCCAATAGGGCGAACCTGAAACTGGATGAACGACCAGATCACGATCGCGAAATAACTGACCAACATCATCGGCCAAGCGAACGAAGGAAACTCAAGCCAAGGCATGCCTGTTCCAAAACCGGCCAGAATGCCGATTAGTCCGAGTGAAATCCCGAGATTCCATACGTGACCCGCCGTGAGGATGATTCCAGCAGCCCTGCACTCCTGGCGGGAAAGACGGGACATCAGCCAAATGATCATTCCGAAAGCGGCCTGGAAACCCCAGCCGTAAACCAAAGCGTTCACATGAGCTGCCTGGAGGCGTCCGTAAGTAAGCCATGCGCAACCATCGAGGAACTCAGGCGAGTGTACTTTCGCCGAAGCGATGATACCCATCACAATGGACACAGCCAACCAAGCCGCACCACTTGTGAAGAAGAACATCACTGGGTTGCGCAGCGATTTGTCGATGCTGGTGCGGAGTGCCGAATCCTTTTGGGCGCTGGTAAGAGTAGCTGTGGACATTACTGGGAAATTTTAGGCTGAATGAGTTCGGATACGTCGATCTGGGGCTTGCCGACTTCACCGCGAAGAGGAGCCACCTGCTCCGGGGTAACTGCAGGAGCCTTGTTACCAAAGCTGTTGCGAATGTAAGTGAGAACACCGGCGATCTGCTCATCGGTCTGGTAAGCCATTGGCGCCATCCCCGCGACGAATTCATATTCCTTCCCTGCGACAACGATTTTACCTTTCAGACCGCGGAGTTGAATTTTCACGAGGTTTGAAACCGGTCCGGTGACCCACTCGGAATTTGCAAGTGGAGGCCCTGCTCCTTCAACACCCTCACCGTTCTGTCCGTGGCAAGCACCGCAGACAAGAAACTGTGTCTTGCCAATTTCCATCACGGCAGGATCAATTGGCGCTTCGGGATCACCCTTGGGCTCATCGATCTCAGTGGTGTCGACCTCTGGCGCGTTGGCGAGCGTCTCCGCAGTTGGAGAACCAGGAACGATCTGTTCCGGCTTCTTCACGGCTGTTGGCTTTCCAGCTAGCAATGCCTTGGAAACATCAGGAATGGCAGCCTCGATATCTTCAGCGGTGAGAGCCTCTGCTTGTGCCTCGAAAACCTTATCCTTGGTCTCGTAGCGGATATCCCCTGCCACGTCCTCGGGTGTCTCCCCTTTCCGGAAAAATCCGAAGAGCGCGCCGATTCCTAGAACCAGCGCCAGAAGAACGGCAAAGAGTGTGAATACTCCCAAACCATCAAAGAAGGCTTTGAGGCGGATGAGTGGATTGTCGCGGGTGGGGTCCATGCTTTGAAAAAACTACGGTATGAGTGAAAATCTAGTTCGTGAAGTTCGCGGATTCCAGGATGCGCGGGTCACGGTTCGGGTAAAGTGAATGCTGGCCAAGGGCGCGCAGCAGGAAGAAAACGAAGGCGGCACCGATAGTGATGAAGGCAAGGATGTCGCCCCAGAAGGCACCAGGGATCGAAGTGGTGATATCACCGAAGACATCCGGATTGATTTTCCCGAGGGAAATACCGCGCTCCGGGATGGAGATGAGGTAGTGATCCAGCACGTGCATGCACAGGGTGTAGATCGCCATGATGGAGAGATACTTGGGATTTTTCTTCAGCCATGCCTGGAGCAGGACTACGAAGGGCACCACGAAGTGGAAGGCCACGAGTGCTATCATCGCGATGTTCCAGTTTCCTGTGTTCCGGATCAGGAAGTAGGAAGTCTCCTCGGTGATGTTCGCATACCAGATGAGGAAATACTGGGAGAATGCGATGTAGGCCCAGAAAACGGTGAATGCGAAAAGCAGTTTCCCCATGATGTGGAAGTGCTCAGCACCGGTAACGTGCTTGAGGTGTCCTTGGCTCTTCAACCATGCGCAAACCAGGATGATGACAGCCATGGAGTTCAAAGTCGAGCCAGCGAAGAGATAGACACCCCACATGGTGGAGAACCACTTGTAATCGAGACCCATGAGGAAATCGAAGCCGGTGAAGGTGATTGTCAGGGCGAAAATGATGAGCGTGTAAGTGGAGTGCTTCCTCGCCATGAACAGGCGTTTCACACCAGGATTGGGATCCACGTCCTGATCGGTGGAGAACTTCCTGAGAAGCCAGATCACTGCGCTGACACCCACTCCGTAGAAGATGAAGCGGCCGACCCAGAAAGTCTGGTTCATATACCAGTACTTGTTGTAGAGAAGATGCTCATGCTCGTGCTTGAGCCAATCCTTCACGTTGCCAGTGGCTTCGCGGTGGGTGTTCATCCACTCATAGAGATACATGTTCACCTGAGGGAACAGGAGTGGAATGCCGAAGAGGAAAATCCAAGGGTAGGTCGATCCAAGGTTCTCGAATGTGCGGCGCACGGATGTGCCCCAGCCTGAGTTCGAGACATTGTGGAGGAGAGTCCAGAAGACCCCTCCGATCGAAAGCGTGAGGAAAAAGTAAAAGGCAAAAACCCATGAGTAGGCGAAATTGCCCCTCATTTTCTCGGGAGCGAGGAAAAGCAGGTAAAGGCTGATCACAGTGCCAATGGCCGCGACGACCAGGCAGATGGTTTTTACTTTGGCGACCTTCGACTTATCAAGGTGGTCACCGTTGATGGCGATATCGGCGGATGTTACGTGGTGGGACATCTTTGGGGAAAATTATTGGTCTGCCTCTCCGGCTTCGGGTTCGGGTGTTCCGGATGGTTCTGAGGGTGCCTCAGTGTTGGATGATTCTGCTTCTGGCTCGG
>JBPOGC010000054.1:0-16430 GCA_051251795.1 Luteolibacter sp. | reverse complement strand
GAAGTGCTTGCTGGCGGTGTCTATGGCTTGCTCCATGGCTTTGGTGCGAGCGAGGCAGGCATCGAGGAAGAGCGAGCCGCGAGAGTGGGTGCCTATGAAATTCAGGGAGGTTTTTTCTCCGGCTGGGATGACTTCCTGGAGGCGGTGTTGCTGTAGTTTCAGGAAAATGGGAGCCTGGGCGACGGCACGGGGATCCGCGAGAATGAGGCGTTCCAAAGTGGATTTTCCATCTCCTGTGACAGTGGTGATAGCCTTGCGGGTGATGCCGGTGATGCGGCCTTTTTCCTGATCGGGAAAGCGCTCGTAGAAGACGCCGTATTCCACGCCGGGGATGTGTGCCTGGACGATTGTGTCTCCGGTGGCGCTGTCGAGGTAATCGATGCAGGTGGCTTCATCGTGGGCGAAGAGGACACCGGTTCCACGCTCGCCTAGATCAGGTTTTAACACGAGGGGGTAGGTGAGATTTTTCTCACGGATGATTTCCCGAAGCCTGGAAAGCCTGAGCGGCGAGGTGAGTCCCTCCGTTACGATGGCGAAGGGGGCGACTTTTCCAGATGGTTCCAAGGCTGCGAGGATTTCGCTTTTCGAATCAAGGACGAAGCCGCCGGAGGGCATACCGGGGTTGACGGCTGTCACAAGTGAGAGGGAGCGGTGCCGGAACGCTTGCCATAAAATAACGGGGAGGACGGGCAGATAGAGAGGGAGGGTGGGCCAGTATTCCCAGCGGGTCAGGCGTTTCCACTGGCCGAGGAAGAGGCGCCAGGCACGCCATATTCTGAAGTTCGATGATCTGCTCACGTGTTGAGTTTCAGCCGTTTGCCATCGCTTCGCGGTGTTTCAGCGTGGAGGGAGCGATGCCGAAGGTGGGTGGAAGCTCGATATCAAGTCCATGGCAGATGGCGCCGATGATGGCGTAGTGGTGAATAGTATGGCTGACGAGAAACTGGAGTTCGCGGCCAAAGCTGGAGCTGCGTGTGGTGATTTCACTTTCCACGGAGCATGAGGTTTTCACATGGAAGGGCTGATCTGCAGGGAAGGTTTCACCGAGTCTTTTGAGGCGGTCGAGAAGTTCGTGGCAACGTGCCTTGGTGAAAGACGGAGAGCTTTCGATGTTTTGGTCGCGATTTCGGGTATCGTAATCGACCACGCAATACTTAGTGTGCGAGAGGAGGGATTCGTAATGATCCAAGGTGTGGCGCATGTGTTGGCCTATGGTTGAATTGCGGAATGTAGCATTCGGTTTGGTCCAGGCGGAAGAGCTTATTTTTTCTATAAGTTCTCCTGCCTGATCGAGCAGAGCCATTGCGGCGACGAGGTCTGAATCCATATCCTTATGAAGGTTATGCGCTTTAGTTATTCCGAAAAAGGCAATTGATTTCGTGAAAGAGTCGAAAGCCATGTGGTCGGCGAAACTTCGAAGTCTATGTATTCTTCGAGGTATTTCCAATGGATTTGGCTACCTGTTACTACGATGTGGCTGCGGCTCCATGTCTGGGCATCCGGGCGGCACATTCTGGGGGAGTATGCGCCTTGTGAGGCTTCCTGATGAAATTTTTCGAGAGTGGCCTGGCTTGGCCGGGTGCCGACGAGCTGGTTGTAGATTTGGTCGCGGGTTTGAAGGACTTCCGCGGTTTTGAAGGATGATGACGAGACGGGGCTGGCAGGGACTGATGATGTGAAGGTGTCGTCTTTCCAATCCCAACGGAGTTCGCATCTTGAGTCGATGGCGAGAAGGGTGAATGGTGCGTAGCGAGAGAGATCGAGGGTTTCGAGCTGTTTTTCCAGGGAACTTACGTCCGGAGTTGTTGCCAGATCACGGACGAGCAGGCCGCGGCTTCTGAGATTGCGTGGTGTGGAGCTCAGGTCTTGCCAGCGGTTCAGAAGGGCGATGATGACGCCGTTTTTATTTACGGAAAGCCATGTTCCTCCGCCTGCCGGATCCCGGGGTGCCAGGAATTCGTTTTCTTGAATGGAGGGAGGATCGGCACAGGGGCGCTTTTTTTGCTCATCGCGATTGAACAGGACACCGTAGCGGTCTTCTGTTCGCCACCATGACATTGTGCACATAAGAAGATGAGGGTTTTTCCGGGTTTAGGCCTTGATGGTCTTGGCAAGGGCTATGGCTCGGAGGAGGGCTTTGGATTTGTTGATGGATTCGTTGTATTCGTATGTCGGGTCTGAGTCTGCTACTACTCCGCCTCCGGCCTGGACATGGGCTTTGCCGTCTTTCAGCAAACAGGTGCGGAGGGTGATGCAGGAGTCGTGGGATCCATCGAAGCCGAAGTAGCCGACGGCGCCGGCGTAGGCGCAGCGTTTGTGTTTCTCCAAGGAGTTGATGATCTGCATGGCGCGGATCTTCGGTGCGCCTGAGACTGTGCCGGCGGGGAAGGTGGCGCGGAGGACATCGTAGGCGGTGTGGGCGGGATCCAGCTCGCCGTGGACGTTTGAGACGATGTGCATAACATGTGAATAACGCTCGATGATCATGAAGTCATCGACTGTTACTTTGCCATGTTTTGCGATGCGGCCTACGTCGTTGCGGGCTAGGTCTACGAGCATGAGGTGCTCGGCGCGTTCCTTGGGGTCGGCTAGAAGTTCGGCAGCCAGGGCGTCGTCTTCCTCGGGGTTTTTTCCTCTCCAGCGTGTGCCGGCGATGGGGCGGATGTCGATGCGGCCTTGGATGGAGCGGACGTGGACTTCCGGGGAGGAGCCGACGAGGGCGAAGTCTCCCATTTCCAGGACGAACATGTAGGGGGAGGGATTGACGTGGCGGAGGGCGCGGTAGAGATCGACAGGTGATTGGTCGAAGTCCGTGGTGAAGCGCTGGGAGGGGACGAACTGGAAGATATCCCCGGCGGCGATGAATTCCTTTCCATCGAGCACCATCTGTTCGTATTGGGCCTGGGTGGTGTTGGATGTTGCCGGCTCGTCTTTGATTTCCGCGAGGCCGTTGAGAGGGGGGACGTGGAGTGGGCGGTTGAGGATTTCCAGGATGGAGGCGATGCGGCCTTGGGCGGCGGCGTAGGCTTCCTCGGGTGATTCGTGTTCATCGAGGAGGGCGTTTGCGATGATCTGGAGGCGGCGGAGGCGGTGATCGAAGACTAGGAGTGTGTCGGCGAGCATGAAGAGGGCGTCGGGGACGCCGAGTGTGTCTTCCGGGCTTTCCGGGAGGGTGGGCTCGAACTGACGGACGGCATCGTATGCGAGGTAGCCGACCATGCCGCCGGAAAACGGAGGTAGGGCGGGGTTCTCGACGGGTTGGTAGGGTGCCATCTCGCGCTCCAAGGCTGCGAGGACATCGTCTTCGGCGGTGATGGTGTGGGTTTTATTTCCCTGGGTGATTGTGATTTCCTTTCCGTGTGCGGAGAAGATGCGTTTGGGGCCGGAGCCTACGATGGACCAGCGGCCTCCTTTGTCGGTGGCTTCAGCGGACTCGAGTAGAAATGAGTGTTTTGCGTCGCGGAGTTTTATATAGGCGGAGAGGGGGGTCTCGAAGTCTGCGGCGAGTTGGGTGAAGACGGGGATCACGTTTCCTTTTTTTGAAAAGGATTCGAAGGCTTCGAGAGTTGGCTCTACGGGGATGGGGCTCACGCGGGGGAGAGTGAAGTGGTGGACGGGGTTTGGTCAATGATGGTCGTGGGTAGAAAGTGTGGGAGGTTGGCGTTGTGTGCTTTTTTGAAGCAGGAATCTCTGGGTGGAGGGGGAGGGGGTTGCGTTTAGGCTTTTATTTTCTCGGGGTTCACGGGATAAGGGCGCGGGATGACTCTTACGGAAGCGAGGAAGATTTTAGGCTTGGGGCCGGATGAAGATCCGAGACCGCATTTGGCGGAGCTGGGTGAGGCGCGTGAAAGGATCGCGGAAATGGTTCGCACGGCACCGAATGAGGCTCTTGCGCAGAAGTATCAGGAGGGGCTGGTGGAGTTTGACCGTGCACTTGCTGCAGTAAGGGAATATCTGGAGGCCCTGGGACTGATCCCGAGATCCGAGGATCTGAAGGTGGAAGAAAAAGGCGGTCCGGTCTTTGTGGCTGCGAACGAGGTTTCCGGGCAGGTTGCCTTGCCACAGATGGACGAGAAATTGCCGGAGGTGACTGAAGAAGAGGCGCCTCAGAAGAGTCGTTTCCAGTTTGTTGCGTGGATGCTTTTGATCCTGGCTGTGATTGGTTTCGGCGGATGGGCGGCGCTTTACGTGAAGAACGAGCGGGATATGAAGAGGGATGCGAGGGTGGCTTTCCTGGAAAAACAGGGAGCGTTGTTCATTGAGAACCGCCGTTGGCCTGAGGCGGGTGAGACTTTTGACGAGATTGCGGAGTTAGTGCCAGATTCACGCCTGGTTGATGAGGGACGTCGCGGGATCGAGGCGGGAATGATTGAGGAGCAGAACCAGTATGTGGGTTACTGGAGAGGGGTTGCGATTGCTTCATTCGAGGCGAGCAGGTGGGGGGATGCCGAGACTGCCGCGAATAATGTGTTGGAAAAATATCCTGACGAACAGGAGCTGAAAGACCTTCTTGGGAAAATTTCCGAAGCGAAAAAGGAGGAGGTGAGGCAGGAAACTTTCGCAAAGGTGCGCAAGCAGGTGGAGGACAGGGAATTTGAAGAGGCAATCCTTGGGGCGAAGGCTTTGACAGAAGTGAACGGGGAGGATGCCGAGGCGATAACTCTACTGGCAGAGGTAGAGGCTGCGAAGGCGAAGGCGGAGCTGGATCTGGTAAAGGCGAGGGAGTTGCTGGCAACAGCTGTGGAGAAGGATACCGGGGAATATAACGAGGAGGCTTTGGAGCTGTTGCGTGAGGCTGTGTCCTTGGCTCCGGATGATGAAGAGATCCTGGCCCGGTATGAAAAGGTGGCCGCCTACACGCGTACGATTCGGGTTCCGGAGGATGTGAAGACTGTGGAAGAAGCCCTGGCAACTGCGAGGGATCGTGACAGGATTGTGCTGGCCGAGGGAACCTGGGAAGGGCCTTTTGTGATAATGGCTGCAGTGGAGCTTGAAGGTGTTTCCAACAAAACCATCGTGCAATGCGCTGCTGACAAGGGAAGTGTGATCTCAGTGGTGCCGGGTGTGAGGGGCGCGCGGGTGAGCGGTATGACTTTGCGGCATCTCTCTTTTGACGCGGGTGAGGAACGTTTTTCCCTGGCGCTGGTCAGGAATGCTTCTGTCGATTTCTCGGACTGCCGGTTCGAGCGGGGGAGCGGGCACGGCCTGGCGATTACCGAGGGTGGCAAGGCCAAGGTGTTGCGTTGCCGTTTTTCAGAAAACGGGTGGAACGGGATCGCCGTGATCGGTGATGGAAGTCTGCTGGAAGCGGAACAGAACACGATAAGCGGGAATTTTCAAAACGGGGTGGAGAGCTGGAACGGCGCTGCTGTGATCGCGACCCGGAACACTTGCTCGGGGAACAGCCGGAACGGGATGCATGTGGATAATTCCGGTGCTTCGGTGACGGTTCTGGACAATATCCTTACTGGAAACCGCGAGTTCGGAATGGTGATGAGCAGTGCTGGATCCGGCCGTGTGACGGGGAATACGATTGAGAAGAACTTGCTAGGAGGGATGGTGGTCAAGGCCAAGGTGGAGAAGGTGCAGGTGACGGACAACGACATCACGGGCAACTTCGGCCCGGGTCTGGTGCTGGAGGTGGGCGTGAATCCCGAGCCTCTGGTGGGCAACCGGATCACAGAAAATGCCGGCGACCAACTGATGACGGACGCGGATTTCTCCGCGGAGTGATCTTTCACATCCCTGCGAGCTTCAGGACGCGGGTAAAGTGCTTTTTCTCAACCGGGGTAATGGAAAGGCGGTTTCCTTTCTGGCAGATGAGCATTTCGGAAAGTATATTGTCGTTCTTCAGTGTCTGGAGAGGGATTTCCTGGTCGAATGTGGCGACGTGTTCGAAATCGACCAGATACCAGCGGGGCTTTTCCTCGGTAGCCTTGGGGTCGTGGTATTTCGATTTTTTATCGAACTGGAGAGGATCCGGATAGGAGGCCGAGGCTACTTTTGCGACGCCAGCGATGCCTGGCGGTTTGGCGTTTGAGTGATAGAAGAGAACGGGCTCACCGGGTTTCATTTCGCGCCACATGAAGTTGCGGGCTTGGTAGTTGCGAACGCCAGTCCAAGGTTCGGATTCGACGTTTTCGAGATCCCGGATTGAGAACTCGTCGGGTTCGGATTTTATGAGCCAGTGGTTCATTGAATTCTCAAAGAATCCCGGGTCGAGTGCACCGGTGTTATGTGAGCGCAGTTTTGAGAGCCGGGAGAGGGAGGTGCTCGGGGCCGAGTTCGAGGCCGGTGAGGGAACGAAGATCGGACTCGATGGCTTCCATTACGTCGAGTTCGGGTTTGAAATCCGCGGCGTGGTAGGAGGAACGGACGAGCGGGCCGGAGGCGCAGTGGCGGAAGCCTTTCTCAATGGCGATCTGCTTGTATTCGGCAAACTGATCCGGGTGGACGTAGTCTACGACGGGAAGGTGCTTCGGAGTCGGGCGGAGGTATTGGCCGAGGGTGAGGACTGTTACGTCGTGCTCGAGAAGATCGTCCATTGCGGTGAGGATTTCCTCGCGGCGCTCGCCAAGTCCAAGCATGATGCCGGATTTTGTGGCGACGTGGCCGTTTACCATTTGCTTGGCCTTTTTCAGGACGGTGAGGGAGCGTTGGTATTTGGCACGGGAGCGGACGAGAGGGGTGAGGCGCTCGACGGTTTCCAGGTTGTGGTTGAAAATGTGCGGGCGCGCGTCCATCACGAGCTGGAGTGCCCAGTCGCGGTCGTTGAAATCAGGGACTAGGACTTCGATGACGATGCCGGGGTTTACTTCGCGAACCGCTTTGATGGTCTCGCGGAAGTGCTCGGCTCCGCCGTCTTTCAGGTCATCGCGTGCGACGGCTGTGATGACGATGTGCTTGAGATTCATGCGGCTGGTAGCCTCTGCGATGCGGGCAGGTTCGTCTGATTCGAGAGCGTCAGGCTTGGCGGTTTTCACTGCACAGAAACCGCAGGCGCGTGTGCATTTGTCACCGGCGATCATGAAAGTGGCGGTGCCTTGACCCCAGCATTCCCAGCGGTTCGGGCACTGGGCTTCCTCACAGACTGTGACGAGCTTGAGATCGGTGATGAGGGACTTGGTAGACCAGAAGGCGGGGTTGTTCGGTAGGCGAACTTTGATCCAATCGGGTTTTTTATCCCGGTGAAGGGTTGGATCCATTTTCATTTTCGGGCCGCATGCTGACATGCGGGTCACCTTAAATTTCAAACTTCAAACTTCAACTCCCAACTACTACTCATATTCGTGTCTTTTTGGTAGGATTGGGGATTGTAAGTTGGAAGTCGAATCTTGAAAGTTGCGGGTGTGAAGGAAGCAGCTTTGGGATTTTTTGACTCGGGAGTGGGTGGGTTGACTGTGGTGAGGGCTGTGCAGGATCTGATGCCTGGGGAGGATTTGGTGTATTTGGGGGATACGGCGCGGTTGCCATACGGATCGAAGAGTCCGGAGACGATCCGCCAGTTTGCGCAGGAGGATGTGAATTTCCTTCTGGAGAAAGGGGTGAAGGCGATAGTGGTGGCGTGCAATACGGCGACGGCGCATGCTTCGGCGGAGTTTTGGGAAACCTGTCCCGTCCCGGTGATGGGTGTGATTCTACCCGGGGTGGAGGCAGCTCTGGCGATGCCGGATGTCGAGCGGGTGGGGATTATTGCGACGCGGGGGACGATTTCATCGCACGCTTATCAACATGCACTGGCGACGAGAAGGAGGGGGCTGATGATCCACGGGGTGGCTACTCCGCTGCTGGTGCCTCTGATTGAGGAAAATTGGATTTCCGAGGAGGTTACAAAGGATATCTTGAGAAAATATCTCGATCCGCTGGTTGAGAAGGGGATCGATACCCTGATGCTTGCCTGCACGCATTATCCTTTGCTAGTACCGGTGCTGGAGGAGATTTTACCGGAAGATGTGAGATTGGTGGACTCTGCGACGACGTGTGCGGAGCACCTCAAGAAGATGTTGGAGGAGAAGGACTTGCTGAGGAGCGCTCCGGGTGAAGGGGATCTCAATATCTACCTGACGGATCTTTCGGAGCAGTTTGAGGAGCTGGCGAAGAGGTTTTTGAGGAAGTCGACAGGGAAGGTTCGGCGGGCGGTGCTTTAAGTTTCAATTCCCAAGCTTCAACTTTCAATGAAGAGGGGGCTGGAATCCCCCTTGAACGGCCTGGAGCCGGAGTCTCCAGCTACTTACCAGTCGACGGGGAGCTCTATGATGTTGCCGGCGTCCTCGTATTTGATAAGGCCGTGTTTCATGCCGTATTCGTGGACGAAGCGGGTGACTTTTACATCGTAGGCGCAGTATTCGGCGATTTTCCTAAGTGGCTCGAATTCACCGGTCTTCTTGTGTTCCTGCCACCAGCGAATGGCATCTAGGCCGTCAGCTGACTTTCCAGTGCCGAGGGAGGTAGAGGCGACGTTGTCGAGCTTCAGGAAACGTCCCATGCGTTCCTTTACGTCGAGCATCATGTCGAGGTTGAGAGTTTGCTCCTCAAGATTGGGAAGAACGTAGGCCTGGAGCACTGGGTAGTCGAAGCCGATGTGGTTCCAACCAACTACGAGATCTGCTTTCATGAGAATGTCGGTGAGAGCGTCGAGATCCTTTTCTCCGAAGATGATGTATTCGTCCGTGGCGGTGGAGTAGGTGACTGCGATGGAGATGCAGAGCTTTGCTTTGTTCGAGTAGCCGCCGACGTCGCTGATACTGCGTTGGGTTTCTAGGTCAAAGTAGACGATATTTTTTCCGGACACGGGCGGGAGTGTGGGGGGATGGCGGGAAACGTCCAACATCGAACTTCCCGGGGCTGGAAAAATTCTGAACCGGGGGATATGATTTATTTCCGGAACAGATGACTTTTTGTGTTGTCAAACGCGTGAGGCGGATTCTTACTTCCGCCCCGCCCGAAAGGGCTGGATGTGAGGCCCAATAGCTCAGTTGGTAGAGCAGCGGATTGAAAATCCGCGTGTCCCTGGTTCGAATCCGGGTTGGGCCACCACTTCAACTTATTCTGGTTGATTTGATCAAGGGCTGGCCAAAGGCCGCTCTGTCTACTCCGTATCTTGGGCGAGGTTTTCTGTGCCGGGCTCAGGGAGATCGCCTTGCAGCAGTTCATGCAATGCGTCGGCCCACTCTGCGACTGATGAATGGTACGGGTTTTTCTCAATCAGAGAGATCATGTTGATCGCGGCGGTGCGTTCGTCGCCTGCTGCGTAGAGGTCGACTTCCGCCTCCCAACGGAGCTCGGGCAGTGTTTCTTTAAGAAAAGTGGCGTACTGAAGCTCTTGTTCTTCTTCGCTGAGTTTTTTTGCGGCTTTCTGGGCTTCGTCGTTTTTACGGTTGTTGTCGTTGTCGGCATTTTGTTTTTTGCGAACACTCCATTTTTCGGCGACGATGCCTTCGTACTGGATGAATTTTTCCCATGCGTTGCGCAATTCCGAAATTTTGGCTGAGTTGCGTAGCGGGGGGAAGACGATATCCTCGAAGATTGCTTGAGCTGGAAAGGGGGCTTTGGGCCAGTCCTCGACGCTGACATTGTCAATGTCGTAGGCCTTGGCAAATACGGTGGATGTAACCGCACTGCTCAAGGTGCCTTTATGATTTCCGATTTTGTCTGCCTGGGACATGATGGTTTCGATGCAATTGACCGCTTCGCGCGACAGGTAGTCGAAATCGGGATCCTGGGATGCTGCCTGGAGGGTCAGGACGAGCCAGCGGAGCTGGTAGCGGAGGGCTGTCTTGAATGCGGTGTCTGAGATTTCCTCTTCGTTCTTCCGCTTCCATTCGCGGAAGTCGACGTAGGATTTTTCCTTTTCTTCGAAGTTTACTTTTTCCACGCATTTCAAGTAGAAAGCGATGGCCGCGGCATCGGTGGCCATGGCGCTTCTGTATGCGGAGATGGCTGATCTGAAGCGGGCGTCGGCACGCGACGCAGCGCCTTCTTTCAAGCTCTCGATTCTCTCCAGGAGTGCTTCCCGATCGACTTCGGAGAGCTTCTCAGGGTAGGCGTGGGTGGAAATTGCCAGCATTAGCAGACAGACGAATGGGGTTTTCATTTGATTTGTTCTAGAGGCTTTTCAGAGCGAGGCCAAGCAGGATTGTTGGGTGTCGTTCTTTTCGAGATTGCTAGATGCGGGGCGGGATGGATAGAGTTTCCATCAGAATGATATTGGGATTGTGGGAGGCTTCAGGACTGATTGAGAAAGGCGGCCCACTTGTGTGGGTATTGCTTACTTTCGCGTTTTTCGGGACGGTGTTCATCGCGGAGAGGTTTTTCTATTTCCACCGTGCGAGGATCAATGTGAGTTCGCTGCTTGTGGGGCTGGGGCTGCATGTGAAACGGCGTGCGTTCGCGGAGGCTCTTCACGAGGCTGCACGTGCCCCCGGGCCGGTCGCGCGGGTGGCTCATGCGGCGCTTTTGCGGTATTATTTGGAAAGGCGCGATCTTGGTGATGTGGTCAAGGAGGCGGGGCAGCTGGAGGTGCCTAAGATCGAGAAAAACATCCGGGCAATTCTGGCGGTGGCGCTGCTTTGTCCTTTGGTGGGAATGCTGGGGACGATGCTGGGGATGGTGGATGCGTTTCAGAGAATCAGTGAGCGGGGCGGGACTTCCGGGCCGGAAGAGCTTTCGTCCGGGGTTTTGACGGCTCTTATCACATCCGTGGTGGGGCTGACGGTGGCGGTGCCGATGTATCTTTTTTACATGTATTTCGTGGGTAGATCCAGGCGGCTGGTCAACAGGATCGAGCGGGCGGGGATCGAGATGGTGCATATGATTGCGGACGCACGCGAAGAGGAGGAATACGCTCCTTTCCGTGGCGAAGTGGTGCTGGGGAAAAAGCGCGGACAAGGTAAGAAGAGGGCAAAACCTGTCGTAAATAAATGAAGCTGGAGACCACTCTGCAAGAGAGGCCGGGATTTCTGCACGCGCTGCCGGTCTTCGACCTGTTTTTTCTGGTGACAATGCTGTTGCTGTTGGGACCGCTGTTCTGGAGCCAGAGCGGTGTGAGTGTGGAGGTGCCTGCGTCCCAGTTTCAGATGCAGCGCTATCAGGAATCAGTTGTGGTGACGTTGGGGCCTGGTGAACCGGAGCCTCGGATACATCTGGGTAGATACGCGGTTACTTTTGATGAGTTGCGTGTAAAACTGTTGGAACTGAGGGATGATGAGGAAATGAGCCGTGCGATCGTGTTGCTCAAGGCCGATGCGGGCGTGACGGTGGGAATGGAGCGCAAGGTGACCGAGATGATCATTGGGGAAGGCTTCAAGCTGGCCTTGGTCGGTAAGTCGGCTGCGGAGGCGGACGATGAAAGCGAGGAAGGAGAGGGGAGATGGTAAAGGATGATCTGATCTACGATTGGAAAAACACGGAGAGCCATCTGGGTTACAAATTACTGGCGATTCTGGTTGTGGCAGGGGTTTTCGTGGGGGTGGCGAGCCTGGTGGACGTGAAGATCGGTGAGAGGACGGGCGGGGTGCTGAATACGGCGGCGATCCTGCGTTTTTCAGATGACGAACTAGGGCGTTTCTGGGAGTTGAAAGCGGAAGAAGGCGGGCCTTTTCCCGGACGAATGGAGATACCCAGTCTGGAAGTGAACCTGCTTTCCGAGCTAACGGATGTGAGTGATTGGAATACTTACGAGATCACTCCCGAATCGCTCATTTCCAGCGAGGGAATTCCAGAGGTGGAGATCGCCAGGAAGGGTGTGCGTTATTTTCCCGAGAGGAAGAATGTGGAGCGAATTGAGACAGGGGACAGCGCAAAGCCTTCTGCGGGAACGGATTTGACGAAGGTCGTGGTTTTGATTCCATCCGACCGTGAAGGGCTTGATGCGATACCTGAGGAGTTGCCGGATTTTGGGGTTTCGCTGGGGGTGAATGCGAATCCGGCCTTATGGAGGTTTTTGGTAAGCCTGAGAGCGGCCGGGACTGTGGATCACTGCGTCTCACTGGTCGGTGAGACCGATGAGACGCTCGATGAAGTGATGGACTGGCTGCGGACTGTGCAATTCAATGAAGGGGAAGAGGGCAGGTGGCTCGGGCTTCAGATGGAGTTTGTCAGAAAGGAGCAGGAATGAGTCTGACGCTCAATGAAATGGTTTTGTGGGTGATTTTCGGAAGCATGGGACTGATTGCTTTTGTGTCGGTGTCTTCGAGATTTTTGCACCACAGAGTGGAGGCTAGGCTTTTGAGGCAGAAGATTGTTTGCCGCCTTTGCGGGCGTGTATTTCAGGAACCCATTGCCGGCAAAACCAGTGAATGCAGGCATTGTGGAAAACTGAATTTGCAAGGGAGAAATGGCAAACTGGGTTGAAGCCTTTGGCATTTATGCTCGCGGGAGTTTGTCGGAAAAACCGTAAGGAGTTAAAAAAGGCGTGTTTCTTTACGTTGTAGCTGCTTGTATTGAGCGAAACTCATGCAAGCTACTATTCTCCCACCTAGAAATACTGTATTGTGCGCGCCTGTAACCGCGAACCGCAGCCTTGCGGATTGTCTGATCGCGAATGTCAGGCTGGCGGACATGCTGACCACGGAACTCACAGTCGCAGGCATGCAGGTGGTGGAAAACTCCGAAGCAGGGCCACGGACGATACGTATACCGATCGACACCTGGATTGAACTTGGTGCGCTATTGATGCTAGGGCGGAATGAGAGATCCGCGCGGCTTTGCGATGCAGACGGTATCGTTCTGGCGTGGAAAGGTGCTGAGGAACCGGAGGATTGCAACGAGGAGGTAAGGACTGAGGCTGGCTGTTTTCCTATTGTTTATCCATGGGATTTGCTGCGCCTGAATGAGGAGGTTTTGGAAATGATGGATGAGTCTTCCCTGCTGGGTGATATCAGTCCGAAGGCGACGGTATCCGGAACGGTGAGGCTCGGAGCCGGTGCGAAAATCATGCCGGGAGCAGTAGTGGAAGGGCCGGTTCTCATTGGGAAAAACACCCAGATCGGGCCAGGTGCGTTGATACGTGGTGCGACGAGTATCGCGGCAGATTGTTTCGTCGGGCACGGGGTGGAAATCAAGAATTCCATCATTTATCCGAATACCTACATTTCACGGCATTGTTATGTGGCGGACTCCATCATCGGAGCTCATGTGACGCTTGGCTCGGGAACACGGACTGAGAACCACCGCTACGATGGAAGGCACCATGTTTCGATGGTACGGGGCAAGGAGATCGACACCGGGAGGGAAAAGCTGGGTGTTATGATTGGAGACGGGGTGAGAACGGGGGTGAACACTTCGCTGGAAGCCGGGATAAAAATTGGCATTGCCCGGAAGACAAGACCGGGGAGTTATATAGAAAAAGATCTTTTGTGACCGAATCGTCACACTTCGCATGTTTTGACAAGGTTTCAAAGGTCGCTAGATGAGACTCCAATGCAAAAAGTTCTGATTATTGAAGACGAGATCGATATCTCCGATCTTGTGAAATTCAATCTCCAGCGAGCCGGGTATGAGGTGATACAGGCTCTGGACGGAATCTTGGGGACGAAAATGGCGCTGAGCGAGCGCCCGGATCTGATCGTGCTGGATCTGATGCTTCCAGGGAGGGACGGGTATTCGGTTTTCCGTGAAGTGCGGAGGGATGCCAGGACATCGCACATTCCGGTGATTATGCTGACCGCGAAGGCTCAGACGGAGGATCGCATCCAGGGGCTCGAGGTTGGCGCGGACGACTATCTGACCAAGCCCTTCAGCCCGAAGGAGCTGGTGCTGCGCGTGCATGCGATCCTGAAACGGACGGAGCCCTCGCCCGGCGCGGTGGAGTTTGAGTTCGGGCCGTTTCGATTCGATAAGAACGCGGTGAGATTCTATCTGGGAAACGAGCCGCTCGATCTGACAGCGACCGAGTTCAAGCTACTTCTCTACCTTTGCGAGCGGGCGGGCAAGGAGCAGGATCGAAACGAGCTTTTGAGGGTGGTGTGGGGCTACAGTGATGAGGTGCATAGCCGGACACTGGACACTCACATGAAGCGCCTTCGGCAAAAACTGGGGGAACATGGTTCACTGGTTGAAACGGTGCGCGGTGTTGGCTACCGTATCGCCAATATCACGCAATGATCGGAAACGTAATTACTGTCGCTGCTCTTGTCTTATGTGTGATTTTGATTTTTTACATCTTTGCTCTCAGGCGTCTGGGGAGGAAATACGAAGATCATTTCACATCACGGAGACAGCGGCAGGAGCTTGAGCTGCAACAGGCCAAGGACGAGCGAAACAATCTCCTCGATGCGCTGGGGGATGCCTTTCTGATTGTCGATTCCGATGCGAACATCCGTTTCGCGAATGCGGCTGCCCGGAAGCTTTTCAGCGGCAGGTTGCTCAGCGGCCGGCCGGTCAAGGAGGCTTTCCTCGACACCAGACTGGCGGATGCGCTTCTCCATTGCCTGGATACGGGCGAGCCGGTGCAGAACCGGATCATACTTCCCCAGCAGACTTCGCCTTTGGGTGACCTGGAAAACCGTGGAAGCAACGCGTGGGTCATTGATGCGGCACAGCTTTCGGATACAACAAACGACAAGCCGGATACCCGTGTCGTGATACGAGATGTGACATCCCAGCATCAGCTTGATCAGATCCGTAAGGACTTTGTGGCGAACGCATCGCATGAGCTGAGGACTCCGCTGGCGATCATCAACGGGTATCTGGAAAACCTGTTGGACGATGGGATGATCGAGGAACCGGTGATGGCGAAGCGTTTCCTGTCAGTGATGAAGAAGCACACGGATCGGATCTCGCGCATCGTGGAGGACATGCTGGTGATTTCCCGGCTGGAGTCGGGCGAGGCGTCTGCGATCAAGATCGAGCCGTTCCGCCTGCGCTCCTGTGTGAAGGATGTTCTGGAGCGGCTTGAGTCTGTGATCCATGCGCAAGAGGCGATTGTGAGTGTGTCGCTGCACGATGACATGGTGGTGCTGGAGGGCGATCGGTTCTATTGGACTCAGGTGCTTTTTAATCTGGTGGAAAATGCCTTGAAGCAGAATCCGCACAAGCATCTCAAAGTGGACATAGGATCGGAGGAGACGGACAAACTCATCCGTATCTGGGTGACGGACAATGGGGTGGGGATCCCGAGCGGGGATCTGACACACATTTTCCGCAGGTTCTACCGGGTGGAGAAGCATCACTCTCAGCTGGAGATCAAGGGGACGGGGCTGGGGCTTTCCATCGTGAAGCGGGCGATCGAGGCGCATGACGGGACGATCACCGTGACGTCGGTACCGGGGCGTGAGACGAAATTCCTGATGACGATCCCGAAGAAGGGGGATTAGACTCCGGGGATGAAAGTAGGGATTTTTGGAGGATCGTTTGATCCGGTGCATGAGGGGCATCTGTATGTCGCGGAGATTTGCCGTGAGGCTGCGGGGTTGGACGAGGTCTGGTTCCTGCCGTGTCACATTTCCCCTCACAAGACTGACAGGCCGCCTAGTCCTGGCGAGCGAAGGATAAGGTGGCTGGAGATGGCAACGGCGGGATTGGATTGGGCGCGGATTGAGGATTGTGAGGTGAAAAGCCGGGAAGTTTCCTACTCGTACGAGACGCTGCGGGGTCTTTCGGAGAGATTTCCGGAGAATGAGTGGTTCTGGATCATGGGTGGGGATCAGTGGGAGGCGCTTGAAACCTGGGCGCATCCTGAGGTGATGGCAGGGATTGCTACTTTTGTAGTCGTGACGAGGGGTGGGGCGGAGCTCGTTGGGCGGGAGGGATATCGGCTTGTGAAAGTGAATGGGG
Source organism: Luteolibacter sp. (assembly GCA_051251795.1). GTDB lineage: Bacteria > Verrucomicrobiota > Verrucomicrobiia > Verrucomicrobiales > Akkermansiaceae > Luteolibacter. The sequence goes on along the minus strand of JBPOGC010000054.1, from coordinate 656 downwards.
ATCATGCTGCTTCATCGACTGAAATCCGCAGTGCTGTGAGATCGGGGCGTGAAGGAATCCCGTTCCTGCATCCGGAGGTGGAAGCCGATTTGTTAAGAGACCGGTAGCCAGACAGGTTGTTCTCACAGTTCCCGAGATGCTACCGACGTTAGGGCATGTAGGTCTTTTAAAATCAACCGTGACGAAAGTCAGTGACCTCACTGAGAACGTTCCTGTTTTTGCGAAATAGCGGGTGTTCCAACTTCAGCGTGCATCACAGAACTTCGGGAAAATCTTCTGACAATCAGAGTGAAATTTTGTGTTTTAAAGTCAAGTTTGCTCCGGGAGTCAATTAAGTCTCTTTTTTATTGCGCTACACGGATCTTCAGGCTTTGTTAGCTACCTTGTTTATTTGAAATTAGCTTTTTCAAATATCGCAAAAACCCAAAAACCAGCCAAATATAAAGAGTTCACTGTTTGTTCGGTGTGTTTGTCTTTCATACTTATTATTTTCCGCCAGAATACAGCGCATCGCTGTTGTTTTGTAGGATTGGAATATGTGTGATTGATATTCATATGTATACCGAAACGGTATGCTTTTAATCGGGCTAGTGAAGGGTTTGAAAAAATCCTATATCATGAAAAATCCCATACTTTGCGCAATATGCGCGCTTTTT
>JBPOGC010000053.1:0-16555 GCA_051251795.1 Luteolibacter sp. | reverse complement strand
AGCGCATCGAGCACACCTCCATCCTCTTCCAGCCCGTCAACTCCCGCCTCCGGCCGCCCGCCCTCCCCTATGCTCTCGAGACATGGCAGAATTTCGGCCTGGTCGTCCTCGGCGATCTCAGCCCCGATCAGCTCACCCCGGAGCATCAGCAAGCCCTCAAGGAATACGTCAATCTCGGCGGAAAACTCGTAGTCATCGCCGGAGACAATTCCATGCCCACAGCCTTCACCGGCCAGCCACTCATGGATCTCCTCCCGGTCGAATCCCGCCCAATCTCCGACCCCCAAAAACGCGGAGCCAGCCTCGCCCTCAGCTCCGAGGGTAAGTTCGCCACCATGCTCCGCCTCGAAGAAGACCCCGCAACTAACAACTCGCTATGGCCGTATTTTTCCCATAAAATGCCGATTTACGACCTATCGCCTTACTCCGTCGCCAAGCCATCCGCGACAGTCCTCGTCGAAGCAAATATGAGATCCGGCACCTCCAGCACCGAAAAAACCCGCGCTTATCTGAGCTGGCATCAGTATGGAAAAGGAATGGTCGCCTACCTAGCCTCACCCACCACCTACCACCTCCGTTTCCGACTCGGAGACAAGTATCACTACCGCTTCTGGGGGCAGTTTCTCCAATGGATCAACTCTCAGAATTTCTCCGCCGGCACACAACAAGTCCAGATCCGCACCGATAAGACCAAATACCCTGTCGGCGCGCCAATCCACGCCACCGTAAGCCTCTCCGATCCACGCGGCCTCCCGCTCTCCGGCATTGAGTGCTCCGTCGCCCTCATGAGCGAGGACGAGGCAAAAATGGAAACCCTCTGCGTCGAGAGTCCGGACGCCCCCGGCGAATACCTCGCCGTATTCGAAAACGCACCAAAGGGAAACTACTCAGTCAGGCCCACAGGCGCCGCCGTCGAAGAACTCCTCGGTGAAGACAAATCCGCAGCCACCCCCATCATCGTCCTCCGCCCGGAAAACCGTGAACTGGACTACGGCCTCTGCGACATCTCAGCTCTCAGGCAAATCGCCAATGCCAGCAATGGCATCATCGTCGCACCCTCAGCACTTCCCGCCGCCCTCGAACAACTTTCCTTCGATACAGCAAAAACCACACGCACAGCCCGTCGTCCGCTCTGGAACGTCTGGCCACTTCTATTACTTGTCATCGCCTTCCTCAGTCTCGAGTGGATGGGCAGACGCACCGCCGGACTATTATAAACCGCATCATACCATGAAAAGGACTACCACAGACCTAGTTGAAAGCATCCAACCCACCATCCAAAAGGTCGACCGGAGGCAAACACAAATGCGCGCCCTGCGCCTAGCACTCCTCGCACTAACTGCTTTCGTCATCCTCCTCCTCGCCGGCTTCGCACTGGATTACCTCTTCGCTTGGCGTAGCCCGGTCATGCGCTGGATTTTCCCGGTAGCCACCCTGCTCGGCACCCTCTGGTTCGGTGGAAAAGCCCTGCTATCACTCACCCGCCGAGAACAACCCGGAAAATCCGCCCGCGATATCGACACCGCATACCCCGCCCTCGAAGAACGCTGGTCTACCGTCACCAACTTAGCCGCCTCAAAGGACTCGGACGTCATCAAAGGCTCCCCCGAACTTCTCGCCCAGGTCGCCACCGAAGCCTCCGATTTCAATGGAAAGGTCACACCCTCAAAAGTCGTCTCCACCAAATCCCTCGGCAAACCCATCCTGGCCTCACTCCTAGCCGCAGCCGCCCTCATCGCCCTCTGCATCGGCATCTCACAATTCACCGGAAAACTCAGTCAGAGATTCTTCCTCCCATGGAACCAGGTCACCCTCACGGAAATCCAAGACACCACCCCCGAGACGCCCCTGACACGCGGCTCCAATCTCAACATTTCCGCCAGCATCACCGGCAAAATCCCCGGAACCGCGACCCTCATCGTCAGCAACGGAACAAACGACAAGGAAACCACCCACTCCTTCGATCTCAAAAAATCCACCGACATCTCCTTCACCATCAAAAAAGTCACCTCCGCAGTCACCTACCGCATCCTCAGCGGTGACAAAACCACCCCATGGCGCACCGTCCGAGTCGTCACCCCACCGAAAATCGCCCTCACCGAATTCCGCCTCACACCACCCGCTTACACAAAGCAGAATCCGGTAGAAAAAGACAAACTCCCCTTCAAAATCCGCAGCGTCGAAGGAACCCACCTTCAGCTCACATTCACCAGCGACCAGGAGCTCAAAGAAGCATTCCTACTCCACGAGTCTTCCACGAAAAAACTCACCCGCATCCCTTTGGAAAAAATCGCCTCCCTGACCTACCGATACCAAGCGGAACTCACCGAATCCTTCACCTTCCGCCCCGTCATCATCAATCAAGGCGGCTTGGAAAACCAACTCCAGCCCCGCTGCCAGATCACCATCTTCAACGATCTCCCACCATCCGTAAAACTCCTGGCCTCCAGCGATGACACCGTCCTCGACCTGGAAGACACCCTCCAAGTCGAATTCGAGGCAAAAGACGACTACGGCATCGAGCAGGCCGAAATTATCGTCCAAACACAGGAACCCGGTGAGGAACCAAAAACCACCATCCTCCCCATCGATTTAAAGGAAGACAAAGGCGCCCGCAAACTCCGCAGAACCATCGATCTCCCGCTGGAAGATCTGAACCTCACCGAAAACACGGAAATCTCATATTCAGTAAAAGTCCGTGACTCCCGCGGACTCGACGAAGACGCCGAACAAAGCGACCAGCTCGCCAGCAAACAAAGCCAAGACCCATCCGAACAACAGCAATCTTCCCCCGCTAGCAACGAAGAAAAATCCAACGATCCCTCGGTAGCCGAAAATCAAGACGGGAAACCCACTAGCCCATCTGATCCCTCAGTCGCAGAAAACGAACGAAACAAGTCCAACAAACAGGAGAATCCCAAAACACCTTCCGCCGATCCTAGTGAACAAAACCCATCCGATCCCTCGGTAGCGCAAAATCAAAACAGCGATCCCAGCCAACAAAACCAAGACGGAAAACCTACCAGCCCATCCGACCCTTCAGTCGCAGAGAACCAAAAGAGCGACCCCAACAAACAGGACAGCTCCAAAACGCCCTCCGGCAATCCAAGAGAACAAAGCCCATCCGATCCTTCGGCAGCTAAAAATCAAAACAGCGATCCTAGCCAACAAAGCCAAGACGGAGAACCCTCCAATCCATCCGAACCTTCAGTCGCAGAGAACGAAAACAGCGAACCCAAAGAAGGACGATCCTCCCCAAAGGAAACCGCCGAAAACAGCCAGAAGAAACCACAGGAAGGCACCTCGGACACAAAAAGCCTCTCCCTCCAAAAGCCCTCCGAGGAAAGCCAATCCGAGGACAACAATGCACCTGAGAACAAACTTGGAAAACGCTCAATCGATGTCGAAAGCGAGGTAATCGGAATCACCAGCACCTCGGAGAAAAAGGTAAAAGTCGACAAGTTCACAAAATTCGAAGATCGCGAGGAACGTGAAAAACTCACCATTCCCATCGAAAATGCCCTCAGCGATTTCCAAGCAAAAATCGAAGCGTCCCTCAAGCCCGTCACAAGCCTAGTAAGAACCAAAGAAATTCAAAACATCTCTCTTTCAGAAAAAGAATCCCAAGATACAAAAACCTCCACTGCACTCATTGAGTCAGCAAAGAAAATCGCAGCGGAGCTCGACAAGAAAACCCAGAAAACCCCCTACGCCTTTGCAGGAAGACAGCTCCAGGACATCGCACTCACATCCCTCCAGCCCGCTATGGAAAACCTGGAAAAAGCCACCAGCGAGCAACTTCCCTTGGAAGCCCTACAACTCGCCAACAGCCACCTCCAGACAGCCCTCAACCACCTAAGCATCCTCCGCAAGCAATACGGCACAGTCAAAGCCGAGCGTGAAAAAGCCGAGGCACTCCGCGAGATCAAGGAAATGTTCGTCCTCTACATGGAAGACATGCCTCTCCTTCTGGGTGGTGAAAAAGGCTCCCCCTACACAAGAAACTTCATGGAGTTCACCAAAGAAGAGGCGGAAGCCATGCAACGCATGATCGACCGCAAAGTGCTCCTAAATCAGAAAATCGCGGAAATCCTCAAAGACCACCCCGAGCTCCAGGCACGCCTCATGAGCAAAAAGCGCGACCAGGCGATCAATATCCGTGAAGCTCTCGCCACACAGCAGAACCAGCAGTCAGACATCGATCTCGCAATAAAATCCATCGTCCAGACCGATGACAACGCCGCGAAAAGCGAAGCCGTCTTCCAATTCATCCTGGGCAAACAGGAAACGATCACCAGACAGCTCGCCCTTTTCATCGACAGATCCACCAGCTGGCTCCCCCTGGAAAGCGACCGAAACGACCCCCGCATCAAAGACTACCTCACCGCCACCCACGCCCTCTCCATCCACGCAAACAAAATCATCCGCCTAGTTGAACAACGGAACCTCGAGCAAGCCCAGACCGCCCTCGAAGAATTCCTCTCCGGCTCCCAGTCCATCAACGAAAAACTGGGCGACGTCAGCATCATCGAGGAAACCGAAATGGCCGGAATCAGCACCTATGTCGCAAACCGCCTCTCCGAGCTGGAGAATATCATGCTCCATCAGAAACAACTGTCCAACGACCTCGCAGACTGGAGCGATGGCGAATACGGCCTCATTTTCGCCGATCACCAAAGATTCCTCAGCAACCAGACAGCCGAGCTAAAAACCGAGATCGAGCTGAACGCCGCAAGCTTCCTGGAGGAACACGAAGAAATCGCCAAAACCCACACCAAGCTTCAGGAACTCATCTCCAAGGAAATTCTGAAAATCCAGGAAAGTACTCTCGATGAAATGACGGAAACGGAATTCGCCGCCACCTTGCCGAAACTCTCCAGAGTCCACTCCGGATACACCGCCGCCATCGCCCTACTAGACCGACTGGTCTACCAAATCATCGACGTCATAGACGCAGAGGCGGACAAGAATAGGCAACAGGCAAATGCCACACCCGGGGATCAGGCCGACAAAAAAGATCCGGACGGAGTCACAGAGGAAGAAGCGCTCGCCAAATTGATGGCACTCGTGAAAATGGAACAGGATTACCTGAAAAGCTTCGGCATTCCCTGCTGCCGCCCCGCAAACATCGAGATGCTCACTGACTGGGAAAAGAAACAGGAAGCGAAAGAGGGAGGGAAAGGCAAAAAGAAAAAGCCCCAAGATTTGGACGGCAAAAAACAAAAGGAAGGCCAGAGCGCACAAGCCAAGGCCGAAGCAAAAGCCCGTGCAGAGGCAAAAGGCAAAGCAAAGTCGGAAGCCCGAAAACTCGCCAAGCAGGCTCAAAAAGCACAGCAGCAGGCCAACCAGGCAGCAAAAAAAGCGTCCGAAGTCCAACAACTCACAGGCCAGGACGAGCTCGCAAATCTTAACGAACTCCAAGGCACATCCGACTGGAACACACTCCCCTCAGACCTACGCGACGAGCTCCTCCAGCAACGCGGCCAAAACCCGCCAAAACAATACGAGGACACCATCCAGGACTACTTCCGCTCCATCGCCGAGAGCCCGCAGGAATAGACTCGCACTCCCTTTTTGATTTCTGCTTCGGCAAAAAAGGGAGCGTAAACTTCAGTTTACCAAGGCAAGTGGACTTGAGTTCACAATACCAAAAAAACAGATTCGTGGAATTCGCCCGATTGGAAATTCCAGAAAACATAACCCAAGCGTTATCGCTTCTGTGGTTAGAATGCTTCTGGAATAGAAGCAAAGCCAGAGTCCCCTTCCTCTCTTGCCTTTGATTCGATCTACCAGAAGTCACGGCTCTTCCTATTTCACCTGCACTTCCTTCCACTCGGAGGAAAAATCAACCGCCTTCTCCAGTAGATTCACAATAGCCGCGCATAACAAAAACCCCATCGCCAGCAGTACTGTCCGTTCATACTCCACCAAGAAGTATCCACGCCATACCCTATCCTAATCACAGATTTCACCTGACAAGCACCAGAACCCTCCTTCGAAAAAATCCTTCAAGTCCGGAATACTCACTTTCCTAACGCTCCGAATCACTTCGGGCAAATTCTGAAAAATCACATTTTGTTTAAGGGTTTCGAACCATTTAAATCCAAAAACTTCCACTCTTGTAAAAACCGTTCTTAGCTGTTTATCCAGGAAATCAAATATACACATTTATTCACAAGATGTTCACATACACTTCAAGTTATTCATAAATCACTTAAAAAGAAAGACTTACAATATATCCCATAAATTTAAAAGTCACATTTCTCACAAGTTATGAACATTCGCATCAGGAAAGCTTCACCAAGCCACAAGGTTCGTAAAATCGTAAAACTTGAGCAAACTGACTATAAAGTTTAAAAATCTAGTGTTATTAAACATTCCCATATGAACCATGAACCAAATCACCCCTCCCAATATGGTGCTGTTCCCAGGCACACCAAGCTGTGCCACCACTGAGAACGAAATCGCACCTAAATTTCTCACAACCGTAGTCGTCGCCGAGTGCAGGAAGTCCTGTGAGGAACTCGCCGGCACTATAGATGTCTCTGATGTCCCAGAACACGACACCATCAACGATTGTCTCGCGGCCTGTGACGAATACTCGGTAGCAGCCGCTCGCAAAAGCAAACACACCATGCGCTACGCCATCTGGTGCTCTGATCGTTGTGAAGAACTTCTTTCCCAGTGTCATAAGATCAACACCCCGGCCGCACGCTCCACTGCAAAGTGGCTCAAAGCTGTAACCAAACAAATGAACCGCGAGGTCATTTCCTGGAAGCAGGTGAAGAGGACAACGAACCAGGAAGTCACTTGGGGCTCCGTCAAAGAAGTGATTCCTTTCGATCCATTCCGCTCCTCCGCCCGGAAGCAATCTTTCTAAGCCCGGAACAACTGGAGAAGTCAGTCCTTCAGGCAGTACTCAGGCTTCATCCGTTCTTGAGCTTTCCTGACAGGAATCCTAGCCTGTCCCCGTGCTCCTAGACGTAAAGAACCTCACCACCCGTTTCCACACGCGGAACGGCATCGTCCACGCCGTGGAAGACGTTTCCTTCTCCGTGGACAAGGGCAGCACCCTTGGCATCGTAGGCGAGTCCGGCTCCGGGAAATCGGTCACCTGCTATTCCTTGCTCGGCCTCATCCCCACCCCTCCGGGGAAAATCGAAAGAGGCTCCGCCCACTTCGATGGCACCGACCTCCTGGCCATTCCCGAAAAGCAGCTCCGCAAAATCCGCGGCAAGCGCATTTCCATGATCTTTCAGGATCCCATGACATCGCTCAATCCCTACATGCGGATCAGCGACCAACTCACCGAACCACTCGAGCTCCACGAAAACATCCGTGGAAAAGCCGCCCTTACCCGCGCCATCGACGCCCTCGCTGAGGTAGGTATCCCGGAGCCGGAAAAACGCATCCAATCCTATCCCCATGAGTTCTCCGGCGGTATGCGCCAGCGCGTCATGATCGCCATGGCTCTCATCACAAAGCCGGAACTCATAATCTGCGACGAACCCACCACTGCCCTGGATGTCACCGTCCAGAAGCAAGTCCTCGACCTCATCCGCGATCGTCAGCGCGATCTCGGCACCGCCGTAATCTTTATCACCCACGATCTGGCGGTCGTCTCCGAGGTCTGCGACGTTATCAAAGTCATGTATGCCGGCCGTTTTGTCGAAAGCGCCACCCGCAAGGAACTCTTCAACAATCCCCTCCACGCCTACACCCGCTCCCTGCTCAAATCCATCCCTGCAGCCCAGCCAAAAGGACAGCCGCTCGTCACCATCCCAGGCCTCCCGCCCGATCTCGCAAACCCACCAAAAGGCTGCGCATTTCAACCGAGAAACCTCCTCGGAAACCCAGCCCTCTGCGAAACCGGCTACTCCCCGGAATTCACCGAGATCTCCCCCGGCCACATGGTTCAGAACTGCCCCGGCTGCCTAGCAACCGGCACTTAGAAAGCGCCGCAGGCTCTTGGACTACTGCGGTTCTTATCCGCGGCTTTCCCTGTGATACCTTTTCCAAAGAAATTCAAAGACCGCCGTCAAAAGACATTTTCCGAACCCAAAAAAACACGGAACACACTTCCGAGCATTCCGTGGTAAAATTTCTTCCCCCTTTTCAGGAAAAACGAATCAATGCTCCCGGCAGAACTGCTCGAAGCGGGTAAGCCCTTCGTTCAGCACGTCCAGCGTAGTGCAGTAGCTGAGCCTGATCCCCTCATCATAACCAAAGGCAACACCAGGAACAGCAGCCACCTTGTAACGGGACAGAAGCTTGTCGCAGAGGTTCATCGACTTAATTCCCATTTCACCCGTGTAGACGAAGAAGTAGAAAGCACCCTTGGGCTCGATCACCCGGATGTTGTTGATACCCTGAAGGCGGGACAGAACAAACTGACGCTTCACGTCAAACTCACCGCGCAAGTCCTCGATGAAGGATTGATCCCCCTCCAGAGCGGCAAGAGCACCGTATTGCGCGAAAGTCGTCGCATTGGAAACCGTGTGACTCTGCACCTTGTCGATCGCCTCGGCAATCGGCTTGGCCGCAGCAGTGTAACCCAGCCTCCAGCCAGTCATCGAAAACGCCTTGGAAAAGCCGTTCACAGTGATTGTGAGGTTGTAAAGATCCTCACTCAGGGAAGCGATTGATACGTGCTCCGCATCTCCGTAAACCAGCTTCTCATAGATCTCATCGGAAAGGATCATGATGTCCTCGCTGAGCGCGATTTCACCAATGGCAAGCAACTCTTCCCTAGTGTAGACAGCACCAGTCGGATTGCCCGGTGAGTTGATGATTACCATTTTCGTGGCAGGTGTCATAGCCTCCTCGAATTGCTCCGGAGTCATCTTCCAGCCAGTCGATTCCTTTGTCTCCACCAGCACTGGAGTGCCGCCTGCCAGCCTCACCATCTCAGGATAGGAAACCCAGTAAGGAGTCGGGATGATCACCTCGTCCCCTTCTTCCACAATCGCCAGGATCGCGTTGAAACATGCCATTTTCGCACCAGCAGTCACACAGATCTGGCTCGGTGCATACTCGAGGTCATTGTCCTTCTTGAATTTCTCGGAAAGCGCCTTCCGCAACTCGGGAATGCCACCTGCCGGAGTGTATTTCGTCCGTCCGTCCATCAGCGCTTTCACAGCTGCTTCCTTGATGAATGTCGGGGTATCGATCTCAGGCTCGCCACCTGCCAGGGCATACACTTCTTCTCCATTCGCGATCATCGCCTTGGTCTGTGCCGTAACGGCGAGCGTAAGAGATTGAGTAACTTTTTCGATACGTGAGGAAATAGTGTGCATGATAGGCGCTTGGTGTCTTTTGGATAAATCGATTTCACCCTGTCACGGCAAGCGCAACAGTTCCTGATGCACCTCCGAAGTGGGCGGCACGTGTTGTGGCTCGTCCCTCACCAAGTGGCAAGTCAAATGGTCTTTGACCATCTAACAACATCTGCCGCCCGAATTCATCTTTCCTTGAACCACCCCGTGATACTCGCACGCGTCTTCGCCGCTGGTAACACCTCATGCCAATGGTCTGCGGACAAAAAGGCGACCAAAGTCCCCATTTCAGGCTCCACCAGGACACTCTCACCCTTTTGGTCGCCTGCCTCCGTCCAGATCCGCAGCTCGCCACCATCTCCGGCTTGCCATTCCGGGTTTAAATACAGGATTACCGTAACCACCCGCGCCACCGATCCTCTCGGCCTGTCCAGATGCGGCTTGTAAAAAGCTCCCTCCGGATACACCGCGAAATGCCCCTCGAATCCCACCAAACCCAAAAAGAACCGCCGATTCATCTCCATCCGTAGCCCCTCCAAAACCTCCAGATACGCCTGCTGACAAACCGTGTTCCCCGCTTCTTTCATCCACATCACATGATCCGACCGCACTTCCCCCCGCACTGCCAACTCCCCGCCACGCCCCACCCCGGCACGCCGGAACTCTCCGTCATCCCATGCCACCATACTTTCCTTCCGCAAATCCCCCGCCACCCCATTTTCAAGAAACCCAGACGAAACTCCCCAGCCGAAAGCCTCGATGTCATCAATCAACTCTCGATAGGGGCAAGTATTCAACAGGGTTCCAGATGACACCCAACGGAAGCCCAAACCAGCAAATTCGCAGAACCTCTCAGCCAACGCCATGCCCCCCTTGGACAATGAAACCTGAAAACCAATATCGTTGATTCATGAAAATCAGCTTTCCAACCATGGTTCCACATAGTTACAAGACCTCTCTACCCCCCAAAAATAAACATATGCATACTATGAAAAACAAACTTATCGCCGAGGTATTCGGTACATTCTGGCTCGTCTTCGGCGGCTGCGGCAGCGCAGTCCTTGCTGCAGCCTTCTTCTCCATTGAGAGCCAGACACCGATCAATCTCGGAATCGGCCTCGTGGGAGTATCCCTAGCCTTCGGCCTCACAGTCATGACCATGGCATACGCCATCGGCCATATATCAGGTTGCCATTTGAATCCCGCCGTTACCATCGGCCTCTGCGTAGGCGGAAGACACCCCAAGGGCGAAGTCATTCCCTACATCATCGCCCAGCTTATCGGCGGAATCGCAGGTGCTGGCGTTCTCGGAATCATCGCCAGCGGGCAGGAAGGATTCGCCTTTTCAGATGGCTTCGCCTCAAACGGTTTCGGGGAACACTCTCCCGGAGGATACACCCTTGTTTCCGCACTTGTCGCGGAACTCGTCCTCACCTTCTTCTTCCTGATGATCATTCTGGGAGCAACCGACAAGCGTGCCCCGGCCGGCTTCGCACCCATCGCCATCGGACTCGGCCTCACCCTGATCCACCTCATCGGTATTCCCGTCACAAACCTCTCCGTAAACCCAGCCCGTAGCACCGGCACCGCCGTCTTCGTAGGCGGATGGGCTATCCAGCAGCTCTGGTTGTTCTGGCTGTCACCCATCGTTGGTGCAGTCCTTGCAGGTATCGTCTACCCACTCATCTCTACGGAGAAAAAGGCGTAAACACACCTGACAGAAACACTGACAGGTAAATTAAGGCGTCAGACCATTCGCGTGCATCTGATCAAGCGGAACCTGGCGTCTTAATCCCAATAAACATTATCATCTCCTGCCTTTCCATCATGGGGAGTCAGGATAAAAGGAGAAGGCCGTTCTATTTCCAGAACGGCCTTCATTGGTTGCGGGAGCAGGATTTGAACCTACGATCTTCAGGTTATGAGCCTGACGAGATACCTGACTTCTCCATCCCGCGATTAGGATTCGCCTTTCGGCGTGGGCGGGGAAACTACTCTCAACACCCCTCTCCTTGCAAGAGAATTTTTGCCTTCTCCGAAAATATTCTATACGTCTCACCCATCACGAAAATGAACGCCTTCTGCACCACTGCTACCTCACTTCCCCAGAAAAAATGGATGGAAGTCTCCCGGCGGCATTACGAAAAAGCATCGGCTTTCACACTTCCTGTTAGAAAACGCCGCGACAAAGGTGAGTCGCACCCCATTGAGGACTTCCTTTTTGATTACTATCCCTACCCCATCGCCCTTATTGAGCAATGGCACCCCGGCCTAGGTGTTTTACTGGAAATCGAAAATCCTGAAACACTGCCCACCCATCTCCTGGGAAAACGCTACCGAGTATCACAAAACACCTGTCACCTCGATCACGCCCTCCTCCAGCCCAAGGATCGATCCCGCCTACAATGGATCTCCTCACTCCTTGTCGCCACCCAAAACCACCAGCCCATATTCTCCTGCCACGGCCTCCATGAGTGGGCCATGGTCTACCAAGCTGAAGAAATCCGCCACTCTTCCATTGCCCCCCTTCGTATCCCCCAGGAAGAAATCGATACCCTAGTGGAATCCCGCACCATCACCTGCAGCCATCACGACGCCTTCCGTTTCTTTTCAAAATCCGCCCGCTCCTTCAACCGCCTCCAGCCAAACATTGAAACCCGCCACTTCAACGAGCAACCCGGCTGCGTCCACGCAAACATGGATCTTTATAAATGGGCGGCAAAATCCATGCCTTGGATCGGCTCGGAGATCTTCTTCGAGATCTTTCTACTAGCCATGGAACTCCGCGATCTCGACATGCGCGCCAGCCCATACGACCTCGCGGCATGGAACCTCATTCCTGTAAAAATCGAGACCCCCGCCGGACGAAAGCTTTACGAAACCGAGCAACGCAGACTCGCTACCAAAGCATTCTCACTACGTGCCAGACTCATCGAAAGCCTCGAAACAATCTGTAGCGCCACTCGCTAGCAGATTCACACGCCTTGCCAGCCCAGCTTCTGCCTTAGTGCCTCGTAAAAAGAAGTCCCCTGAAGCCTGAGCAGGTGAAACTTCCTATCAGCCTTTCTCACCACTACCCTGTCACCCGGATCGATCCTGGTAGTATCCCGGCCATCCACTGTGAAAATCATCAGACCATCGCTACCCTTCTCGGGAGAGATCTCGATCTCCACATCATCGGAAAGCACCAAAGAACGCTGGCTAAGACTATGCGGACAAATCGGGGTAATCACCATCACAGAAGACCGCGGGGCAATCAAAGGCCCCCCTGCGGAAAGCGAATAAGCAGTCGATCCCGTCGGCGTTGCCACGATCAATCCGTCAGCCCTGTAGCGGTTCAGCCACTCTCCATCCACCGTCGCCTTCAGAGCTACCAAACGCCCCGTCTCTCCCCGCGCCATTGTTACCTCGTTCAGCGCGTAATACGTTTCTATGGGTCTGCCGTCTGCCCGGATCACCTGAACGTCCAGAAGCATCCTGTCACTGACTCTGTACTGCCCCTTCGCCAAAGCCGCTGAGAACTCCTCAATCTCAGAATCCGTGCACGTCGTCAGGAACCCCAAAGTCCCCACATTGATCCCCGCGATCGGCTTTCCAAAATCACCAAACCGGGAAACCGCATGCATCATCGTCCCGTCTCCTCCAAGCACCGCCGCCAGATCCACCTCATTTTTGAAATCCGCAGCCTCTATCCCACCAGACTCACCCGCCAGCTTCGCAGAGTGACTCTCAAGCACACATTCACAGCCCTGTCTCACCAATGCGGCTCTCAGCGCCAACATCGTTTTCAGGCCGCCAGTTTTCTGTGGATTGAGCAGTAAACCTATTTTCACTCTTTTCAAAAGTTGTTCGTATTACCTACTCATGGCAAGCCCCTAACGAGAATCGGGAAAGAAAGTCAGGAAATCCGTTTCAGCACTGTCGGCACGATGTCTTCCAGCTCGTTAACCACAATGAACTCCCCGTCATAACACCACTCTCCGAGCAACGTGATAAAAGGAGTCCAGAACCTCTCCCCACTTGAATCCAAGCGGTCGAAAATAATCACAGGCTTGTCCTTCATCTCCTTGTTGTTCTGCTGCTTGAAAACCATTAGCGCCAGCATCTCCTGCACCGTCCCCGCTCCTCCGGGGAAAATCACAAACGCCTCCGAGCGCTCGATCATGATTTCCATTCGCGTGTAAATGTCAGGCTTCAGCCAGAAGCTCGAAAGCCCCTCCGGCAGTCCTTCGAGCTCGATGATGTGAGGCACATTTGATCCACCGGTCCATCCTCCTGCTTCTACCGATCCGCGTACCACCTCGCCCATGATCCCTGAGTTGCCCGCCCCGGAAACACAACCCAGATTGTTCTCCGCCAAAATCTTACCAAACTCATATCCATCGTTCAGGTAATCCTGCTTATCGATGGATGCGGAGCAAAACACGCAGACATTCGCCACATGTCCTTCAGGCAAAGGCGTCTCGAAAGAAGACCCCGCCACCTCACCGGTGCGCTCCCGTCCCGCGTCCGGCAGCCCGATCGAACGCGCCTCCGTCAGAAGCTCCAGCACATTCTCCACATGCTTCGCATTCAGAAGGTAATCCTCCGGGTTCTGATTTACAGTTCCCATCTGGCGCAAATGCACCAGCAGCCAATACAAGCCGTTCCATGAACCATCCGTATTCAAAAGCACCGTCGGCTTATTCTCCAGATTCCTGTCCAGGGTCTGATACCCTACGAAAATCGAAACCGCCTTGAACATGTCCTCCAGAGTGGCTCCCGGCGTGAATACAAACGCATCACTCTCGATGATTTTCTCTTCGATGTTTGAAAGCGATATACTCTCATCCCCGTTGGAGTTGTTGATATCCCATCCCTTGCTGAAAAGCTGATACAGCAGCCTGGCCCTGCTCTCCCTGTTTGGATCTTTTTCTCCGCGTACTGTTCCTGCAAGTCTGACCTTTGGCATTTCTTTTGTTCGTTTTCGGGTGGAAATTATTATGAGCAGTCCACGAGCCTTTCTCTGGACGTTCGCTCGGATGAGGGCATATTGTCCTCCATGGATCAATTTCTGCAAGCCGCAGTTGAAGAAGCCCTCTCAGGCCTGAATGAAGGCGGAATCCCCATCGGCAGCGTCATCGTCCACGATGGGAAAATCATCGGCCGTGGTCACAACCGGCGCATCCAGAAAGGCAGCACAGTTCTCCACGGAGAAATGGACGCCTTGGAAAATGCCGGCCGCCTCCACGCCTCCATCTACCGGGAGTGCACCCTCTACACCACACTCTCCCCCTGCCCCATGTGCAGCGGAGCCATCCTTCTATACAAGATCCCTCACGTCATCATCGGGGAAAACAAAACCTTCCTCGGTGCAGAGGAACACCTGAAAGCAAACGGCGTGAAGCTCGATGTCGTAAACGACCCATCATGCATCAACATGATGAACGACTTCATCGCCGCCAGACCCGAGCTCTGGAACGAGGACATCGGCGAAGTCGATAAGTGACCCTTCGCCTGATCCATGCTACTCCCAGATCTAGCCGGGCATCCCATACAGCTGCTTCCAGACTCATCCCTCCTCATCCTTGCGGATAAAAAGTATCTCGTCGCCGCTGACATCCACCTCGGTAAGTCCGCAACCTTCCGCGCCCACGGACTCCCTATACCTGAAGGCGATTCCGAAAAAGACCTCACCAGGCTCCTCTCCCTCGTCTCAGAACACTCACCCGACCATCTGGTCATCGCCGGCGATCTTTTTCACGCGGCCTCAGGATTTACTATAGATCTAGTAACAAGATTCACCAGCTTCATTCAGGAAATCGAAATCCCTTTCACCCTCGTAAAAGGCAACCACGACAAAAAGATCAAATACCTCCCCTCGGAAATCGCTCAACCCAACCACCTTGACATCGCGGACATCCGCATCATCCACGACCCAAGGGACACCTCCCGGGATCACTTCAACATCTGCGGACACATTCACCCTGTCATCCGCATACCCGATGGCAAAAAGACCTGCCTTCGCCTCCCATGCTTTCACCTCCGTGAGAACATTCTCACCCTTCCCTCATTTGGCACATTCACCGGAGGCCAACCCGCAAGCCCTACGAGACAAGACCGCTTCTTCGTAACCCACATGGGAAACGTCATCGAAGTCCCGGAGCAACTCCTCGAAAAGTAGGAATCACTCGGCCTTCACCTTGTTCTCCAAAAAGAACCCCACGGTTTTTTCTTCAATCTCTTCCCTCGTAGGATCGATTTCCCCGCCAGCTTTGCGCCAGTTGTGACCTGCGTTTTTCACGATCACCACCTCCAGTGGCCCACCCACCTCCTTCGCCTTTTCCTGCATACGGTAGGCATGCTTTACCGGAATGGTCGTATCACCATCCCCTTGGATCATCAGCAACGGCGGGCTCTCTTTTGAAAAATAATTCACCGGACTCATCTCCCGATACAGTCCCACTTTGTCTTCTTCCTTCGTATCCTTCGACAGAATCCGTGGTGCGAACCGATCCTTGAAACCTTCCCGGTCATCATGATTGAAAAGTTGCATATTCTCGAAATCCACAGGCCCATACCAGGACACGCCCGCCACCATATTGTAGTCCGCACCTGCCAGCTTCTCATCCCCTGGCAAGCTCTCCGGCGAGCTCAGCAAAAGCATCATCGCCATTTGCCCACCTGCGGAATCTCCCATCACATAAAATCTTTCAGCATCCACACCCAGCTCATCGCTGTTCTCGGAAACGTACCTCACAGCATCCTTCGCATCGATCACGCAATCCCTCATTGATGTTTTCCCACTCTTATTGGTCAGCCTGTATTGCACCGATGCAACTGCGAAGCCCTCGTCCAGCAACCTGGTGAAAACAGGCGAGAACAACCCTTTCGAGACACCAAACTTACTCCCCGCCGCCCATCCACCGCCATGTGTGTAAAAGATGACAGGCACCTTTTCTTCGGCTTTCGCAGTCGGATAATAAAGATCCAGACGCAATTCCCTCTTCCCAACCGTCTTGTAGACAATCTCCAGCTTCGTCTCACCATCAGTCTTTAGATAGCTACCACCCTTTTTCACCGCCGGCTCTTTTCCATACACGGTAAAGGCTCCCATCAACAGGAACACCGCCGAAAACCCAATTACCTTTTTCACAAACATCCTTTCTCCTCTCAGCAAACTCATACGTTAACCTATCCAATTTTACCAAACCACGGAAACAAAAATCCACGAACCTCACTATCATGGATTCATTCCTTCAGCCATGTTCCGGTTCCTCCTGATCATAGTCCTTTCATCC
>JBPOGC010000052.1:0-16735 GCA_051251795.1 Luteolibacter sp. | reverse complement strand
CCGCCACCAACCTAGCGAAAAAACTAACCGAAGCCGGCCACATCGCCTACTTCGCCGGTGGCTGCGTCCGCGACAAGCTCCTCGGCCTCACCCCGAAAGACTACGATATCGCCACATCCGCCACCCCTGCGGAAGTCCTGAAACTCTTCCCCGGCTCCAACCAGGTCGGCGCCCACTTCGGCGTTATCATCGTAAAACACCAGGGCCACCACATCGAGATCGCCACCTTCCGCACCGACGGCTCCTATGCAGACTCCCGCCGCCCGGATTCCGTGACCTTCTCCACCCCTGAAGAAGACGCGCACCGCCGCGATTTCACCATCAACGGCCTCTTCGAAGACCCTGCCACCGGAGAAATCATCGATCACATAAACGGCCTCACAGATCTCAAAGCCCGAACCCTCCGCGCCATAGGCACTCCCACCCACCGTTTCCAGGAAGACGCCCTCCGCCTCCTCCGCGCCGTCCGTTTCTCCACCACCCTCGGCTTCCCCATCGAGGAAAACACACTCACCGCCATCCGCGAGAACGCGTACCTGTTGGAAAAAATCTCCCCCGAGCGCATCCGCGATGAATTCTCAAAAATCATCACCTCCCCCAACCGCCGCCAAGGCATCGAACTCCTCGTCGAGACCACCCTCATCAACCACTTCCTCCCGGAAATCCTCCCACTCATCGGCTGCGAGCAGCCCCCCCAGTGGCACCCGGAAGGTGACGTCTACACCCACACCCGCATCATGCTCGAAATGCTAGCGCCAGACGCCCCGCTGGAACTCTGCCTCGCCACCCTCCTCCACGACATCGCAAAACCACCCACCCAGACCACAGACGAAGACGGCCGCATCCGCTTCAACGGCCACGACGCCCTCGGCGCAGAGATGGCAGAGACCATCCTCACCCGCCTGAAATACCCCAACGCCGTCATCCGCGATGCCGCCCACATGGTATCGCGCCACATGCAGTTCATGAACGTCCGGCAAATGCGCAAAGCCACCCTCAAGCGCTTCATGTCAGAACCCACCTTCGACCAGGAAATGGAACTCCACCGCGTCGATTGCGCCTCCTCCAACGGCTTCACTGACAACCACACCTTCCTAAACGCAAAAACCGAGGAATTCGCCAACGAACCCCTCATCCCCCCACCCCTGGTCACCGGCAAAGACCTCATCCAGCGCGGACTGAAACCAGGCCCCCTCTTCAAAGAAATCCTGGAAGAAATTCAAACCCAACAACTCGAAAACACCCTCACCACCCGCGAGCAAGCCCTTACACACCTCGAGACCCTTCTGGAGAAAAAAACATAAGGAACACAAATCCACTTCCGTGTATTCAGTGTATTCCGTGGTTGAAAAATTCTTTTCCCATCCATAGCCCCCTGACACGAAAAGAATTCATGATTCCTAAACCAACTCCGCGCTCCTCCAGCGACCTCTCCGCCTCTGCGATAAAAAAAGTTCGTCGGCACTTCTCCGCAAATTCCACGAAAAATCCCGCATCCCCCCGTTCCGTGTTGGACTAGCGGCCAATCCTCTCCAAAATACTCCCAATGACATCCGAGATCCCCACCTCCATTTCCGATCCCATCAATGCGAAGATCCTAGCCATCTCCGAAGATCTCATCGCCGGTTTCCAGGAAAAGCCCTTTCACCTCATCGCCGAGAAATCCGGAGTCCCCCTCACAACCGTCATCGAGCGCATCCGCGCCATGCAGGAGGAAGGCATCATCCGCCGCGTCCGCCAGACCATGCTCGCCACAAAGCTCGCCCACGGCGCACTCGTCGCCTGGAAAGTCCCCGAGGAAAAACTCAACGACGCCTTCGACTTCATGGCGCAAAACGATCCCTTCTCAGGCCACGTCGTCATCCGCTCCACAGATGCCGAAGTCTCCGGCTCCGGCTACCGCCTCTGGACTACCTTGAAAGTCCCCGTCGGCGAATCTCTCGACTTCCACGCAGCCAAACTCCTCGAACTCACCGGTGCCACCGAATATCTTCTTATGCCCGCCAACGGAGTCTTCGCACTCGGTGTCGGCCACATGCGCCGCAAAGCCATGTCACCCGGTGAGAAAGCAGATGAGCCGGCCATCATGATGACCACCGTCCCCGCCGATCTTACCGACGAGGAATGGAACGTCCTCCTCCATCTCAAGGAAGAACTCACCCTGGATGAAATCTGCGAGAACCCATGGAAATCCCGCGCCGAGCAAGCCGGAGTCTCCCTTGAGCGCTTTTGCGAAGTATCCAGAAACCTGAATGAGAAAAAAGTCATCGGCCGCTTCTCCACATTCCTGGAACACGTCAAACCCTCCGCGAAAACCGGCGAACGCGTCACCCGCTTCAACGGCCTCTTCCACTGGGCAGTCCCAAAAGGCCGCGAGATCGAAGCCGGAGGCGAAGTCGGCCGCCACTACTGCATGACCCACGCCTACTGGCGCGAGGGCGGCTCGCAATTTGGCGACGTGAACATAATGGGAGTCATGCACGGCACCGAAAAACCAAAAGTTCTCGAGCACAAAGCCGCCATCGACAAACACCTCGCAGAAGCCGGCATCCCAGTCTCCTACACAAACGTCTTCTGGGGCGGCCGCTCCGAGATCAAACCCTCCGAGATCTCACCAAAGGTCTACAAAGAGTGGCACGCAAAACACGCGTAGCAACCGAGCGCCGGGGCGATTTCAGACAGCTTCACCAAAGCCCGTATTTCCCATAGGCCATAATATACAGCCCCATCAGGAAATTCGCCACCGCGTGCATCACTACGCACGCCCCCAGATTCTTGCTCCACACACAAAGCAGATAAGTAAGCGAGCCGTAGACAAAAGCCCCTGCCCAGTCCACCGGCGCATGCGCGATCATGAAAAGCCCAGTGACAATCGCGAAGCTCCTCCAATGGGCTCTCCCGAAAGGCTGCTTCCAATAGTTCCCCTCCCAGTCCATGCAGAATCGCATCACAAACCCTCTCCAGAAAATTTCCTCCACCAAAGCCACAACAACCGCCGCCCGCACAAACCGCATCACCAGGGAAAACCAATACGCCGCAGGATTTTCAAACACTCCGGGATCAAAGCCATCATCCCGCTTCGCGATCCCCAGCCATTTCATCCAACCTTCCGTTTCGCCAGTGAGTCCCCACTCATCGTAGAGTGTCGTCGGCAACAGCCAGAACCCAATCCCCACCGCACCGAACACGACACCCACCGCGCTCCATTTCAGGCTCCAATTGAATTCAAAAAACTTCCAGTAATACACCAGCAACCCAAGCACCACAAAGCTCTGCAAGGGATACACCCACTGAGCCACGTCCCGGCGCCACCACGGAGCCGCCGGATGATCCCATTCCAGATAGGTTGCCACCACCTGCAGAAGAAACAGAAACCCCATGAACACCCCGAACGGAACGACATGCGCCTTAGTCCAGGCATCGGGATTCTCTGTACGACTCTTCATTGAAAATTGAACCTCAAAGCTTCGAAACAAACCGCTCCATACGATCCATCGCGGTTCGCAGATCATTCATCCCCGTAGCATAACAGCAGCGTAAGAAACCCTCTCCACTCGCCCCGAAAGCACCGCCCGGCACAGCTGCCACATTTTCAGCCTCCAGCAGCCCCATCGCAAAGTCTTTCGAAGACATCCCGGTCTGCCTCACATCAGGGAATACATAAAACGCCCCTCCCGGCGTATGGCAATCCAGCCCCATCTCATTGAGCCGCTTCACCACAAAGTCTCTCCGGTGATGATAACTATCCTTCATATCCTGCACATTCGCAGCACCGTTTTCCAGCGCCTCGATCGCCGCGTTCTGACTCATGATCGGCGCGCACAGCATCGAGTACTGGTGGATCTTCATCATTGCCTCGATGATCGGCTGCGGCGCGCACGCATAACCAAGCCGGAAGCCAGTCATTGCAAATGCCTTGGAAAACCCATGCATCAGAATCGTCCGCTCCTTCATCCCTGGTAGGGAAGCGATCGAAACATGCCTGATCCCATCATACCGCAGCTCACAATAAATCTCATCCGCCAGCACGATCAGATCATGTTTCACCGCCAGTTTAGCGATCCCCTCCAGATCCTCCATCGAAGCCACAGCCCCCGTCGGATTGGTCGGAAAATTCAGCATCAGCACCCTGCTCTTCGACGTGATCGCCTTCTCCAAAGCCTCCGGCTTCAAGGAAAACCCATCCTCCTTCGTCGTCTCAACAGCCACCGCCACACCATGCGCCATCACGATGCTCGGTGAGTAGGAAACGTAACAAGGTTCATGGTAAATCACCTCATCCCCGGGATTCAGAAGCGCACGCAGAGAAATATCGATCGCCTCGGAAACGCCCACAGTAACGAGAATTTCCTTAGCAGGATCATAATCCACACCGAAAAATCCCGACACATACTTGGAAATCGACTTCCGCAAACTCAGCAACCCCAGGTTCGCCGTATAAGTCGTCTGTCCACGCTCCAACGAATAAATCGCAGCCTCACGGATGTGCCAAGGCGTCACAAAATCCGGCTCCCCCACACCCAGCGAGATCACATCATCCCGCCCGATCACCAGATCAAAGAAATCACGAATCCCAGACCTCGGAATCGAAGCCACCTGTCGCGCAATTTTCCCTGTGTAATCCATAATTCGTCCCGAATGACGGGGCGCGAATCAAACCCCCCATCCCCCTCAAGGTCAATAACGGAGAGCCGTGTCTGAGACCGGCTTCTTTCCTCTTCCAAAAATCCGGAAATCCATCTTAAAATCACGCGTCCATGTCTACCGAAGCCATTCTCTCCATCACCCGGCAATACCTTAAAGTCGACCCCTCCACGCCGGTCACCATCGTCCCCATTAAAAAAGGAGCCTCCGGCAGAACCATCGCCCGGGTCAAAACCCCGGTGCACGATGACTTCATCGGCATCCACTGGACAGACGAGCGCGAAGACAACGCCTACTTCGTCCCCATCGCGGAGTTCCTGAAAAAAGCCCGCTTCAACGTCCCAACCGTCCTCCATGATCGCTCGCAGCATAACGTCGCCCTCATCGAAGACCTCGGAGATACTGATCTCACCTCCATGCGCGACAAGCCTTTCGAAAAGCGCCTCCCCTACTACCGCTCCGCCCTGGAACAGATCGACCGCCTCTTCTACGCCCGCGTTCCAAAAGACCTGGAGCTCATGCCCCCTTTCGACCCCGCCCTCTACCGCTGGGAGCAGACCTACTTTTTCGACTACTTCATCGAGGATTTCCTGAAAGAAAGCCCCGTCCCCCTGGAACAAAACGAAGCCTTCCGGGAAATGGCCCAGAGTCTAGGCACCACCCACAAGCACCTCGTCCACCGTGACTTCCAGTCCCAGAACCTCCTCATCAAAGACAAGAAAGTCTACATGATCGACTTCCAGGGACTACGCCGCGGCCGCCAGGAGTACGATCTCGCCTCCCTCATTTTCGATCCCTACATGAACCACTCCGCAGACGAGCGTGAGCAACTCCTCGACCTCTGGGAAGAAATCGCCGACGAGCGCCCCGAGACCTCCCTCTTTCACAAATGTGCCGCCCAGCGCCTCATGCAAGCCCTCGGAGCCTACGGAAACATCATCGAAAACAAAGGCGACGACTGGTATCGCCAGCACATCCCCGTAGCCATCAGCTCCCTCCTTCACGTCATAAAAGATACTGAAATCGAGGACGCCCTCGCCCCGATCCTAAACAAACACTACCCTGCGTAAAAAACAGTAGCTGGGGATTCCAGCCTTCCTAACAACAAGGAGCCCGGGGACGATCTCTCCAACAATTTGAAAATTGAAAATTTTCAGCCGATCAGCTGCCTCATCGGGATCATGTTTGAGTAATCGAATCCCTGCTTTTTGAAGAAATCCTGACTGCTCGCGCTGATCCTGTCCGTCAGGATCGTAATCCGCAGGAAATTCTTCTGCTTCGCGTACTCCACCACATGCTCCAATAGCATCGATCCGAAGCCCTGCCCACGGTGATCAGGGCGTATTACCACATCCTCCATCAGCATCACGAAGCCACCCCTCGCCGTGGAAATCGTGAACAGCATATTCACCATCCCAAAGATCATATCATCATTCCGAACCACCAGGATCCGCCCCCTGCTAGGCTGCTCCAGGATCAACCTCAACCCCCTCGCCTGCGTTTCCCTGTCAGGAGAAAAATCCCCGTCCGACATCGAAAAAAGATCCATCACCAGCTCGGTCAAATCATCCAAATCATCCAACGTGGCCATCTCCACGCGAGGCATATTGGATGCGCTGACTTCAGTTTCAGACAGAAGGTCTTCGGAAGTAGGTAACAAATCCATTAGCTACATCCTGCAAATCGAGAGCAAAAATGACAGAGGTTTTATAAAAAATCATTTTTTCGACTCTCAGCATCTCCATTCCAGCTTGGTTTCATCAAGTCCATCACCTCCCATGAGAACTTGCTCCGTGAGAAATTCGGTGAAGAACTTTTTGCAAAACTCACTTCACTGAAATCGGAATTGGAAGATTCCCCATCCCGGTCAGCCGCTATCGCTTTCCTTCAGAACTCGTTGGCCGAAAGGCCTCTCCGGATACTTCGCACTGGCAAAGGAATCTGAGGTGCATTTCAGCTACCGAGGGTTACATTCTCCGTGTGCCAGCCGAACCATCAGAATCAGAGTCCCCCATCTCGCTGAAAGGAAGACTCTTGCTAGCAACACCTTCGCTGGCAGACGGCACCTTTGACCGCTCGGTCATCTTTATCGCAGAGCACTCATCCACAGACGGAGCACTCGGGATCATCCTGAATCACCCTTCCCAGGAAATGGTCTCAGGGATATTCCCCGATTCAAAACACCAGGCTCTTCACCACCTGCCAATCCATCACGGCGGCCCGCTATCACAGGAAAAACTCATCTTCTCCTCCCTTTCCGAGGAGAACGACCAATCCATCTCTCTGAAGCTCCAGATCACCCCCGAACAAGCCCTCAACCTCATCTCGAAGCCCAATCACATCATCCTCGCCACCCGTGGCTACTCCGCCTGGTCGCCCGGTCAGCTGGAAGGCGAACTCATTCAAAACACCTGGATCACCTCAAAAGCCACCACCGATCTCATCACCCATCCCCACGATCTCAATCTCTGGAAAACCCTCCTCGGCAAGATTTCCCCTTATCACAAACTCCTCGCCAACGCCCCGAAAAGCCCTTTCCTGAACTAGCAAACTCTTCCATTCAATGTTGGACGTTCCATGTTCAATGTTCGACGTTCCTCCACAGAAACATGCCAGCACTCACTTTCCATCCTATCAGCGAAATCATCGCCGACATCGCCGCCGGAAAACTCGTCATCGTAGCAGACGATCCCAACCGCGAGAACGAAGCTGATCTCATAGGCGCAGCCTCCCTTTGTACGCCGGAAATGGTCAACTTCATGGCCATCAACGGCCGCGGCCTCATCTGCACCCCCATATCCGCAAAGCGCGCCGAGGAACTCGATCTCCCACAGATGACCCGCCGCAACCAAGAGGGATTGAAAACCGCTTTCACCGTCACCGTAGATGCCGCCAAGGGAATCACCACCGGTATCTCCGCCGCGGACCGCGCCGTCACCATCCGGATCCTGGCTGACAAGCGCGCCACAGAGCACGATCTAGTAAAACCCGGTCACGTCTTCCCCCTCCAATCAATGCAAGGCGGAGTCCTCCGCCGCGCCGGCCATACCGAAGCCTCCGTCGATCTCGCAACCCTCGCCGGCCTGCCCCCCGCCGGAGTCATCTGCGAAATCATGGATGAAAATGGCGAAATGGCACGTGTCGGCACCCTCGGCGATTATCAGGAAAAGCACTCGCTCAAAGCCTGCACCATCGCACAGCTCATCGAATACCGCCGCCGCTCGGAAAAATTTGTCCAGAAACAGCATACCGTCCTCATGCCCACGGACTTCGGCGATTTTGACTGCCACCTCTACACCGTCTCCATTGACGATAGTCATCACATCGCCATGACCCGTGGCAAGATCGACCCGGAGAAACCGACCCTCGTCCGCGTCCATTCGGAATGTCTCACCGGAGACGTATTCCACTCCCAGCGCTGTGATTGCGGCCCTCAACTCGATGCAGCCATGGCACAGATCGCCAAGGAAGGCGGAATCCTTCTCTACCTCCGCCAGGAAGGCCGTGGCATCGGCCTTCCCGCGAAGATCCACGCCTACAAACTCCAGGAAGAAGGCCTGGACACCATCGAGGCAAATGAAAAACTCGGCTTCGCCTCAGACCTCCGCGACTACGGCATGGGTGCCCAGATTCTTCAGGATCTCGGAGTTAGGAAAATGAAACTCCTGACCAACAACCCAAAAAAAATCGTCGGCCTCGAAGGCTACGGTCTGGAAATCATAGAGCAACTCCCGCTCTCCCTGCCCTCAAACCCTCATAATGAAAAATACCTGGATACAAAGCGCCTTAGAATGGGGCATACTCTCTGAGAAAGAAATCTCAAGCATTGGTATTTCAAGATTACCCCACATCACGGACAAAAAAAGA
Source organism: Luteolibacter sp. (assembly GCA_051251795.1). Taxonomy (GTDB): domain Bacteria; phylum Verrucomicrobiota; class Verrucomicrobiia; order Verrucomicrobiales; family Akkermansiaceae; genus Luteolibacter. Next base: position 8,224 of record JBPOGC010000052.1, on the reverse strand, counting down.
AGCTGCGCTAAAACCTCCCTTAAGAGGCTAAAACGCAACTTCAATTCTATAAGTGTTAGTTAGCCGGGGGGAGCCTAAGGGGGAACTAACACTCAAGATTCTCTATGTGGCCTTTGACCCATCAAGAACGCGTATCGCCTGGTGATGAACCAACGATAGCTTCATCGATCGTCTTCACCCCCTTAGACCCGCATGCCCTGCGAATAGTCACATCTACTTTGAAAAAAGTAGAAAAACCTTATTTGCTGGTTTGAGACGGCATTTTTCCCGTCGAAAAGCAGCTACCCACCCCAATGATCTAGCCCTTCAGGGGGCACATTTGAAAAACTTTCCGCCTATCGCGAAACCAAGCGCGACTGCTTACGGAAGAGTAGGTTTCGCAGAAAGAGTTTCCTTGGTCAGCCGGGTGTTGGGCACAACCCATATCGAGCCATCAGGCCGTTTCAGCTTGGCTGTAAGCGGACCGATGCCAGCCAGTTCGCAGACCTCACCTTCCAAAGTGAGCTCTACTCCAGGTTCGTAAACATCCCGTGCATAAATCCCTGCAATGAGGGCGGATGCAGCGTCCTTCATTCCCAGCCCCAAGCCCAAGGCAAAGGCAAAGGCTGCGGCAAAAAGGATAATCTGCACACTGGAGATCAAAAGGTCAGCCTGAATCCCGAGCTGCGATAGCACCACGGTGAGGACAATCACCAGTATCAACCCAAAAACAAGCGATGCCAGAGTGGCGGCATACTCCAGCCCCAATCTTGAAAGTGCAGCTGTAATGGTACGCCGAACCATATCCGCGATAAAAATCCCGACAGCCAGAATGATCAGCGCGGTAACTATTTTGGGAAGAATTCCAAATACGGCCACAATGATTGCGGAAATATCTGACATGCCGGCGCTATCTGCCGCTGCCTTCACGGTAAACAACAGCATGATCCAGTAAATTGACTTGCTGAGGATGTTCCCCGCAGCTGGATGAACCCCCAACCTGCCAATGGATTTACCGATTTCCGATTGACTGAAAAGTTTGTCCAGCCCTCCTCTCCGGAATGTCCCGCGGATCATACGTGAGAACACACTGGCAAACACCCAGCCCACGAAAAAGATCACAATCGCCACCAATAACTTTGGCGCAAACTCCAGTAGATCATTCCCTATGGACTCAAATGCGCCACGCAACGTTGCCATGGCCTCGAACGGTTCGGCTGCTTGTGCCAGAAATAGTGATTCAAACATGATGAATTTAAACGCGGTAATCTAAGATATCCGATGACAATCTACCACCCAATAATCCCGCAAAAAGATCCCCGGCAGCCTGTCCCGCACCTGTGAAGATAAAACTTCCCAGTATTTTCAACTTCTGCTCATTCAGCGCACGTCTGGCAATGATGTCTACGCTCTCGGTATCCTGACAAGATACGTCCTTCACATGCCACTCAAGTGACGCAAGCTCCGCGTCGAGAAACGAAAAGTCACTTTCTAATAGTTCAGTTTCCATAATTATAATTCATTGGTTCTTTCAACTGCGCTCCAAGATACCTTGAACGCTTCCATCGCACGATAAAGTCGCATTTTTGCCGCCGATGCACCTATGCCCAAAGCATCTGCCATCTCGTCCATTTTCATACCGGAAAAAAAACGAAGCACGATCACTTCCTTCTGATCCGGGCTGAGACGCTGCAATGCGTCCTGGATTTGGTCATTTGGCACATCATTTGGGGTTGGCTCTTCATAGTTTTCGGCGAGATCCTTCTCTACTTTTTGTCTCGTCTTTACCTTTGAGAGGCGCTTACGAGCCGAATTCAGCACAATTATATGAAACCAAGTGCGAAAAGATGATCGCCCCTCGAAGGTATGAAGCTTGTGAAACACCTGTAATAAAGAGTCCTGAGCCACTTCTTCCGCATCCTCACGGGCATTCAAAAGGCGTATCGCCACGTTTACAGCATACGGACGATAGATCCTCACCAACTCCTTATAGGACTTGGTATTTTCAGGAATTTCCTCCCTGCACCGGGCGATCAGAGCCCTCTCGTCAAACCCGGGATCCTTAGCGGCTTCAAACTTGTTAGCCGCCGAAGTCGATTGGTCATCTGAAATCTCTTCGTAAAAAGCCATCTGGATCTCGACCCTGAATAACAGGAACCACTGGTCAAGACCATATGCTCGAGGTTTTCAGATATTTCAACCCACTAACACGGCAATATCTTCGTAGCCCTTCCTCCCCCGAGACCCAACCATCAAATAAAAAGAAACTTTCCCTTTGCTGTGACTTTTCCACCTACCCAAAGGGTCAAAACAGTAGATGCACCGTTTCCGAGATAAATCCCAAAGAAATAGCCACTACCTCAGTTCCTTGACATTACTTATGTTGTGCGTGCTCATGGCATGCACGTTTGGCGTTCTGATCTATCTCCTGGTGGAAAAAGATCAATCTCTTGGAGTTCACGTTCTCAACTGTTTCTTGGGCTTGATTGTCCTCACTTTCATCCAACGAGCCACGTCAGGGAAAGTCCGCTGTCCCCAATGCCCCATGAGACCCATGGTACCTTCGTCTTGTCAGAAAAGCTCCAAGACATCACGAATCTTTGGAAGCTACCGCCTAAAAGTAGCTTTCGATACCGTATTGATGAACAAATTCAGATGCCCCTACTGCGGTGAATCAACCTCTTGCAACTCAAAGCATAAATCGCGCACAAAAGCCTTGAAGGTCCACAAGCACCTTCACACTCCAAGCTGAGTCTTTGAACAAAACACGTTTTCAGCATCATCCACTTCACCCCAGACGGGCAAAATAAAAACAGCACGGAACAAGCTCCCGTCAGATCTCCCCCACCCCACAAAAAAAGCCCTCCGTGTTTCCACAGAAGGCTTTTTATTTGATCGTTCAGAAAAACCTTATACAGGCTCTTTACCGCCGTCGAGTCTGTCTTGCAGCTCGCGCAGCTCTGCCCACTTTGCATCCGCAGCAAGTGCTGATTGCGTTGGCCATGTGGCTGGATCGTGGACACTGAAGTTGCCTTCAGCTTCGTCGAGGATTTCCTTGATGCGCTCCGGTGTGGATTCGCCAAGAAGTGCCCATGTGGAAATTCCAGCTCCGACAAGAAGTTCGGCGATCTTGGGACCGATACCTTCGATCGAGGTCAAATCATCCTGAACTACTTTTTTCCCGAGAACTTCGGACGCGTCAGCTAATTTGGTTTTTGCGGCTTTCTTGGCAGCCTTTTTCTTCGGTGCTTCTTCAACAGCTTTCACCTCTGGAGTTTCCTCCACGGCGAGATCGTCAAGCTCCTCAGCACCAAGCTCTGGAAGGTCAACCCACTCGATCACAGCCATAGGAGCTGCGTCTGTCATGCGTTGGCCAAGCTTTGTGATACGGCAATAGCCACCCGGGCGGTCTGTCGCGTTTGGTGCCACTTCGTCGAACAGCTTCGTGACAGCATCCTTCTGGCGAAGGAATGCGATCGCAAGGCGGCGCGAGTGCAGGTCATTGCGTTTTGCTTGTGTTACCAGCTTCTCGGCCACAGGGCGCAATGCCTTTGCTTTTCCGAGGGTGGTTCTGATTCTACCGTGTTCAATCAGGCTGCACGACAAGTTGGCGAGCAGGGATTTGCGGTGGGCGGTGTTGCGTTTAAGCTTCGTGGTATTGCGGCGATGTCTCATCGGTTGCTTCCGTTAATGTGTTAAATATTAGATTCTATGGTTCGGTGACGATCAGTCATCGAGGTTCTGGGCGATGAGATCAGCCAATCCGACTGGTGCCTCGTCCTCCGCACCGAGGCGCGGGCCACGGGATGCGATGGAACCTCCGGCAAGGAGGGAAGGCTCGAAGGACATGCCAAGCCCGAGACCGAGCTCGACCAACTTGTCCTTGATCTCGTTAAGGGATTTCTTACCGAAGTTGCGGTATTTCAGCATCTCGGCTTCCGACTTCATGGCCAGCTGGCCTACGGAAGTGATGTTCGCGTTGTTCAGGCAGTTCGCCGCACGGACGGAAAGCTCGATTTCGTTCACGGACATGTTGAGAAGTTTCTTAAGCGCAGCGTTCTCTTCGCTGGACTCCGCCGGTGCTTCTTCAAAGTCCACCGCATTTTCATCGTAGTTGACGAATACGTCGAGGTGATGGCGAAGGATAGCTGATGCTTGGAGCAGCGCGTCCTGTGGAGTGATGCGACCGTCGGTCCACACGTCCAGGGAAAGCTTGTCGTAGTCAGTCATCTGACCAACCCGTGTTGTGTCCACGCTATATTTCACGCGAGTCACAGGGGAGAAAATGGAGTCAATCGCGATCACGCCGATTGGCTGATCCTTGCGCTTGTTCTCGTCACCAGTGAAGAAGCCACGGCCTACGCGGACTTCGAATTCGCAGTCGAACTTCACTTTCTTGTCGAGCGTGCAGATCACCTGATCCTTGTTCACTACCGAGTAGATGTTGTCTTCCTGGATATCACCGGCGGTGATCACACCGTCTTTTTCCGCTTTGATGGAGAGGATGCGTGGCTCCTTTTCGTTGTGGGCGAATTTCACCTTCTTCAGGTTCAGGACGATGTCTGTCACATCTTCCACTACGCCTGGAAGGCTGGAAAATTCGTGCTGCACACCGGCGATTTTCACGGAAGTGATAGAGGCTCCTTCCAAAGAGGAAAGAAGCACGCGGCGCAGGGAGTTGCCGATCGTGTGGCCATAGCCACGTTCGAAAGGTTCCGCAACGAATTGCGCGTAGGTGTCTGTTGCGGTGTCCTCGTTTCTTACGAGACGGTTAGGGAGCTCAAAGCGAGCAAGTGTAGTTGTTGACATGGTATACTGTAGTTGCCGGGTTTCCCTCTCACGAGCGCAGGTGCTTTCACACCCAGAGGACCGACGGCGATTTCTGTAAGATTGCTCGCGGGGCGCGAAGAAAGTCGTTTCAGCGCCTTCTTGCAATGTTTTTCCAACTGAAAACCTCAAAAAACATCCAATCAATAGTGCAAAATGTCCGATTATGCTTGGAATTCAGTCTACCTACCCCCTTTCTAGATAGTAAATCTCCCTTTTACTGAATGAAATCGAGGAAAAACTTAACCAGATTCACTTACGAGAACGCAGCCTTCGAGGGCTGGCGCCTCTGCATCAGCCGATCAGGCACCACATTCACAAAATACTTTCCCGATAAAAAATTCGGAGGTTCTCGGAAATCACTTGAAGCCGCTGAATTTATTCTCTCATCACTCAAGGAAATCCTCGCGGGCGCAAAGCGGATCAACGGAAAACTCAGCCCAGCTGTCGTCAAAAAGTGCGAGGCGCTCCTGAAAAAAGCATAGGCTTTCCGGCACAACTTTATTTTTCCGGTTTCCAGCGAGCCATTCCGTGCTTCCCTGAGAGATGCAAAAAGCCATCCACTGGTTCCGCCGCGATCTCCGGATCGCAGACAACACCGCCCTCCACCATGCCACTCGTACCGGCAACCCTGTCGTCCCGGTCTACATTCTCAGCACCTGGAAAAACGAACATCACTGGACCGGATCGAACCGCCAGCATTTCCTCTGCGGCTGCCTGGAATCCCTGGCTAAAAACCTGGAAACCCTCTCCGGGAAACTCATCATCCGGAAAGGCGACCAAGTCTCCGAACTAATGAAGCTAGCCAGGGAGACCGGTGCCACATCCATCCATTTCAACAAAGATCCCGACCCTTTCGGAAAGGAAACCGAAAAGAAACTCGCCGAAGCCTGCAACAAGGAAGGCATCGAATGCCATGTCTACGACGATATCACTCTCCACACCCCTGATGAGATCCTGACCAAATCCGACACCCCCTACAAAGTCTTCACCCCATATTCGAAAAACTGGCTCAATCTGGAAAAACCAAAACCCTTCCCGAAAGCCAAAGACCTTAACACTCCGACAAACATCCAGACCGAGCGCCGGCCTACCGTCTCCCACTGGAATCTCATAACACCAGATACCGACCTACCGGAGCCCGGCGAAAATGCCGCCCGCAAGCGCATGAAAAATGCCGTCGCCAACATCGTCCGCGAATACTCGGATCTCCGCGACAATCCCTCCGCGGAAGCCACATCCCGCCTCTCTCAGGATCTCCGCCACGGCCTCATCTCCATCCGCACCCTATATCAAAAGGTAAATGAGGAATACAAACAAGCCCGGGGAACCTCACGCGACTCCATCGGAATCTACATCAAAGAACTCGCCTGGCGGGAATTCTACTTCGCCATCATCCACCACTTCCCAAAGGTTCTGGACGAGGAATTCAACTCAGACTGGCGCGGCCTGCCCTGGGCCGAACCGGGCAAAAACTTCGAACTCTGGAAAAACGGCCAGACCGGCTTCCCCATAGTCGATGCCGGGATGCGCCAGCTTCTCAAAACCGGATTCATGCACAACCGCGTCCGCATGATCACCGCCATGTTCCTCACCAAAGACCTCCATATCGATTGGAAACTCGGCGAATCCTGGTTCATGCAAAATCTAACCGATGGAGAAATCGCATCGAACAATGGCGGCTGGCAATGGTCTGCAGGCACCGGAGCCGACGCCGCCCCCTACTTCCGTATCCAAAACCCCTGGTCTCAGACAGCCCGCCACGACCCCCGGGGAAAATACATAAAAACCTGGATCCCGGAGCTGAAAGACATCGACCCGAAGAAATTTCAGTCGCCTCCTGAAAATAAAGAACCTCTTCACCCCGACTACCCCCTCCCCTGCGTCGATCACAAAGCCGAGCGCGAACGGACTCTCGCCATTTTCAAAAAACATAAGAATTCATAGATCGGATCGTTCGTCGAAAATTGGGATTTCAAAACTGAGGCTTAGTTAAAACCTTGCCAAAACCTTCGCCCAACCTACTTTGCCGAGCGAGCGGGATTCACCCGACCTCCGATGTATTCATCCGGCACCCTTTTTCTCCAAACATCCGTTTACCAAATCGGCATACGGATTTTTAGGCAATGCCAGGAAATCGGCAATCCGCCAGCTCACGGACGGCAGCGCAGATCGCTGGTATCCGGTCTTTCCGAGACCCTTTCCGCAACGATTGCGGGGGCTTGGCACAGCACCAAAACGCTGTTGACCGGCATCCAGCACGATAGCCCGCAGGTCCATATTCCTGCACCGCCGGGGACTTCATACCCGCAGCGCCGTGCCGTCCGGAAACCACAGACCCATGTAAAAACATGTCAGACACAAACCAAAGCAACTCCCCACAATCGGGAGACCGCCGTCGCCGCCGCTCACGCGGAGGGCAGAAACGCCGCAACAATAATAACAACCGCAACAACTCCGAAGGCAGCCAGCAAAACGGCCGCCAATCCGGCGGCGGAAACCGCTCCGGCCGCCAAAACTCTGGAAAGCCTCAGCGCCGCCCGATGCCAGCACCACCTGCCAAACTCACCTTCTGGCAGAAGCTACTGAAAGCGGTCGGCCTCTACAAAGAGCCAGTCCGCCCACCACGTCCGGAGCGTCGCCCCGACAAAGTCGATTCTCGGCAAGCTCGCGAACCACGTAAATCCAAAACCCGGGACAACCGCTCGGACTCGGATCGCCACAACCGCTCCTCCGAGGAAAAACCACGCCGCAAACGTCGTGAGCGTGGCGAACGTGATACAAACCGCCCGCGCGGTGGTGATCCTTCCACAGTGGAAAACCGCCGCGTCTACGTCGGAAACCTCTCCTACGATGTCACCGAGAGCGATCTCGAGGAACTATTCAAAGGAGTCGGAGCCGTCCGCCGTGTGGAAATCGTCTACAACCGCAGCACACACCGCTCCAAAGGCTACGGGTTCATCGAGATGATCGACATCGACGAAGCAAAGCGCACCGTCGAGGTTCTCCACGACCAGTTCTTCATGGGTCGCAAACTTACCGTCTCTGGCGCCAAGTCGAAAGACCACGAAGAAGCCGAAGCCCAGGACGAGATCAACATCGCCCAGAACAGCGAAGTCCCACCCCTTGCCCCGAAAAACCCGGCAAAGGAAACCGTCACTTCCCTCATCGACGAAACCCCCGAACCAAAACCGGAAATCGCCGCCCAGGAAAACCTGGAAGTCCCAACCGAGGAATTCTCCCCGGAAGAAGACACCCCTGATTCGATAAAGGAACAAACCCAAGCCTGATCATAAATCTATCCTCACCAAAAGGCTCTCCCCGCAAAGGAGAGCCTTTTTTTGTATCCCACCCCCCCAGAAAACAGATTCGTTCGATTCGTGGTTCTCAAAAACTCCCAACCCCAGCCAACCCCAGC
>JBPOGC010000051.1:0-16996 GCA_051251795.1 Luteolibacter sp. | reverse complement strand
CCCGAAAGGACATCGAGAAACAAAAGGCGAACCTTCCTCACTGGCAACAAGGCCAAACATGGGTTTTCGTAACTTGGCGTCTCAAAGACTCACTACCCAAGCCGGTAGTGAAAAAGCTAAATATGCGGCGAATCCATTGGGAAAGATCCCATCCAAAACCCTGGAATGAAGAAACACACAAAGAGCACAATCGTCTCTTCACCATGCGCTTCGAGCAACTACTCGATGATTCCCAAGGTTCCTGCCTCCTAGCAGAAGAGAGACACAACAAAACCGTTGCCAACGCCTTCTTCCATTTCCACGGGGAGCGCTACAACCTCGACTCATTCGTGGTAATGCCAAATCACGTTCACGTTTTGTTCCAACCGCTCTTGAGATCAACAAAGCCACAAACCACTACGGCGACCTCTGGCAGCACGAAAGCTGGGATCGCCTAATTCGTTCTGAAAAGCACTTCAATTGGACTCGCGATTACATTACGCGAAACCCAGATGGCCTAAGAGAAGGAACCTTCTATCTCTGGCAAGCCGGGTTGCTTGAGGAACTCTAATCGCTTGGTTGCCATCTCCTCTTCCATCGCAAAGGAGTTGGAAACTCCTTCTCCATATTCACTTCATCATGAAGTTCAGCAGGTTGCCGAGTCGATCGCGCAGCTGATGCCTCGGCACGATGGCATCCACCAGCCCGTGCTCCAGCATGAATTCCGCTGTCTGGAAGCCCGGTGGCAGGTTCTGGTGTGTCGTTTCCTTCACCACTCGCGGCCCTGCAAAACCGATCATACACTTAGGCTCCGCCAGATTGATGTCGCCGATCGTCGCGAACGAAGCCGTAACCCCGCCCGTTGTAGGATGTGTCAGCACGGAAATGTAAGGCAGATGCGCTTCACCCAGCCGAGCCAATGCCCCGCAGGTCTTCGCCATCTGCATTAGGGAAAGCATCCCTTCCTGCATCCGCGCACCTGATGAAGCGGAAACAATGATCATCCCGCGCTTCTCTTCGACCGCAGTCTCAATCGCACGCGTGATTTTTTCACCGACCACCGACCCCATCGATCCCGCGAAAAACTTGAAATCCATCACCGCGATCATCGCCTGTTTCCCGGAAATGGAAAGCCGTCCAGTGATCACCGCGTCGTTCATCTTCGTCCGCTCGCGCAGCGTGCTGATCTTGTCCTCGTAGCCTTTAAACGAAAGCGGGTTCGCGGAAAACAAATCGCTGTTCGTTTCCTCAAAGGTTCCGTTATCTGCCAGCAGATTGATCCTGTCCATCGAGTCCATCAGAAAATGATGCCCGCAGCCCGAGCATACATTCAGGTTCTGCTTCAGCTCCAGCGTATGGATCATCGATGAGCATTCCGGGCATTTCGACCAGAGGCCCTCAGGCATGTCGTCTCGTTTCTGCTTGTTGCGGAGAAGTGGCTTGCTGAAAATTCCCATGATTTGCGGAGGTGAAAAAAGGTCTGGAAGACCCGGAAGAAAGGGATCCTAGACAAGCAAAACGACTGCGACAACCACGATTTACACCCCATCCCCCGGTATTGACCCCTTGCTTTACCGTTGCTAGCTTCCGCGCCCGCCATATGAGCACCGCCCCGAATTACAAAGATACGCTGACCCTTCCTCAGACAAGTTTCCCCATGCGCGGAGATCTTGTGAAAAACGAGCCGAAGCGTCTCGAAATTTGGGGGAAAACGAAACTCTACGAGAAAATCACCTCCGCCCGCAAAGCTGCCGGCGCCCCTGATTTCATCCTCCACGATGGCCCTCCTTTCGCCAATGGCGATGTCCACATGGGCACCGCTCTCAACAAGCTGCTCAAGGACATGGTCGTGAAATCCAAGACCATGGCGGGTTTCCACACACCTTTCGTCCCCGGCTGGGACTGCCACGGCCTGCCGATCGAGTTCAAGGTCGTCAAGCAAGCCGCAGGCCTGGAGCCAGCGGAGATCCGTCGCCGCTGCACGGAGTTCGCAAAGGGCTTCATCGATATCCAGCGTGCTTCCTTCAAGCGCCTCGGCGTCTTCGGTGACTGGGAAAATCCTTATCTCACCATGAACCCGGGCTACGAGGCATCCGTCCTCCGCGTCTTCGCGAAGCTCGTGGAAAACGGCTGCATCTATCAGTCCAAGAAACCTGTTCAATGGTCATTCGGCGCGCAAACCGCCCTCGCCGAAGCCGAGGTTGAATACGCCGACAAAGTCTCTCCCTCCCTCTTCGTAAAATTCGAGCTGGAGAACTGGACGCAACCCGCCGCAATTCCGATCTGGACGACCACTCCGTGGACACTCCCGGCAAACCTCGGCATCGCCCTCCATCCGGAGTTTACCTATGTCGTCGGGAAATTCTCCAACGGTGAGAAAGAAGAAACCTTCATCATCGTCCGCGAGCTCGTGGAGCAATTCGCGGAGAAAACCGGCTACGCCCTCAAGGAAAGCCTTCAGGAGCTAAAAGGAAAAGAACTCGAAGGCCTCGAGGCAAAGCACCCGTTCCTAGACCGCACCTCGAAAGTCATCCTCGCCAATTTTGTCACGACGGACATCGGCACCGGAGCGGTTCACATCGCCCCCGGCCACGGCGCGGACGACTACGTTGCAGGCCAGCAAAACGGCCTCGCCGTCCTTTCCCCTGTCGATGACGGAGGTCACTACACCGAAGAAGTCGGCGTGCCGGAACTCGTCGGCCAACACGTTTTCAAGTGCAACAAACGCATCATCGAGATCCTTGCGGAGAGCGGCCACCTTCTCGGCCAGGAGGAATACCACCACTCCTACCCGCATTGCTGGCGTTCCAAGACTCCCATCATCTTCCGCGCCGTTGAGCAGTTCTTCATCTCGCTCGACAAACTCCGCGACGATGCACTCACGGAAATCGACAAAACCAAGTGGCTCCCTGCTTGGGGGCGTAACCGCATCTACGGCACCGTCGAGGCACGCCCGGACTGGTGCATCTCTCGCCAGCGCACATGGGGTGTCCCGCTTCCCGTTTTCTTCGATGAAAATGGCGAGGCAGTCATCTCGTCCGACCTCGCCCTGAAGGTCGCCGACCTCGTCGAAAAGGAAGGCACCAATGTTTGGTTCGAACTTTCAGATGAAGAGCTCGCAGCAAAACTGGGCCTCCCCGCCGGACTAAAGAAAGGCACGGACACGCTCGATGTCTGGATCGATTCCGGCTGCTCACACGCCGCTGTCCTCGATACCCACCCGGAGCTACACGCCCCGGCCGATCTATACTTGGAAGCAACCGACCAGCACCGCGGCTGGTTCCAGAGTTCACTCATGCTTTCCACCGCCTTTCGCGGCCACGCTCCTTACAAGACCGTCATGACTCACGGCTTCGTAGTGGACAAGGACACCGGGAAGAAGACCTCCAAGTCAGACGACAAGAAGAAGGGCAAACCAACCGACGCCGCCCACTTCTACAACCAGTACGGAGCGGACATCGTCCGCCTCTGGGTCTCCAGCGTCGACTGGCAAAACGAAGTTCCCTTCGGAGAAGACCTCTTCAAACAAGTCGCCGAGCCATACCGCCGCCTTCGCAACACTCTCCGCATTCTCCTCGGAAACCTGGACGGATTCACGCCATCGGACGTAGCTCCTGAATACACTCTCCTCGACAAATGGATTCTGGAAAGGCTCCACACCGTCACCAAGGAATGCCTCGCAGGCTATGAGTCCTTCGAGTTCCGGAAAGTCTTCAACGCCATCAACCAGTTCTGTACTACCGATCTCTCAGCCGTCTACATCGACGCATTGAAAGACCGCATGTATTGCGATGCGCCGGACTCCCCGCGCCGCCTCGCCTCGCAGGCCGCGATGCATGAGATCTTTAGCACCATCACCCGCCTGCTGGCACCTGTCCTCGCGTTCACCGCTGATGAAGCCTGGGAGCATGCGCCATTCACAGAAGGCAGCATTCACGAGCAGGATTTTCCTGTAGCGAACCCCGACAACGCGCCAAGCCAGGTCAGCAAAGATGTCGAGCGCCTCTTCCAGATCAAAGCTGCGATGCAAACCGCCATCGAGGCGAAGGTACAGGCAAAGGAGTTCAGCAGAAACAACGAAGCTGCGATCGCCCTCACCCTTCCCGATTCCGACAGGCACCTCGTGGAAATGCTGAACGACCGCGACTTCGCCACCGAGTTCTTTATCATCTCCGAGCTTTCCGTTGCCTTGGGCGCGGAGTTGGTCGCAAACGCCAGAAAAACCCTGCTGCCACTCTGCCCCCGTTGCCGCAAGCACGAGCCAGTCCTCGAGTCAGGTCTCTGCCAGCGTTGCGAAGACGTGGTTCAATGATTGAAATTTAAAGTTTTATGACCTTTCCCAAGCTTCTCCTCTTTCTGTCCCTGCCATTGTATATCCTGGATCAGGTGACCAAGGCATGGACTGTGGCGAACTTCGCCCCGCCCTGGTCTCCGGAGGCTCATCAGTGGAAGATCATCCCGGATGTCTTTCACTGGATCCGCGTCCATAATCAGGGAGTTGCCTTTGGCCTTGGGAACGGCACTTCATGGGCACCTATTGTATTTCTAGTAGTTCCAGTTGTCGCCCTCGTGCTAATCCGGATCTTTTGGAAAAAGGGAGTCTTCGGGCACGCTCTTTCGAAGGTCGCTGTAGCCTTGTTGCTCTGCGGGATCTTTGGAAACCTGACAGACCGCCTTGTTCAGGGATTCCTCCTCGAAGAGGTGAAAAATGGAACTTTCTGGGAGCGCCTCTCACAGGGTTACGTCGTTGATTTCATCTCCGTGAAACTTCCTTTCTACGACAAGATCGTTCCTGCGAGCCAGGGCTGGTGGCCTACGTTCAATGTTGCCGACTCATGCATCTGCATTGCAGCAGTGATGATCTTCGTAGGCGGGATGTTGGACGAAAAAGCCAAGGCTAAAACGGCTAAGTGATTCCTTCTTAGGCAGGGACGCTTATCCCTAAGCGTCCGTTTCTTGCGGCGGTGGGATCGGGTGAAGCTTGTATGGTGTGGCAGGCCGCTAGACGCGGACGCTTAGGGATAAACGTCCCTGCCATCCTACAAGTTGATACTATCATTGAGGTTCGGATTGGGCTCTTCGGGGCAGGGACGGCGATCCCTCACTGTCCGGTTCTTGGGGTGGTGGATTGGGTGGGGCTTGTGCGAAGAGGCAGGCCGCTAGACGTGGACGCTTAGGGATAAGTGTCCCTGCCTCTATTCTTTTCCAAATACGAGAACCGTCCGTGATGTTGTGTAGACTTTGAATTGGCCGTGCTCTTTATCAATCGGGAACTCCGCGTCGGCATCGTTGCGGTTGTGGCCGCCAAAGCGGGTGGCGTCCGAGTCGAGGAGGAGCTTGTGGGTTGCCTTGTTGTATGGGGTGATGCCGTAGCCGGGGATGGACTTGTCGTGGGAGAGATTGATTACGAAAATCAGGTTCGCGCGCTCGGCGATGAGGATGCGGTTTTCGTGATCCATGTGGAGCACCTGGCCTGGGGGTGATTCGAGAACTTTGTGCGTTTTCAGCAGAGCGACGAGTTCCTTGTCCCATTGGTTGAGGAACTGGTATTTCAGTTCAGGATTGTCGACGAGCGACCATTGGCGGCGGCAGTAGTGATAAGACCAGTCGTTGCCCTCGCGGGGGAAGTCGAGCCACTCCGGATGGCCGAATTCGTTGCCCATGAAAGTGAGGTAACCTTCGCCGCCGAAGGCAGATGTCATGAGGCGGATGATCTTATGCAGGGCGATGCCGCGCTCGATGTCCGGATGCTGGTTGTCGCGATCCATGTGCCAGTACATCTCCTTGTCCATGAGACGGAAGGCAATGGTTTTGTCGCCGACAAGGGCTTGGTCGTGGGACTCCGCGTAGGAAATCGTTGCCTCGCCGTGGCGGCGGTTTGTGATGACCCCCCAGAGCTCGTCGAGGTTCCAGTCCTCGTCGCGCTGTTCCTTGAGAAGCTTGATCCAGTGATCCGGGATGCCCATGGCGAGGCGGTGGGTGAAGCCGACTCCGCCTTCGGAATTCGGACGGCAGAGGCCGGGCATTCCGGACATGTCCTCGGCCACGACGATGGCACCTGGTTTGATTTCGGAAATAAGCTGGTTGGCGAGTTTGAGATACAGGATGGCCTCCTGATCCGCGTCGCCGCCGAAGTAGTCGTCATAGGAGCCAAAGGCGCGGGTGCCATGCGAGTGATAGAGCATGGAAGTGATGCCATCGAAGCGGAAGCCATCGAAGCGGAATTCCTCCAGCCAGTAACGGACGTTTGAGAGGAGAAATTGTTTTACCTCAGGGCGGCCGTAGTCGAAGCACTTGGAGTCCCATTGCGGGTGGTCTCCTTTTTCTCCTTCGTGGAAATACTGGTGGCCGGAGCCGTCGAGGTTGTTGAGACCCTCGGCGATGTTTTTCACGGCGTGTGAGTGGACGATATCGAGCAACATGGCTATGCCCAAGCCATGCGCGGTATCGATGAGGTATTTCAGATCCTCGGGCGTGCCGAAGCGCGAGCAGGGGGCGAAGAACGAAGAGACGTGATAACCGAAGGAGCCGTAGTAGGGGTGCTCTTGCACGGCCATGAGTTGCACGGTGTTGTAGCCGAGCTCCTTTACGCGGGGGAGGATGTGATCTGCGAATTCCCGGTAGGTGTGGACGCGCGGTTCCTCACCGGCCATGCCTGTGTGGCATTCGTAGATGAGCGGTGCTGTGACGGTGGCGGGATCAAATTCATTTTTCCAGGCATACTCCTCCTCCGGCGCCCAGATCTGGCCGGAGTAGTCGTGGGTGTTCGGATCCTGCACGGCACGGGTGATGGTGGCTGGCAAGCGGTCGAGGCGGGAGTCGTCCGCGCCGTGGATGTGGAGTTTCACCTTCTGGCCGTGGGCGAGGGCTTCGGCTGGGAGGATGAGCTCCCAGATGCCGCCTTCTTTCCACTGCAGCTGGTGTGAGCCCCTGTTCCAGTCATTGAAATCGCCGAAGAGGGAGACACCCTTCGCGCCGGGGAGCCACTCGCGGACAGTCCATTGATTGGTGGATTTATTAAAATTGATGCCGCTGTATTTGTGGCCGCGTGCGTATGCGGGGAGGGAGCCGGAGGATTCCCGGATGCTTCTGAGAGCGTTTTCAAACAGTTCCGAGCGGCGGATGATGGCCTCTGTTTGTGGCTCCAGCCATGGATCGTCTTGGACGAGTTTGGGAATCCCCGGATTTTTTTCCATGGGTAAAGTTAAGGGAGCGGGAACTTGTTTGGGAATGGGAAAAGGAGGGGAAGGCGAGAATGAGCGAGGAAAATTTTCCCGACAGGTGATTTGAAACTTGGTTAGGAAAGGTGAAGCACTAGTCTGCGGCATGTTTTTAGGAGCAATCCATCTGAATTTTACGGGCTTGGACTGGGCGGTATTGATCGGCTATCTGCTGATCACCACATGGGTAGGCCATGTGATGAAAGGCAAGAATGGCACGATCAAGGACTTTTTTCTCGGAGGCAGGTCGCTTCCCTGGTGGGCGGTGAGCGGATCCATCATTGCCACGGAAATCAGCGGTGTGACCTTTATCGGAGTGCCGGGCACGCTTTTCGCGCTGGACGGGGATTTCACCTACATGCAGTGGGGGATAGGCTCCATACTGGCGCGCTTCCTAGTCGCGAGGTGGTTCGTAAAAGTCTACTATGAACAGGAAATTTACAGCCCGTATGACTACATGGGCAACCGCCTAGGAAACGGGGCGAAGATGCTGGCAACGGTGATGTTCACGCTGGGCAGCGTGCTGGGACAGAGCGTGCGTGTGCTTGTGGCGGCCATCCCGCTCAAGGTCGTTACTGGCCTACCCATCGAATTGAGTATCCTCATCATTGGCGTGATTGCGATCGGCTGGACGCTGATGGGTGGCATGCAGACGGTCATCTGGACGGATGTGATGCAGTTCCTGCTATTCGCGATTGGAGGTACTGTCGCGCTGCTTTGGTTGATCAACGGCGTGGATGACGGCTGGAGCGGATTCTGGGAAACTGCGACTCGATACGATCGCCTGAAGACGTGGGATTTCACATGGGGCATACGCTCGGAGCTGGAGTTCACCTTCTGGGTGGCGATATTCGCGGTTCCTTTCCAGAACCTGACAGCTTTTGGGGTGGATCAGCTGAACGCTCAGCGCATGTTCTGTTGTAAGGACGCCAAACAAGCGGGCAAGGCGCTTATTTTCAGCTCCTTCGGCCAGGTGCTGACCTTGTTGATGCTCATGGTCGGAGCTGCGCTTTTTGTTTACTATAATGAAAACCCGTTCACCGGGGATGAGGCTTCACTCGTGAAAGTGGGCACCGATATGATCGGAAGCAGCAATGTCCCGGTGGTCGGAGAGCGGGACTTCGTGTTCCCTATGTGGATTGTGACCATGCTGCCGGCCGGAGTCAGCGGTCTGCTGCTTGCAGGGATTTTCGCGGCCTGTATCTCCAGTCTGGACTCCATCCTTGCCGCCCTGAGCCAGACCACGCTTTCGGCCATATATTCGCCGGAGAAAAAGTCCGATGAGGAGCTTTCCAAAATGAACCTCATTGTGAAAACGCGGTGGCTGATCATTGGCTGGGGAGTGGCGCTGACGTGCTTCACATTGCTGCTCAATGTCGCCCGCGAAGGCATCCCCATTCTCGGTCTGGCCTTCGGCATGACCGCCTACACTATGGGGCCTCTCCTCGGCCTCATGTTCTGTGCTCTTACCGGTCGAGCCAGCATTCGCGGACTCTATACCGGATGTGGCGTTTCACTCCTGCTCGTTGCACTCATCCGCACCGATATTTGGGTGCTCTGGATCAAGGCCGGAGGTTCGTTCAATTGGTTGGCACAGCTCCCTACCTACCGGCTTAACGAAGCGGCTACGGGAATCGAATCCATCTACCACTTTTCATGGGCCTGGCCACTGACAACTGCAATCACTTTCTGCTGCGGCTATTTCCTCGCCTCTCCGGTTCTGAAAAAGCCATCTTAGATTGCGTTACAAGATTGTCACATTGGACATCACTCATTTGAAATGAGTTAGGAAGAATCTAACTGATAGAAAGTACGATTTGTTTAGGTTTCCTTATTAAAGATCTCGTCAAGATTTTAAAAACTTAAAGGCGTGGAACGCTTGTGGAATACGGGGAGAAAATTGCTCTCTGTTAGAGCCGAACCAAAATGAATTTTCTCATCATGGATCCTCGTCCAACTTGATCGGGCTGTAACGCTTCCGGAGCATTGGGGATTTGGGAAACGCCAGCTTGATAAATCATGAAAAAGAAGATGACAGAGCGCCGGGGAACGCCAACGAGTGAACTAAAGAATGAGAATGATCGCGTTGTTGAAAAGCCAGTTTCCGAACAGTCGCCTTGGAGTCAGATTTCTGAAAAACTGAAAAATATGCTCGGTGAGGACGCGCACCAACGTTGGTTCGGTGGGGCGTCATGGCATGGGTTCGAAAACGGGACGGGAACCATCCAGGTGCCCGGCGAAATCCATCAGGTGTGGATCGAGACAAACTACCTGCCGGAACTGCTGATGGCAGCCGGGGAAAGCTTCGAGGGGTTGCATCATATCGATATCATCATAAGGGAGGAAGCAGAGGCACCCGCCGGTGAGGAGAAAGATCAGCCAGCAGTGGCGATCCGCAAGGAGCTGTCCGCGGATATCTTCGAAAAGCGTGTAAAAGGAGCCGGCCTCAATCCGGACTTTTCTTTCAAAAACTTTGTCGTGGGAGACAACTCCCAGTTCGCCCAAGCAGCCTGCCACGCCGTCGCCACCAAGAGCGGCATAGGCTACAATCCTCTTTTCATTCACGGCGGCTCGGGACTCGGGAAGACCCACCTCATGCATGCTGTTGGTCAGGAAATCCTGCGCCGCAGACCGGACACACGCGTCATTTATCTGACCTGCGAAAAATTCACCAATGAGTACATCGAGGCCATCCGGAAGGGGAACATCGAGAAGTTCCGTAACCGCTACCGGAACTCCGATGTCCTGCTCATTGATGACGTTCAGTTCCTCACCTCAAAGGAGCGCACACAGGAAGAATTTTTCCATACCTTCAACACCCTGCTCGACGGTAAGCACCAGATCGTCCTCAGCAGCGACAGACCGGCCAGCGAGCTGAAGGGCATGGAGCCGCGTCTCATTTCCCGCTTTGAGTGCGGACTCGCCGTGGAAGTCCAGCCACCACAGGTGGAGACACGGATGGCCATTCTGAAAAAGAAAACCATGGAGTGGAAAGTCTCCGTCGAGGACTCCGTTCTCACATTTCTCGCAGAGAACATCCGCTCCAATGTCAGGCGGCTTGAGGGCGCCCTCGTCCGGGTGGCCACCTACGGTTCGCTGGCCGGTGAGAAGCTTACCTTGGGAAAAGTGGAGAACCTTCTTCGTGATTTCATCCAGGAGGAAGCCTGCCGCCAAGTCACTGTGGACAGCATCCAGCGAGCCGTCGCCGAGCACTTCGACGTCCGCATGGCGGACATGATCTCGCGCCGCCGCCCTGCCAGCATTGCCTTCCCAAGACAGATCGCCATGTATCTCAGCCGCACGCTGACCCACAGCTCGCTGAAGGAAATCGGTGAGTCCTTTGGCGGACGTGATCACGGCACAGTGATCCACGCTTGTAAGAAAGTAGTCTCGGAACTCGAAAAACAACAGGGTCTGCGCGAGCGGATCGACCGCATCGAGAACCAGCTGAAACGCTGATTCGGTCTCGCCAGCCCGCAAGCCGTGGAAGGCGCTTCCCAATGTCCAATCACATTCTATCAAAAGTATTTCTGGGAGTTCTCTCAGTAATGATTCTGCCCTATTCCGCAAAGGCTGAGAATCAGCCTTCCGAGCCATCAGCCGGATTTCCGTCGGATAGCATCTATCCGGACCTGCCGATACACCGGATCGCATTCGGTTCGTGCAACAAACCTACGAGGGACCAAGGGTTTTGGGATGTGATTCGAGCCGAGGAGCCTGACATCATGCTTCTGCTGGGAGACAATCACTATGGGAATACCTCAGACCCGGTGCGTTTGAAAAAGGCTTATGACAATTTGGCGGTCATTCCCCAGTATCAGGCCTTTCTCCAAGGTACTCCTACATTCCCTACATGGGATAATCACGATTACGGCAGTAAATACCCGGGTCGTTTGCATCCTCATGCAGAGCAGTCCGAGCAGCTGTTTCTTGATCATTTTTCGGTTAAAGATACAGACATCCGCCGTTCGCGTGACGGAGTTTACGGTGTCTGGATTTTCGGTGAGAAACCCCATCGTGTCCAAGTAATCATGTTGGACTTGCAGCGATTTCGCGATCCGTTCCAGGAAGGAACCAGAGAGGAACAGTTTGCACCCCAACCGGGAAAAACACTGATGGGCGCGGAGCAATGGGGGTGGTTTGAGGAACAGCTCAAGAGTGAAGCTGAAGTCCGCATCATAGGATCCGGGATTCAAGTGCTTTCCAACGATCACTTATGGAGGCGATGGGGGATGTTCCCGGATGATCGGGAGAAACTGCTTCGTGTCATCAGTGAAGCAAAAGGAACGACTTTGTTGTTATCTGGTGACCGGCATCGCGGCGAGTTTTCCGTTCTGAATCCTTCCGGCGACCGCCCCTTGTTCGATCTCACATCCAGCAGTTTCAATGTCTGCTATCCCGGCAAAGAAAAAAACAGCCTGAGGGTCGGGAACTTAATCGATCAGCCACATTTCGGATGGTTGGAAATCAACTGGGAAGAGAGCTCGATTAAGATGCGATTGCTCTCCTCGGAGAGTGGCGCGCCTTTGCTCACAAATAGTATGAAGATTCGTCCATGATCACACCGCGAGCTAAGTGGAACGAGGCGCAGCAGAAAAATCCGACCGCGCTGGCGAGCTGGAGATTGACTTGAGGAGGTAGGAATCAAGGCATTCGGTTTCGATACGGTCTTACGACCCTTAATTTCTAAGGGCACCAACTGAACAATGCGTTCTTGCGAAGGCTAGTCGTGCGTGTAGAATTTTTTTGGAATGGCTTGTGCTAAACTAACAACTGAATCCCTATCCAATACAAAATTATGAATGAGAATCCATTTTCCACGACACCGCCAGAAACTGGCACCCCTTCCGTAGAAGCCGCAGCAGGCGATCTTCGCAGCGCAGCGGGCGAATTCGCAAACGTGACTGGTGAGAAGGCATCGAAGGTGAAAGAGCGCGCTGTAGAGACAGCGAAAGCCCTGAAAGCCACTGCCGCTGAAAAAACAGATCAATACAAAGCCGTGGCAGCGGAGAAAGCCAGTCAATACAAGGCGGTTGCCACTGAAAAAGCAGGCCAATATAAGGCTGTAGCTACTGAAAAGGCAGAACACTATAAGGCGGTTGCGGCTGAAAAAGCACAGTGTGCCAAAGAAAACGCCCAGCAGAAATGGGACGAAACCCGCACGAAAGCAAAAGAAGCACATGTCACGGCTGAGGATTACATCCGCCAAAATCCTACAAAAGCCGTTCTCGGCGCCGTCGGCGTTGGCTTTATTATCGGCCTGATCACTCGCAAGTAACAACGGAAGATTTCCATCAGGAAAGCTTTCAAAATCCAGGGTCGGCGGCGATATTTCAGCCTCCGTCCCTTCTTTTTAGACAATGGAACCAAACGGAACGACGACACAGAACGAGAACGCCGTGAATGCGGCGGAAGTAGCGGATTCGCAACCGGAAAGCGCTGAAAAGCAACCGGGTTTCGGAGCCTCCTTCGGCCATCTTTTTTCCACAAAACTGAAGATTCTCTCGATTGAATCAAAAAGTGCGGTACGCGGTGTTTTGCGAGTCGTCGTGCTTTTTGCAATTGCAGGACTGTTATTGTTTTTCATGTGGCTCCTGCTTATGGCGGGTTTGATCGGCATTTTGGTGGAAAAAACGGAGCTGACCTGGTTTTACTCCGCGTTGATCATCGGGGGTGTCCACTTCCTGGTGGCTCTGGTTCTCGCGCTGATCGCGAAGTCGACCCCGCCGGCATCATTTGAGCACACCGCAGCAGAATTTAAGAAAGACCGAGAATGGCTAAATCAACTAAAGAAAAACAAGAGCTGAAGCAGCTTGTCGAGCAGGCAGAGCAGGCACGCGCCAAAATCTCCGCGACAAGTACGAAAGTAAGCAAGAAGCTGAACTTCGTAGGCCAGGCGAAAGGGTCTGTGAAGAAAGATCCGATGAAATGGGTCGGCGGATCGGCAGCGCTGGGTCTTGTGGCGAGTTTCCTCCTCCGCCCGAAGAAAAAAAAGGTCGTCGTGAAGGCATCCAGGCTCGCTGCAGTTCCCCGGAGCCCAGGCGGATTTGTCTGGAAGCTTCTGGTTCTGATAGTGAAGTTCGTCAAACCGGCTGCGAAGATCTACGCGACCAAGTTGGTCAAGGACTACCTGCAAGGCCAGATACAAAGCGGAGCGTCGGCCCGCCCTCGCCCAGCCAGGATCGCCCAGTCCAGGTGAGACGGAAAACGTGTTGAATATTCCTCGGATATTGCCCGTTACGTTTTTACGCATACTTGCTCTTGATGGTGTCCCGTGCAGTCGCTAGAACCCCCGGCGTCAGATTTCCTCAAACCCAAAAAACCTTCCATGTCCGAACACCAAGTCCTAGGCCACGTTGACGAATATTTAAAACTCGGGCGTGAGTTTGGATGCTCAGACCTCCACCTTTCCCCTAGCTATCCGCCCGCATGGAGACGCTTCGGCGCTCTCGGTCCGATCTGGGATGACCACGATCCTCTGACTTCGGAAGAAACCGAGCGCCTTGCCCGGTCTTTCCTCAACGAGCAGGAGTGGAAACGTCTTGATGAAAAAGGTGACATCGATTTCGCATACGTCGGCTCGGACGGACGTTACCGTGCGTCGGTTGTGAAGCAGCGGCTTGGTTATGAAATGGTCTTCCGGATCATTAGCGACCAGCTCCGGACGATGGAAGAGATCGGTCTGCCGATTGAACACATCGTCCCTCTCACCCGTTATCAGAACGGCCTGATCCTCGTCACCGGATCGGTCGGTTCGGGAAAATCGACGACGCTTGCGGCTATTGTGGATTTCATCAACAAAGACCGGGAAGATCACATCCTGACACTGGAGGATCCCATCGAATACGTTTTCGAGTCAAAAGGGTGCCATGTGAACCAGCGCGAGGTGGAAACCCATACCGAGTCCTTCGGGAAGGCGCTCCGCGGTGCGCTGCGCGAAGACCCGGATATCATCGTTGTAGGTGAAATGCGGGATCTGGAGACCATTCAGCTCGCACTCACTGCGGCGGAAACCGGACATTTGGTTCTCGGGACACTGCATACGGGAAATGCTCCCCGGACGCTGGACCGGGTGCTGGACGTTTTCCCGATCGACCAGCGGGAACAGATCCGGATCATGGTATCCGAGTCGCTGCGCGGCATCCTTTCCCAGCAGCTCATTCCCTTGGCTACCGGTGACGGCCGGGTTCTTGCCACCGAGCTTCTGGTCAATACCCCGGCTGTGGCCAACTGCATTCGCGAGGGCAAAACCTTCATGCTGCCCGGTGTGATGCAGACCGGCAAGCACGTCGGCATGATCACCATGGACGAGTCCCTGAAGAAACTTTACATCAAAGGCCTGATCAGCGCGGAGGAGCTTGTTTTCCGCGCGGATGACAAAGCGCAGATGCAAATCTTCCTGCAATCCTGAGCCTGAATTTTTTCCAACCAAAAACCTACCCAGAACCATGGCACGCATTGACGCCCTCTTTCAAAAACTCATCGCCGGCAAGGGCTCTGATCTACACCTCTCCGAGGGTCAACCGCCAAAGATCCGCATCCACGGCGCCGTCGTGCCCATTGAGGACGAACCTGTCCTGGAGGGTGATTCCTTCAAGGAAATGCTCGCTGAGATCTGTGATCCGAAAGCCTTCCAGCGCTACCTGGAAAACGGCGACCTCGACTTCGCCTATGAGATGGACGAGGAGTCCCGCTTCCGCTGCAACTACCTCCAGCAGCAAAACGGCCTCGCCGCCGTGTTCCGTCTGATTCCCACGGAGATCATGTCCATGGAGTCCCTGGGTGTGCCGGATGTGGTGAAGGAATTCGGGCGCATGCGCTCGGGGCTGGTGCTTGTCACTGGGCCTACCGGTTCCGGGAAATCGACCACGCTTGCGGCTTTGCTGGACTATATCAATTCGAATTTTGCCCGCCACATCATTACGATTGAGGAGCCGATCGAGTTCGTGCACCGGAATAAGAAATCCATCCTTACCCAGCGTGAGGTGGGCATCCAGACACCATCCTTCGCGGACGGCCTTCGCGCCGCCTTGCGTGAGGACTCGGACATCGTTCTGGTTGGCGAAATGCGGGATCTGGAAACGATCTCACTGGCACTGACTGCGGCGGAAACCGGGCTTCTGGTTTTCGGAACACTGCATACGAACAACGCCCGGAAGACTGTGGACCGTATTATCGATGTGTTCCCGGCGAACCAGCAGTCACAGGTGCGGACAATGCTTTCCGCGTCGTTGCGCGGTGTGGTCGCGCAGCTTCTCTGCAAGCGTGTGGACAAGCCAGGTCGGGTGGCCGTTCACGAGATCATGTTCGGTACGCCAGCTGTCGCAGCCATCATCCGTGAGGGCGCGACCCAGAAACTCTACGATGTCATCACCGGTGGTAAGAACGAGGGCATGCAGTTTATGGACGAGTCGATCTGGACAAAGCTTCGCGAGGGAATGATTTCCCCGGAAGAGGCGTATATGAAATCGATCGACAAGACGCGGTTTAAGAAATTCCTTCCAGAGGTGTCCGAACACTTGGGCGATGCATCGGGTGAGAATCCGCTTTCGCATTGATCGCTAGCAAGGAGTGGCGGATGTGATCCGCCACCATTTCGCAGACCAATTCCATTTACCAAACTGAATGCTGGCGGATCACATCCACCGCGCCTTGGTTTTCAAACAATTCCCTCAGCGGTTTCCTGTTTGAGGCGGAGCTGGCCGCAGGCGGCGTCTATGTCGTGGCCTTTCTCGATGCGGAGGGTGGCGGTGACTCCGGATTTTTTCACGACTTCCTGGAAGGCGCGGCAGTGGGTGAGTGAGGGGCGTTTCCATTCCAGGCCTTCGACGGTGTTGTAGGGGATGAGGTTTACCTTCGAGTTGATGGAGCGGGCGTGGCGGGCGAGGATGGCGGCTTGTTCGAGGGAGTCGTTCACGCCCTGGATTAGAATGTACTCGAGGGTGAGTTTTTGTTTTTTGACGGTGTTCCAGTATTCCAGCGCGCCCATGAGCTCGGCGACGGGGTATTTCTTGTTCACCGGCATGATCTGACTGCGGACTTCATCGGTGGCGCCGTGGAAGGAGATGGCGAGGCGGATCTGCTGGGGATGGTCGGCGAGCTTGCGGATCTGTGGGGCGAGGCCGGAGGTGGAGATGGTGAGGTGGCGTGCGCCGAGGTGGAGAGTTTCGGCTCCGGTGATGAGGGCGATGGCTTCCATGAGGTTGGAAAAGTTTGCCATCGGCTCGCCCATGCCCATGAAGACGAGGCTGTCGACGCGCTCTCCTGAGATCTGTTCCGCGGTGAGAACCTGCCCGGCGATTTCCGAGGGATCGAGGTTCCGGGTGTAGCCGGCGAGACCTGAGGCGCAGAATTTACAACCGTACGCGCAGCCGACCTGGGATGAGACGCAGAGTGTGCGGCGGTCGGATTTTTCGCCGTAGAGTGCGGGGTTTGCGGGGATGAGGACGGACTCGACGTAGCGGCCGTCGTGGAGTTTGAAGAGAAATTTCCGGGTGGTGTCCTCGCTGCCCTGGGTCTGGGAGTGGGTGAGGGCAGTGAGACGGAAGGAAGCCGCGAGTTTCTCCCGGAGGGTTGCGGGGAGATTGGTCATGGCCTCGTAGGAGGTGACCTTTTTTTTCCAGACCCATTCGAGGATCTGTTTGGCGCGGAAGGATGGCTCGCCCTGTTCCTTGAGCCAGTCCGCGAGGGTTTGCGGGGAAATTCCTGGAAGGGCTGGGAGAGGCATGGCGGGAGCTTTAACTTTCAATTTTCAAACATCAACTTTCAAACTTGGATTGGGGATTGTCGCTTTGCTC
>JBPOGC010000050.1:0-17732 GCA_051251795.1 Luteolibacter sp. | reverse complement strand
TATCAGACGTTTCATCCTTCGGTTTGGCCGAAGATGGTGGGGGAAGTTTCCAAGGATGCCAAGGCGGGTGATTTGGTGGAGGTTTTCGGGAAGCAGGGGACGAGGTTTGGCTGGGGGCTGTGGAATCCGAAGGCGCGGATGCCGCTGCGGGTGGTGACCCATTCGCTGGAGGATGTGGATGAGAGTTTTTTCGAGAGGGCGATTGTGAGGGCGGGGGAGCTTAGGCGTGATTTGCTGAAGCTGGATGCCGAGACGGATTGCTACCGGTGTGTGCATGGGGATGCGGATTCCCTGCCGGGGATGGTGGCGGATAAGTTTGGCGATGTGCTCTCGATAGAGATTACTGCGCTGGGGGCGTGGATGCGGCTTGAGCGGTGGTTGCCGCTGATGCATGAGGCGTTCGGGACGAAGCGGGTGGTGGTTCAGGTGGACAAGGATCTGGGTAGTATCGAGGGGATTCCGCAGCGTGGCGGCGTGGAGAGTGACAATGTGCGGCTGATGAAGGTGGTGGAGAACGGGGTGCGCTATGAGATTGATTTCTCGAACGGGCACAAGACGGGCTTTTTCTGTGATCAGCGGGACAATCGGAAAAAGTTCCGGGGGATTTCCGAAGGGAAGACGGTTCTGGATCTTTGCTGTTATTCGGGAGGGTTCTCGATTTCCGCGGGGCTGGGCGGTGCGGCTGAGGTGACGGCTGTGGATCTGGATGAGAAGGCGGTGGCGATGGCGAAGCGGAATGCGAATCTGAACGGGGCGAAGGTGAAGCTGACGCACGCGGATGCGTTCACGTGGGTAAGGACGATGATCGAGAACGGGCGGAAGTGGGATGTGGTGATGGTGGATCCGCCGAAGTTCATGTTCGGGAAAGAGGATGAGGTGGGCTACGCGAAGTATCATGATCTCAACAAGCTGGCGGTGCAGCTGGTGGAGAGGGACGGGGTGATGGTGACGTGTTCGTGCTCCGGGCAGCTGGGGGTGGATGCTTTCGAAAACATCGTGACGAATGTGGTGCACCGGCAGGACAAGCGTCTGCAGGTGTTTGACAGGACGGGAGCGGGAGGGGATCACCCTACGCTCTCGAATTATCCGGAGTCGCGCTATCTGAAGGCGATCTGGGGTCGGGTGATCTAGTAGACCGGCAGGGGTGGTGCCGAGAAGTTTTCCGCGGGTGTGTAGGAAGGTGCGGCGGTGCTTGATGCGTTTTTGCCCCAGCCACGGCGGCGGGACAGAACCGAGAGATCGCGGGTGAACTGATCAAAGCTTTTCTTGAAAGACTTTTCGGCGACGCCGGTGCGCCCGATGAGGGGTGCTCCTGAAGCGCGGCCCTGGCCGGCGATGATTTCGGAGCCGGACTCTAGGATGGCAATGCGGGTGTCAGTGTTGATGGGGCCTTCTTCGATGCTGTATTCGAGCTGATACTCGCCTCTTCCATAGCTGAGGGGGACAAGTCCTGCGTCGGTGAGCGCGGACTCAACCTCAGGTATGAAGGAGCGCTCGCGTGCGGAGAGTTTTGCAGGCATTCCGATGGTGGGGGAGCGGTCTGCCATGTAGGGTGTGCGGGGTGCGACGCAGGATGCGAGAAGGATGGTGCAGAGTGCGGCGAGGGGGCGGAAGTAGTTTTGCATAGGGATGTGTTACTGAGGAAAATTTCCAGAATCAAGTGTGAGTGGATTTTAAGGAAGAAATGTTTTGTGTGGCGGGAAGTTGGCTTTTGATTTGCTTGCAGGGAGTCCCCCGTAGGTTAGCCTCGGGGAATATCATTTTATGGATTTTCCGTTTAAAAAAATCAAAGGTGGCGTTGGTGCCGCGAAGGGCTTTCTAACTAGTGCCATTGGCTGTGGAATCAAGGATCCAAAAAGTGACAGGCTGGATTTGGCTTTGATTTTTTCTGAGAAGGAATGTGTCTCGGCAGCGGTTTTCACAACGAACAGAGTGAAGGCGGCTCCGGTGCGTGTCTCGCAGAGCAATCAGAAGAAGGCTGATTACCGGGCGGTGATTGCGAACTCCGGGAATGCGAATGCGTGTACGGGATTGCCTGGCATCCATGATGCGAATGCGATGTGCGACGGGGTGGCCAAGGAGCTGGGGCTGAAGAGGGCCGAGGTGGGCGTGTGCTCTACGGGAGTGATCGGGCTGCCGATGCCGATGGTGAGGATAGCGGGGAGATATGCGGAGCTTTCCAAGGGGTTGGGCAGGAGAAACGCGGGTGATGTGGCGCGGGCGATTATCACGAGTGACACGCATGAGAAGGAGGTGGCGATTTCCCTGGATCTGGGTGGACACCGGGTGCGGATAGGCGGTTGTGTGAAGGGGGCTGGGATGATTTGTCCGAGTATGGCGACGATGCTTTGCTTTATCACGACGGACGCGAATGTCTCGAAAGATGGGCTGCAGAGGGCTGTGCAGGAGGCTGTGGAGGAGAGTTTTAACAGGATCACGATCGATGGTGACATGAGCACGAACGATACGGTGATGGTGATGGCGAACAACGGGGTGGAGATGCCGGTGATGAGAAGGAACGGGGTGCTGTGCAAGCAGTTCCGGGAGGCGCTGAACTGGGTGATGCTGGAGCTGGCGAAGGCGGTGGTGCGTGACGGGGAGAGGGTTACAAAGTTTGTGACAGTGAAGGTGAAGGGAGCGCGGACGCACCTGGATGCGAAGCGTGTGGGGGAGGCGGTGTGCAAGTCGCAGCTGGTGAAGGCTTCCTGGAATGGGGGTGATCCGAACTGGGGGCGCATCATTCATGCGGTGGGTTACTCGCGGGCACGGATTCGTGAGGAGCTGGTGGATATTTTCATCGGGGGGAAGGCTGTGTGCCTGGGTGGGCTGCAGGCGGATACGCCGATGGATGAGCTGCGCGAGGCCGTGGCGGGGGCGGAGTTTGAGATCGTGATCGATCTGAATCTTGGGAAGGCGGATTACACGATGTATTCGAGTGATCTTTCGCCGGAGTATGTGGATTTCAATCGTTCTGAGTATGCGTATTGGAAGCAGGCGCGGAAAGACGGGCTGGTTTAACTTTCAAATTCCAATTCTCAAATTCCAATGCGGAGTGGGAGGCTGGAATCCTCCCGGACGGCCTGGGGCTGGAATCCCCAGTTATACTTTATTTTAGTTTTGTGCGGCCGCCGTTGGCTTTCCGCATGGGGTTGAAGAGAGAGTCCATGCCGCATTCCTTGATCTCGCAGACGTGGGCCATGAGTTCGCCGAGGCGGCCTTTCGGGAAGGTGCGTTGCTTGAACCAGATGAGGTATTCTTCGGGTAGATCGATGATGGGGACGCCGCGGGGTGGGTATTTCTGTTTTCCGAACATGCCGAAGGGCATGTGGGTGCGGTGGATTTCTTCCAGGAGGTTGCGGAAGTCTTCGCGGTCGATTTCAGTGAAGTTCATCTTTTGAAGTGGGACTTGCGGGGTGGCGTGAGATGGTTAGGTTTGGATCATGAAAATCAGATTTTTGCATACACGTATCCGGGTGAAGAGTCTTGAGGATTCGATTTCGTTTTATGAAAAGCTGGGTTACAAGGTTGGGCAGAAGAAGGACTCGCCGCAGGGAAACAAGCTGGCGTTTCTGGAGCTGGAGGGGAATGACGTTTTCCTGGAGCTGACACATTCGCCGGACTATGAGGAGAGCTGTCCGGAGGATCTGATGCATACCGCACTGGGTGTGCCGGATATCATCGAGTATTGTGACGGGGTGGAGAAGGCGGGGATCGAGATCTGGCCGGGCGGGTGGCGTGAGAAGTTTTCCAGTGGTGAGCGGAAGATGGCTTTCGTGACTGATCCGGATGGATACGAGGTGGAAATCCTGGAACGATAACATGGTAAGTCTTCTGAAATCCCTTTTTGCTGCTACGGTTTGTTTTCTGCCGTTGGCCGGTTCCGCTTTTCCGCTGAATGCGAAGAAGGGGCTGGATAACGTGGAGGATCAAATGGCGATCGAGGAAGCGCTGCATAAGTCCCTGCCTAGGGTAAAACCGGCTTTGGTCTGTATTGATCTGGGTGAGGGAACGGGGAGTGGGGTAATTGTTTCCGAGGACGGCTTGGTGATGACGGCCGCTCACGTATCCACGGGAGTGGGGCGTGAACTAACAGTGATCATGGTGGACGGAACGAAGCTGAAGGGGAAAAGTCTGGGGCTGATGTCGGAAGTGGATGCGGCTCTGGTGCAGATCACCGAGAAGCTGCCTGATGATGCGCCGTTCCCGACGGTGGAGATCAACCGGACGGGTGATACAAAGCTGGGTGACTGGATTTTCTCGCTGGGGCACTCGGGTGGTTTTGATGAAAAGCGTGGTGCTGTGGCTAGGTTGGGCAGGCTGGTAAGGGTGGCGAACAGCACGATACAGACGGACGGGACTTTGATCGGGGGGGATTCCGGC
The DNA here is from genome assembly GCA_051251795.1 of Luteolibacter sp. Taxonomy (GTDB): domain Bacteria; phylum Verrucomicrobiota; class Verrucomicrobiia; order Verrucomicrobiales; family Akkermansiaceae; genus Luteolibacter. The sequence continues at coordinate 13,352 of JBPOGC010000050.1, read as the reverse complement.
GGGCCGCTTTTTGATATGGATGGACGGCTGATCGGGATTCATTCGCGGGTGGGGCCGCAGCTTCCGGTGAACATGCATGTGCCGGTGGCGCAGTTTTTCGAGGGTTGGGATCGGATGCTGGCATCTGAGTTTATTGGCGAGGGGCCGTTTGCGAAGAAGCCGGTGAAGGGCGAGGGCTTTCTGGGTGTGGCGACGAAGGATGTGGATGGGGGGCTTGAAGTCACGAAGGTGGGGAAGAAGAGTCCGGCGGAGATGGGGGGGCTGAAGGAGGGTGATCTTTTGCGTGAGCTGAACGGTGTGGAGCTGGTGACGAAGGACGATCTGAAGGGAGTGCTCAAGGAGCTGTCGGCGGGGGATGAATTGAAAATGGAAATCACAAGGGATGGAAATGATGAAACGATCGAATTACGTCTTGGGAAACGCTAGGGTTCTCGTTCTGGCTGCCGCGCTGTTGATTTCCGGAAAGGGGGTCTCGCAGCAGAGTCTGGAAACGAATTTCCGTATGACGGGTGCGGGTGTGCTGGGTGCCTTTGAGCCGCAGCGTGAGGTGATACAGCAGGTAAGCGCGGTAATTCTGAGCGGTCGCTCGGAGGTTTCCTATGGTGTGGTGTTGAGTGAGGACGGCTATATCCTGACCAAGGCCAGCGAGATCGCTGGGATAGCGGATCTGGATGTGAGGGTGGACAGAAAGAGCTTCAAGAGCGCGGAGGTGGTGATGGTGGATCCCAGGTGGGATGTGGCGTTGCTCAAAGTGGATGCCAAGGATCTGGTGCCGGCGGATTTCGCGGAAGACAGTGATCTGGCGCAGGGAACCTGGGTGGTGGTGAACGGTGCGACGAGCCGGACGAAGCGGAGGATACTGGCAGGGATCATCAGTGCGAAGCCGCGGGAGATCGAGCCGGAGGGTGGTGCCGTGCTGGGTGTGTCACTGAAGGAAAAGTCCATGAAGGTAAGTGAGATCACGCCGAAGAGTGGAGCCGAAGAGGCCGGGATGAAGGAAGGTGATCTGATAGAAAAAGTGGACGGTGAGGCGGTTGGGACGATCGAGGAGCTGGCGGAAATGCTAAAGGAGAAGAAGGCGGGGACGCGGGTTCCCATTTCCGTGAAGCGGGATGGCGAGATTCTGGAGATGGATGTGAAGCTTCTGGCACGGGGGGAACTCTTTCAGGAAATAACGCGAAACGACCAGATGAGCGGAAATTTCTCCAAGCGGCGCAGTGGGTTTCCGCAAGTGGTACAGCATGATATCCTGGCGAACAGCAATACGATGGGAGGGCCGGTGCTGAATCTCGCGGGAGAGGTGGTGGGTATGAACATCGCAAGGGCGAACCGGGCGGAAACTTTTGCAATTCCGGTTGAGGAACTGAAATCGCTTGCTGAAGGGATGATAGAGCAATCAAAAAAACAGTAGGAAGTTACAGGGTTTTTCTGTAAATTTCTTGGCTCTTGTATTCAATGTGGCCTTCCATAATCTTTCCAACCACACATGGCACCATCAGTCCCTGAAGAAACTTTACTCCTAGTGGATCCCGATCTGGATTTCCTGGAGTGGGCTACGAAGCATTTGCAAGCGAAGAATCTACGGATTCTGCGGTGCGATGATGCGGGGAAGGCGATCAAGGTGATCGAGAAGACGGCGGTGAATGTGGTGGTGTCCGCGGTGATGCTGCAGCCGTTTGACGGGATGGATCTTCTCAGCCGCATCCGTGCGCAGAGCCCGGATACGCTTGTGGTGCTTACCACTGGATTTCCTACAACGGGGCAGATCATCGAGGCGACGCAGAAGGGCGCGCATGATGTACTGAGGAAAGAGTCGCTTTCCTTTGAGCTGAGGCCTGTGGTGGAGTCCGCCTTGCAGACGGTGGAGGACAGGCGAAACGCGCAGAAGCCGATGCCTGAGCTTCCGAATCCGGATGGACGGGTGAAAATCATCGGTGTGTCGCGTGCGTTGCAGGATGTTTTCAAGATCGTGGGGCGTGTGGCGAGATCCGACGCGCCGGTTCTCATTTCCGGGGAAAGCGGGACGGGCAAGGAGCTCGTGGCGAAGGCGGTGCATGAATACAGCCCGCGGAGGCAGCGTGAGATCATTACGATCAACTGTGGTGCGATTCCGGAAAATCTTCTGGAGAGTGAGCTTTTCGGGCACGAGAAGGGTTCCTTCACGGGTGCGATCGCGCGGCGTGCGGGGCGTTTCGAGCAGGCTGATGGTGGCACGCTTTTCCTTGATGAGATCGGGGATATGCCGATTTCCATCCAGGTGAAGCTGCTGCGTGTGTTGCAGGACGGGACGTTCTCAAGGGTTGGTGCCAATGATGTGATCAAGACGGATGTGCGCATCGTGGCGGCAACGCATAAGAATTTGGCAGCGGAGGTGACTGCGGGACGTTTCCGGGAGGATCTTTTTTACCGGCTGAACGTGGTGGAGCTGCGCATTCCGCCACTTCGTGAAAGGCCGGAGGACATTCCCCTGTTGGCGGAGTATTTCCTGCAGAGGATCACTAGGAAAAACGGGATGGCGCGGATTCGCATTTCCGAGGAGGCGGTCGCGGAGCTTTCCGAGCATAACTGGCCGGGAAATGTGCGCGAGCTGGAGAATACGATCGCGCGTGCATGTGCGCTGGCATCTTCGCAGATTCTTCTGCCGGGCGATATTCCTTTGGCAACCGCACCGGGCAGGACCTCCGCCCTTTCGCATGGGCTCGACCAGGTTTTGAACGCCGTGCCGGCCGGGAAGCCGGTTCTTGATTGGTTGCCCGAACAAATCGCGGGCAGGATCCTTGACCGGACGGGTGGCAACTTGAAAGAAGCTGCGAACGTTCTTGGCGTGCCGCTTGCTGAGTTGAAGCAGATCCTCGCCAGGAAAGACTGATATGCTGCATCAAATCGAACATCCGCTGATTTCCTCCGAGCTCACGAGTCTTAGGAATCCGGAATGTCCGACACAGGAATTTCGCCAGAGAGTGAGAAGGATCGCTTCATTGATGGTGCCGGCGGTCACGGCGGATCTCGATACCGCGATAGTCTCCTGCACGACTCCGCTGGAAGTCAGCAGTGGGGTGAAGATCTCACGTCCCATCATCCTTGTGCCGATCCTGCGCGCAGGTCTGGGCTTTCTCGATGGCTTTCTCGATCTGATTCCCCAGGCGGCAATAGCCCACATTGGCATGGCCAGGAATGAGAAGACCCTGGAGCCGGAGGCATATTATCTGAAGCACCCGACTCCCTTGGAAGAGTCCGATCTGGTTGTCCTGGATCCGATGCTTGCGACCGGTGGCTCTGCGGCGCAAGCGATCACGACCTTGAAAGAGGCTGGTGCGAAACGAATTCGGTTCGCCTGTCTGCTGGCGGCTCCGGAGGGTATTGCGGCAATGCAAGAAGCTCATCCTGATGTGGAAATTTTTACCGCTGCGGTGGATCGTTGCCTGAATGAAAAGGGCTACATCCTTCCCGGTCTGGGGGATGCGGGGGATCGTCTTTTCGGGACGGTTCATTGTTGAAAATTCCGTTGCGCGGAGTGGGAAGCGCGGATAGTTTCACGGCCTACTGCTGTGTTCGACCATTTTTGGAAGCTGGCCCGGACCGATGTTATAAATGAGGGATCATAATCCGACTGGCGACTGTCATGCCTTCTTAGGAAGACATGCAACCCTTTGGACGATCCCACTTGTTGAGTCTCCGGAACGTGGCTCATAGCCCCAAGGACGGCACAGCGGTTTCCTTTTCTTCTTCCTCCACCCATGAAATTCCGCGTAATCCTTCTAAGTTTTCCGTTGTTTACGGGCTTCACTTTCTCGAAAACCGCGGATTCCCCGCAGAAGGAGGAACCGAGCGTGGAGGAGCTGGTGGAGAACCTTTCTTCAGATTCATTCCGAACCCGCGAGAAGGCCACGGCCGAGCTCTGGGAAATGGGTGAAAAGGCGATCGAAGCGCTGAGGATCGCCAGCGAGTCCGGCGATCCGGAGCGATCCCTGAGAGCCGAGCTGATTTTGGAAAAGGTGGAGCTAAGGATCACCCCGGAGACTCCCGAGATCATACTCAAACTCATCCGCCAGTATGGTGAGTCGAATGTGAACGAGAAATCCGATGTCCTCAATGAGCTGAAAAAGCAGAAGGCTTATTTCCAGATACTGAAGCTTTGTGCGATGGAGCCGCCCAAGATCCGAGAGGCGATCGAGCCGGGAATCCGTGGAGTTGCGATCCGGGGCGCGCGCGAGGCGATCATCGATGGAGACGAGGAGGCGGCCATCGGTTTGCTGGAGCTGGCCGCTACAACGAACACTGACCAGATGGCTCTGGCCTGCCTTTACCGGAATATCGGGCAACTTGACGCGCAGCTGAAAAACCTGAACCCGCCGCAAGGTGTTTCCGAGGCGGAGTGGAAGGTCACATTGCTCCGTGCGAAGGGCGATCTGGCTGCCGCATCGGCGGTGGCTTCGGAATCGGGACAGGAGCGCCTGCATGCGGCGCTTGAGGCTTTGAGAGGTGATCCGACAGTCTGGATGAGCCTGAACGGGATTTCAAAGCAGCCCAATCCTGCCAATGAGATTTACGTGGATGCCGCTTTGGAAAGATGGAAGGTGGGGCGTTTGCAGAAGGCGGATTTCAAGGTTCTCCTGGAGAGCGCTGATTCCCGGAAAAGAGATGAGCAATACGGGGCGATGGCCGGGCTTTCGTCGCTGGGCCGCTTGGAGGAAGTGGAGAGGATACAAGCGAAAGATGATGAGGAAATAGGCTTTGAATATTACCTGCTGAAAGAGGATGTACCGGCGGCCCTGGAACTCTTCGGGCTGGATCCCGGGAAGCCCAATTACGCGGAATGGGCGAAAAAGAAATTCGGTGCGCTTTTGGCTGCAAAAGAAGATCCTGAGAATGATCGCTTGAACGAAAGCCCGATGTTACAATTGATACAGGTGGCATCTTTTATGGAGAGCAGAGGATTGGGCGAGAAGCTATCCGGGGCGTATTCGGAGCCGTTGGCTGAGTTGAGCGCCAAGTCCGAGAAGAAGTATTCTGAGTTTTTCAAAGGCCTTTTTTCCATAGGGGGAGGAGCGCCGGAGTTTGGCAGCCGGTTGGCGGAGAAATGGGCGGGAGAAGACGAGGAACGCTGGAGCGAAGTGTATTCGCAGGCTTTCGGCCGGGAGGAATTGGTTGTTGAGTGGCTCGACTGGATCGATGAGGTAGAACCGGATATCAGTCCTTCCGAGAAGTTCAAAGTGGCCCTGGCGATTTTCAGGATCGGCGCGGATCCGCTGAAGCTTCGGCAGGATTTTTTGGGAAAAGCATGGAAGCTGGCTGATGAGTCTGAGGAGCGGCTAGCCCAGGTTTACGTCCAGCGCATCAAGACTTTGGCAGTTGTCCAGAATGACGTCGCAACGGCCCTGCGTGCTTATGATTTCTACGGTGACCCTTCGGAGGGTTGGGGCACGATTGACAAGTTTTTCAGCGCGGCAGGCCGGTGGAAGGACGCTGCCGAGCTTTTGCAAAGGAGGCTAGGGGAGCGCCCTTCTGTCTCTCCTGTGTTTCACGCCTACGTCGCGGCGACCTTCCGGAAAGCGGGTATGGAAGAGGAGGCCAGGGAGCATGACATGTGGGCAGAGAAGCTCGCGCTGGGCTTCGCGCCGAGCTGCCAGCTGATAGGTTCGTATTGCTTGTATGCCGGTGACACCGGGCGAGCTTTTTCCTGGTTCCGCAGGGCGGCATTTCAGGCGGATGTGGCTGTGGGCGGTTTCACGGATGTTTTGGAAAAATACGCGAACGCCTGCCTGCAGGCTGACGACTTCGCAACAGCTGCCTCCTGCTACGAGGTGCTGATCCAGACCAATGTGGCAGAAGTATCGAACCGGGCCAATTGGGGACGGATGGCGGAGATGAGATTGAAGGCCGACTTGGCAAGGGCGTTGGCAGTTCTTTCCACAGACCGGTCGAAGGCGATGGGCTTGCTGGAGCTGTGCCATGAGAACTTCGCTATGAGTGGTCTCCTGGCGGATGATTTTTTTCCGAAATTGCGCGAAGCCGGATTGATCGCGGAGCTGGAGAAATGGTTTTATGCTTCATGGGGGGAGCTGACCGCATTGCTCGAGAAGTATCCTGAATACGACAATCTACTGAACAAGGCAGGGTGGTTCGCTTCAAGGGCGCAGCTGGAGCTGGATACCGCCCAGGGCTTCATGGAAAGCGCGCTGGGCAGGTATCCGGATCAGCCGGCATTCCTGGACACGCTCGCTGAAATCCATTTCGCGAAAGGAGAAAGGCAGGAAGCTGTCAAGTGGTCCGAGCATGGCCTGCTGTTTTATCCGCTGACGAGCGGGGGCTATGATGAGATGATTCGTCTTCAGCACGAGCGCTTCCTGAACGCGCCTTTGCCGGTGCGGAAGTGAGTTTGTGGTTGTCCGCCGGGCGAAATACGGGACATTCGTTTCCAATGAGCGAAGCATCCATTGAAGAGTCCATCCGTATCCTGTTTCTCGGAGATATTGTGGGCGAGCCGGGGCGGAGTGCCGTGATTTCCGAGTTGGCGGGGATCAAGGAGGGGCACTCGATTGATTTTATCATCGTGAATGGAGAGAACTCGGCAGGGGGGCGGGGGATTACGCCGCGCATTTCCATAGACCTGCTCAGAGCCGGCGCGGCGGTGATCACCACCGGGGATCATGTCTGGGATCAGAAGGAAATCGTCGATTATTTCCCGACCGAGCCACGCCTTCTGCGCCCGATCAACTATCCTGAGGATACTCCCGGAGCTGGCAGCGTTGTCTTGGAAACGGCGAAGGGGAAGGTCGCTGTCGTCCAGGCTCAGGGTAGGACTTTCATGCAGCCTCCCCTGGACAATCCATTCCTAGCCATGGAAGCCGAGGCAATGCGTTTGCGCGAACAGGGGGTGAAAGTCATTGTCTTGGATTTCCACGCGGAAGCCACTTCTGAAAAAATTGGCATGGGTCGCCTTCTCGACGGGAAGGTTTCCTTGGTCGTTGGGACACACACCCACGTCCAGACGGCGGATGAAAGCATTTTCCCCGGAGGGACAGGCTACCTGACAGATGCCGGAATGTGCGGTCCCGAGGAATCCGTGTTGGGACGTTGCGTGGAATCCGTCGTCTGGCGTTTTAAATCGGGAATGCCCACACGTTTTCCCGTCGCGACAGGCCCGGTAAGGCTCTGCGGAGTGATCGTGGATGTGGAAATGGCCTCTGGAAAGTGCCTTCATATCGAAAGATTTACCAAAATCATCCCGCCTGAAGCCCGAAACGACGGCGAAAAACAGTGATGAACCCTTTGGCCGCAAGGACTTCCAAACAATTTTTGAAAAGAGCCAAATTTTTTTTGACAGAGTGCCGCGCTTTGTTACTGTCCGCCCGCTCTTCCCCACAAGCACTCAGGGGTGCCGCGTCCAGTTTTGACAGGTCGCGGTTCTTTTGTCGGCAGAAAGGAAGGGCACGACACCGCACTGCTCGTGTAGCTCAGGGGTAGAGCGCATCCTTGGTAAGGATGAGGTCGGGGGTTCAATTCCCCCCACGAGCTCCAGGATCAGATACAAACACTTCTCAAAAAAAGTCTCAGCGAAACCAATAAGAATATGGCCAAAGAAACATTCCAACGCAACAAGCCGCACGTTAACATCGGCACAATCGGTCACGTCGACCACGGCAAAACAACCCTCACTGCAGCGATCACGAACACACTCGCTGAAAAAGGCTTTTCCGAGAAAAAGAGCTACGCGGACATTGACGCGGCACCCGAAGAGCGTGAGCGCGGTATTACAATCAACACCGCACACGTTGAGTACGAGACTGAAAAGCGTCACTACGCACACGTTGACTGCCCAGGACACGCCGATTACGTCAAAAACATGATCACAGGTGCTGCCCAAATGGACGGCGGCATTCTTGTTGTATCCGCCGCTGACGGCCCGATGCCACAGACACGTGAGCACATCCTTCTTGCTCGCCAGGTTGGTGTTCCTGCACTCGTGGTTTTCATGAACAAAGTCGACCTCGTTGACGATGAAGAGCTTCTTGAGCTCGTCGAAATGGAAATCCGCGAACTCCTTTCTTCCTACGATTTCCCAGGTGACGACATTCCTGTCATCGCTGGCTCCGCTGTCAAAGCCCTCGAAGGCGACGCTGGCCACATGGAAAACGTCATGAAACTTATGGATGCTGTCGATTCCTACATCCCTGAGCCTGAGCGCCCAGTGGACAAAGACTTCCTCATGCCTGTTGAGGATGTGTTCTCCATCGAAGGTCGTGGAACTGTCTGCACCGGTCGTGTTGAGCGCGGTATCGTCCACAAGATGGAAGAAGTTGAGATCGTCGGCATTCGCGACACTCAGAAAACGACCGTTACTGACATCGAGATGTTCCGTAAGCTTCTCGACGAAGGTCGTGCAGGTGACAACGTCGGACTCCTTGTCCGTGGCCTTAAGAAAACAGACGTCGAGCGCGGCCAGGTTATGGCCAAGCCAGGCACAGTTAAGGGTCACACACAGTTCAAGTCCGAGATCTACGTTCTTTCGAAAGAAGAAGGCGGCCGTCACACACCGTTCTTCTCGAACTACCGTCCACAGTTCTACTTCCGTACGACTGACGTGACCGGCAGCATCAAACTCCCGGACGGAGTTGAGATGGTCATGCCTGGTGACAACATCGGCCTCGAAGTTGAGCTCATCAGCCCTATCGCCATGGAGCCTACCATGCGCTTCGCGATTCGCGAAGGTGGCCGCACAGTTGGTGCAGGTCGCGTTGGTGAAATCATCAAATAATACAATCAAAGGAACCTCCGGCAAGGCCTCGGCCTTCCGGTGAGTCCAGGCTCTTGGGGCACCTCGCGAAAACCGGGGTGCCCTAAAGTCGCCTCAAAGCACTTCTTTTTTCTTATCATACGTCAGTAGCTCAATTGGTAGAGCATCGGTCTCCAAAACCGAGGGTTGCGGGTTCAAGTCCCTCCTGGCGTGCCACTTCCTACCCTCCTTATCCTTCCTGAATGAACAACCTCGAATTTCTCAAGATCGGCGACAGTTGGGTCACAGCGGGCATCGTCTACGCGATTCTGCTGGTCATCATCTTCCTATTCTTCCGCTATCTTGCCAAGATCTCGACCTTCGTCGGCGAGGTGAAAGGTGAACTCCGCAAAGCCAGCTGGCCTTGGGATCAGGACCCGAAAGCAAAGGGATTCAAAAAATACAAAGAACTCATCGATTCCACAATCGTCGTTCTTATCGCCGTAATCCTTCTGGCTGCATTCGTTCAGTTCTGGGACTTCCTGCAAGTCCTGGTCGTTGGATTCCTCACGGACGTGTTCCGTTAATTTTCATTTTTCTAAAAACCACCACTCACTCAAATGCCTAACGCAAAAGACTACAAAGACCAATGGTATGTCGTCCAGGTCCTCTCCGGAATGGAAGGCAAGGTGCGCGAGCGCATTGCACGCCAGGTCGAGTCCGAGGAAATGCAGGATTACATCCGCGAAGTCCTCGTCCCTACCGAAATTGTATCTGAAATCAAGCGCGGCAAGAAAACCGAGACCAAGAAGAAATTCTTCCCCGGCTACATCATCGTTAACATGTATCTCGCCACCGAGGACAACCAGCTCGTCGAGAAGACCTGGTTCTTCATCAAGGAGATGGATGGCGTGATTGGTTTCGCAGGAACAAAAGACCGCCCGGCACCCATGCGTCAGCGTGAAGTTGACGCCATGCTTTCCCAGATTCAGGAGCGCGAGGAGGTTGTCCGTCCGGCTATTTCTTTCGAAGTCGGCGATACTGTAAAAGTTGCCGACGGTCCTTTCCAATCGCAGAACGGCATTGTCGAGGAGATCGACCCAGAGCGCGGAAAACTCCGTGTTGCAGTCGATATCTTCGGCCGCACCACTCCAGTCGAGCTCGAGTACTGGCAGGTCGAACGCGAGTAAGTTTCATTTCATTCAGTCCCTAGAAATTTCAGTTTTTTAATCAACAACCATTATGGCCAAGGAAGTCACAAAAATCATCAAACTCCAGATCCAAGCTGGAGCCGCCAATCCATCCCCACCCGTCGGTCCTGCCCTCGGTCAGGCTGGTGTAAACATCATGGCATTCTGTAAGGAATTCAATGCCGCCACCCAGGCTCAGTCCGGTGACGTGCTCCCTTGCGTGATCTCAGTTTACAAAGACAAGTCATTCACATTCGTAACCAAGCGCCCACCAGCCGGTAACCTTCTCAAGAAGGCAGCAGGCCTCGCTTCAGGTTCCGGAGAGCCTAACAAAAAGAAAGTCGGCACCATCACCAAAGCCCAGCTCATGGAAGTGGTGAACATTAAAATGCCCGATCTTAACACGAAAGATCCAGAAGCAGCAGCCCGCATCCTCGCAGGCACCGCTCGCCAGATGGGTCTCGAAGTCTCCGGAATGTAATCATTCTCCGCTCCGCCTAAGAAACGGGGCAACCGCAAGAGGGTGAGTCACCTGATTCATCCGCTCGAACTGCAAACCAAACAAAATAATGTCAAGACCTCCTAGCAAACGCTACAAGAAAGCCTCCGAAATGGTTGGCACCGACAAGTCGTATTCCCTCACGGACGCGATCAGCACTGTCAAAACACTTCCAGCGCCTAAGTTCACTCCCACTGTCACTCTTTCCTTCCGCCTCGGCGTTGATCCTCGGAAGAGCGACCAGATGGTTCGTGGCTCGGTATCCCTTCCACACGGAACTGGTAAAAACGTCCGCGTTCTCGTTTTCGCACAAGGCGCGGCAGCTGAAGCAGCTACCGCCGCCGGTGCGGAGCATGTCGGTTACGAAGATCTCATCAAGAAAGTCCAGGGTGGCTTTGTTGACTTTGACTCCGCCATCGCCACTCCGGACGCCATGGCAGAGGTTCGGAAAATCGCCCGTGTCCTCGGACCACGCGGTTTGATGCCTAACCCTAAGACCGGCACTGTTACCGACGACGTCGCTAAAGCAGTCAAGGAAGTCAAAGCAGGTCGTATCGATTTCAAACTCGACAAGAACGGCAACATCTCCGGTGCAGTTGGTAAAGTAGATTTCGATGCTATCCAACTTGAAGAAAACGCTCGTGCGTTCATCGACAGCGTAGTCCGCGCGAAGCCTGCTTCCGCTAAGGGCAACTTCGTCCAAGCGGTCACGCTCGCCGCATCCATGCTCCCGGGTCTCCCGTTGGAAGCATCCACCTTCGCTAAAGCAGCCGTTTAACCCCCAGCACGTAAAAGAAAATGAATCCTGATAAACAAATCATCATCAACGACCTGCTGGCACGCGTTAACGATTCCCCATATGTCATCGTTATCGACTACACCGGTCTGACCGTTCCTCAATTCAGTGAACTCCGCAATCGTCTCGAAGAAGGCGGCGCGAAGTGCACTGTCGCGAAAAACAGCTACATGCGCAAAGCGCTTTCCGAAGCCGGTCTTCCGGATGTCGGCGACGATCTTGTTGGCCAGACGGCCTTCATAACCGGCGACGACGAAGTCTTTGCTGCTGCAAAAGTTCTCAAGAATTTCGAAAAGGAGTTCAAGAAACCGGAAATGAAAGTCGGCATCCTCGGCCAGGAAATTCTCGATGTTGCCAAGCTCAAGGTGCTTGCAGACATCCCGTCCCGCGACGCGGTTCTGTCCCAGCTTCTCGGCCTAATCAACGAGCCTGCCACACGCATCGCACGCGTCCTCCTCGAGAAATTCGATCCGGAGCGCGAGCACTTCAAGTCGGACGGCGAGAAAGCCGCTTCCGAAGAATCCGCAGAAGCACCGGCTGCCGAATAACAAACAATCTGAATGGATGGCCTGTCGCGTCTCCACGCAATGGCCTGATTAACAATGGTTCCTCGTCGGTTTCCCAGCTGGGAAATTGAAATCTCCGGAAGCTTCCGGAGGCGACGATACCGCAAAGGAGAAAATACATGTCAAATATTGCAAACCTCGTAGAAGAACTCGGCAAACTTACCGTTCTGGAAGCTGTCGATCTCGTCAAACAACTAGAAGAAACCTGGGGCGTGTCCGCTGCTGCTGCTGCTGCCGCTGGCCCAGCTGCTGCCGGTCCTGCCGAAGCCACTGAAGAGAAAACTGAATTCGACGTCGTCCTTACCGAAATGGGTGGCAACAAGATCGCTGTCATTAAGGCAGTTCGTGAAGTTGCTCCTGGTCTCGGACTAGCCGATGCCAAGAAACTCGTTGAAGCCGCTCCTGCCAAGATCATTGAAGGAGCTGCCAAGGACGCTGCTGAAGAAGCTAAGAAAAAGCTCGAAGCTGCCGGCGCCAAAGTTGAACTTAAGTAATTCTAGTTTTTTACCAAGAATTTCTCCCGGCGCGGAAATCATCCGCGCCGGGCACTTCCTTTTCCATCCACACTTTTTGATACACCAATTGCAAATCCGGATTCGACGCGTGATACTACATACTCACGCAGTGTCACGCGCCGCCTCCGCTACTTTGTCTTTTCCGTCCGATTCCTGAATCTCATTTCCGCCCGCGCCGTTACTGGCACGGGCTCAAACTCGTAACACCACCAACACCGCATAACCATGGCTGAACGTCTATATTTTGGTAAATTTGAAGAGGTCATTGACCCGCCTAACCTCATTGAAGTACAAAGCAGGTCTTACGACGAATTTCTTCAGAAGGACGTCTCTCCCGGCGACCGTGCAGATGGTGGCCTTCAGGCTGTCTTCCGCGAAGTTTTCCCGATCAAATCCTACGATGAAGCAATCGAGCTCGATTTCGTAGCCTACGACATCGAAGACCCGAAGATCACTTCCCTCGATTCCCTTCGCAACAGCGAGTCCTTCTCCGCTGCCCTTTACGTTACTTTCAAGCTGAAGGACGAAACCGGCACCAAGAAAGAGCGCGTCTACATGGGCGAGCTTCCGATGATGACCCGCCGCGGCACATTCATCATCAACGGTGCTGAGCGTGTCATCGTTTCCCAGCTTCACCGCTCACCCGGTATCTGCTTTGAGACTTCCCAGCACTTGAACGGCAAGATGCTTCACAGCTTCCGCATCATTCCTGACCGCGGTTCATGGCTCGAAGTCCAGTTCGATACCAATGATCTGCTCTACGTCTACCTCGACCGCCGTCGCCGGAGGAGGAAGTTCCTCGCGACCACGTTCCTGCGTGTTCTCGGGTTCCCGACAGACCGCGACATCGTCAGCCACTTCTATTCCATCGAGAACATTGCTCTCGGGAAAACCATGGATGAGGCGGAACTCGGTCACAAAGTTCCTTTCGAGGACATCCTCGATGGCGAACTCGTCATCGCGAAAGCCTACGAGCCGCTCACAGCCGGTATCGTCAAGCAGCTCCTCGAGCTCGGCCACAAAAAGCTCGAGGTCATCGATGGACGTGAAGACGAAATTCTTCTCAAATC
>JBPOGC010000005.1:0-40694 GCA_051251795.1 Luteolibacter sp. | reverse complement strand
CGTTCCTGCTTGGTGATGTGTTTCAGTTGCCAGGTTGGCTGACGACGGGGATTACCTTGTGTGAGATTTCCTCACCGTTTCGCTGGACTACCAAAGAGGTGGGCTGTCCTGGGATGGTGTAGAAGAGTGCGTTCACGGCATCGGGGTAGCGGTTTGTGGAATAGGAACCCGCTTTTAGAAGGACGTCCTGTTCCTTGATGCCTGCCTTTGCCGCGGGCGAGCCGGGCATGACACGGGTTATGCGAGGGACGCGGGAACCAGTGCTGAGAGAAATGCCTAGCCAGCCTTTTACGAGCTTCCTGTGGGTGATGATGTCATTCTGGACGCGGTGAATCGCCTCGGCGGGGATTGCGTAGGCGGTGTTGCCAGACGCGGGCTGGATTATGAGTCCTACGATTTCCTCTTTCTCGTTGAGAAGGGGAGTGCCAGCCCGAGGAACGGGAGAGTTATCAAATTTTATGAGGAGAAGGCTGAGGGGGAGAACTTTTTCCTGAATTTGCGAAACCCGATGCTCGAACCTACAATTCAGGGCTGCATCAAGTGTGATTGCTTTCAGGGATTGGGAGGGCTGAAGGGAGGCTTGTTTCGCCCACGAGATTTGTGCCGAGGTTTGTGGTACCGGGTTCAGGAAAAAACAAAGGCGGGTGATCTTGTCCTGTCCTAGAAACTTCAAATCCCGTCGTGAACCGTTTGTCAGCCAGTTTGCCTTGCTGAGCTGGTGTGAATCTACAAACAGCGTAACGATGTATTTCCCGTTGGGAGCGGGAACGGCGCACGCCCGCGAGGCGGTGGGAAGGAACTCGACTTCAAGAGGACTGATCTGACCAAGAACTGTCGCCTGGGAAAGGAGAACAATGCCTAGAATACGCCGAATGGAAGAAGATCCGACCGGCCGGGCTGGGCGGTTGTGTGAAACCATGAACGGTTAATCTGAAAGTTAGAACCTTTGCTCGCCTGCGATGCCTTCCGAAGACGGATCGAGGTCCAACTGTTCCAACTGCTCCATCTCGGGAGCGGGTACAACCTGGTGTTTGATCTGCGTGGCAGGACTGCCCGGACTAACTTCAGCGCTGCGTGGAGCGAGAAGGAAGATCGCTGCAGCAGTTGCATAGGCAATACCGGCACCGTATGCCCATCTGGAGGGGCTTACTTCGGAGAACCATGAAGAAACGCGTGCGAAGAAAGCTGCCGGCGCTGTCTGGGAGGACTCGGCCTGGCGTTGGTTGTGATGAAATTCCTGTAGGAAATCCTGCCAATAACCTTCTTCCTGTTTCACGTTTCCGCGATCAGAGAGTAAGTTGCTTATGTGTTCGACCGATGGCTTCATGGCGGTTGATGATTAAGATTTACGAAATATCAACGCACCCGACAAGAATTTTTTAAAATCTTTCTTCCCAGATTTCCTGGAGAGCTGATTGTAGTTGCAAGTGCGCATAGTGGAGTCTGGATCGAATGGTTCCTTCAGAGGCGTTCAACACCTTGGCGATTTCCGCGTGGGACATGCCTTGGACATCGAACAGTGTGACTACCATTCTATGGGGTTCAGACAGCTTCATCATCGCTTCGTTCAATTTTACTTGGAGTTCATTGATGCTGGACTGGCGTTCCGGGTTGGAAGTGCTGGTGGTATCGATGAGTGCGGGATCCTGCTGGATGGCGGATTCCATATCGTTGATGCTGCTGGTGGCGCGGTTCTTGCGTTTTTTCAGGAAGTTCAGAGTCCTGTTCGTGGCGATCTGGTAAATCCAGGTGTAGAACGTGGATTTTCCCTGGAACTTGGGGAGGGATTGGTAGGCTTTCGCGAAAATTTCCTGGAGGAGATCGTGGGTATCTTCTTTGTGAGAGGTCATGGAGTAGACCAGACCAAAAAGTTTGTCGCCATACTTCAGGATCAAGGCATCGAATGCCCGCGTATCGCCATCTTTGGCGCGGGTGACGAGGTCTTGGTCAGGGTCAAGAGGACGTGACTGACGGAACATGTAGGGGGGGAGATGCGGGTGGGCAGCAAGAACAATGCTACACGGAGGTAAGAAAGTGTAAAGGCTAGGGTTTTTCCAAGTGGCGGATCTACGAGCGGAAGGTTTCGTAGGCTTTCACTATATGTTCCACTATGGGATGGCGGACGATGTCCGTGGCGGCGAAGCGGGTGAAGGCGATGCCGCTGATGTTTTGCAGGGCGTGCTCGGCTTCGTGGAGGCCGGAGCGCAGGCCGGGCTTGAGATCCACCTGGGAGGAGTCTCCTGTTATGACGATTTTTGATTCATCGCCGAGACGGGTGAGTGTCATGAACATCTGCTCACGGGTGGTGTTCTGCGCTTCATCCAGGATGACGAAGGAGCGTGAGAGGGTGCGGCCGCGCATGTAGGCGAGGGGAGCGATTTCGATGACGCCTTCTTCCAGGTAGCGCTCGGCTTGCTCGGGATCGAGCATGTCATTGATGGCGTCATAAAGAGGGCGGAGGTAGGGGGCGACTTTTTCCTTCAGGTCTCCGGGGAGGAAACCGAGGGCTTCTCCGGCCTCGACGGCGGGACGGGTGAGGATGATGCGGTGGACGGCGCGTTCCTTGAGCAGGTGCAGACCGACGGCCATGGCGAGGTAGGTTTTGCCGGTGCCGGCGGGGCCGAGGCCGAAGGTGACGTCGTTTTCCTGGATCGCTTTCACGTAGGCGAGCTGGTTCGGGGTGCGGGGGGAGACGGTTTTGCGGTTGCGGGAGCCGACGAGTTTGACTGTGGAGAGTGAGTTGAGAGGGATTTCCCCGGACTTTTTTGCAACATCCACTGCGAGGCGGAAGTCACGGTCTGTGATGTGGCTGCCGTTGCGCTGGGTGGCTTCGAGGTCTTGGAAGATTTTTTCGGCTATGGCCACGAGGGGTTCGGAACCGGTGAAGGAGATCCAGCCGTCGCGGGTGACGGTTTTCATTCCGAGGGTTTCTTCCAGGTATGAGAGATTTCGCCGGTCATTTGCGAAGAGGCCTTGGAGGAACTGGGGGGTGTCGTATTCGAGTTTTAGGGAGGAGGGCTTCAAGGCTGGGACGTGTTGGGATTGGTTCCTGGTATATATGCCCGGTTCCGCTGATTGCAAAGCGGGTTTCGCCTTGCGGGTGGGTGGTTTCGCGTTTATTTGCGGGAATGAAAGTATTGTGCTCTGCTGTGACGGGATTTTGCCTGCTGGCTGTGTCTTGTGAGAAGGAAGGTGAGACGGTGACCGTGGAGGAAACGCGGAAGGTGACCACGAAGGATGTGGAGCCGAAGCTTTTCGCGACGAGTGCGGAGCGTTTTGAAAATGCGAAGCCGGGGCCGGTGGAGGGAGACGCGCCGGAAAGCTGGGTTGCTCTGCCAAAGAGGCAGTTCCGTGATTTGAACTACAAGTTCGGCGAGTCCGGGTTGGGTGAGGTCTATGTCTCTATCGTTTCCGGTGGAGTGATGGAGAATGCGAACCGCTGGATCAAGCAGTTTGGCGCGGAGCCTCTGGATGCTGAGGGGATTGCCGCTCTGGATCGTGTGCCGATGGCTGGTGCGGAGGGTGTGTGGGTGGAAGCGGAAGGTGATTTCGGGGGTATGGGTGGAGCCGGTTCGAAGCCGGGCTACGGGCTGGCGGGAGTGATCGCGAAGGTGGATGGAAAGCTAATGACTCTGAAAATGGTGGGGCCGGCTGAAGAGGTGGAAAAGGAGAAGGAGGCACTGAAAGCATTTGCATCGAGTCTGGAGCTGACAGATTGAGCGGGAGAGGACGTAATGGGATTTTAACGAATGGAAGACGCTACGAAAAAGACCGGAAGCCGGAAGCCGAAATCGGTTTTTTGGAAGGTGTATGATTTTTTCTCCGGGTTCAAACTGGCGACGGCCACGCTGATCCTGCTGCTTGTGCTCACTTGGCTGGCAACGCTGGAGCAGGTGGACAGCGGGCTTTATCCGACTTTGCAAAAGTATTTCAGCTGGCAGGCGTGGTATCTGATCCCTGAGCTGAAAGGGAAAAAAGTCCCGCTGGTCTTGCCGGGGGGATATTGGGTTTGTGCGGTGTTGCTTCTCAATATGACTCTGGGCGGAATTATCCGGATCCGGAAGGGCTGGCGACAAGCGGGCAATTTGATCTCACACTTTGGGATCATATTCATGCTGCTGGGAGGCGGGGTGGCGCATCATTTTTCCGAAAGGGGAAATATGGCGGTTTACGAGGGTGAAACCAGCGATACTGCGGAAGACTATCAGGAATACGTCGTGGAGGTGAGCGAGGTGAAAAATGGGGACGAGGGTGAGGTGAGGGTGATCAGGGGCAAGCATCTGACTGATCTGGCAGCTGGGAAATCGCGGGTTTTCGACTTTGAGGGGTATCCCTTCGATCTGGAGATTTCCGGATATCTGCCAAACACCGAGCCGCTGAGCGAGCTGGTGAGTGCGCCTTCGGAGGATCAACGAGTGACGGACGGGTATTTCCTGATGGAGCGCCGGCCGGACAAGGAAGTGGAGCGCAATGTGGCTGGGGCGTATGCGAGGGTCGTTTATGAAAGTGGTGAGAAGTCTCCGCCGTTCATTGTCTCGGGGTTGGCGTATTATCCGTTTACGATCCGGGTAGATGACAGGGTGTTTGTAGTGAATATGCGGAAGCGCCTCTGGCCGATGCCTTTCCGCGTGGAGCTGGATAAATTCACAGCGGATTTCCATCCGGGCACGGGTAGGCCTGCGAAGTTTGTGAGCGATATCACCCGTGTGGAGAACGGTCAGGACTCCGAACTGACGATACGGATGAACGAGCCGATGAGGTATGAGGGACTGACATTTTTCCAGGCCAGCTACGGCCCGCCGGATGCCAGGCCGGGGGACAAGATGTATTCTGTCTTCGAGGTGGTGAAAAATCCGGCGGACAAGTGGCCGGAATACAGTCTTTACGTGGTGGCGTTCGGGATGCTCGTCACCTTTCTAACAAAACTGGGCGGTCATCTGGGCGCTTCATTCAGAAAACGGAAACATGAATCATAAGGGATCAAAATGGGGCAGGTGGGTGGTGACCGTGCTGGCGCTGGGAGCGCTGGCGGTGGTCTTCATGAACATGGTGAAGGATGTGACTCCGAAGGGTTCCGTCCAGAAAGTGGAGGGGTATGTGCCGTGGGAAGAGGAGACGATCGAGGTTGTGGAGTCTTTGCCAATTCAGGATGGGGGGCGGATCAAGCCGCTTTCCGCCTATGCGGGATTCAAAATGCTGGGGCTGCATGGAGCGCGCTCGATGAAGGTGGAGGATGACAACGGGGAGGTTTACAAACTGAAGCCCACCGAGTGGCTGATGGATGCGTTTTTCCGGCCTGACCTGGCTGTGCAGGAGCCGACGTTCCGGGTGGATAATTCGGATGTGATCAAAGCGATCGGAGTCGAAGTCAAAGGGAGGCGGGACAGATACTCTTATCTGGAGGTCGAGCCGGGTATCGAAAAGCTTTTCGAGTTGGCGCAGAGCTATGAGCCGATTGAGAAGAACATGCGTGATCCGGTGCAGCAACAGACGATCGATCTAGCGTATAACATCAGGAACTATCAGGTTTTGCTGGGGTACTTCACGTTTGCGAGAAACGGGGTTGTAATGGCGGGCTCTGGCCAGGGAGGTAAGCCAGACGATAGGACGGATATCAGCATTATCATGACGGCAGCGCCGCAGATCAGCGCGGAAGTCAAGCGGGTGCAGGATAGCGGGAAGGAAGTCGACGGAAACCTTGCGAAGTTGCTACAGCAAATCTTGAACGGCGCAAACTTTGCGAAATACGGGCTGTTTGTTTTGCCGCCGGAGGATGCCGAAGACGGGGAGTGGAAGCCTGCAGGGACGGCGATCATGGATGTGATAACGCAGGTGTCGAAAGATCCGGCAAGGGACATTGAGACGATCAAGGGGATGGAGACTGTGGCTCGGTCGCTTTCCGTGCTGAATTCCGAAGAGAAGTTCAGGGAGTCGTTTCAGGATTTTAAAGAGACTGTTGTGAAGCGTGCCAAGGCGCGTGGCGAAGGTGATCGCGTCGAGATGGAGGTGGCGTATTTCAAACGCGACTATTTCTTGAATGCGATGGTTCTTTATATCATCGGGACGCTTTGCGCGCTGGCGATGTGGGCTATAGGTTCCGGGAAAGTCGGGAAAGGATTTTACTGGGCTACACTGGGCTTCACGGCAATCGCCGCGGGTCTTTCTACTATAGCCATAGTGAAACGATGCCTGATCATGGAGAGGCCTCCGGTGGGGAATCTCTATGACACGGTGATTTTCATCGGGACTACTGCGGTGATTTTCTCGCTGTTGATCGAGTGGATGTCCCGGAAGCGGTTTGCTCTCGGGCTTGCGCCTATTATTGGAACCGCGTTGATTGTTTTGGCTCGGAGATATGAGCTGGGCGATGCGGCGGATCATCTTGATCCTTTGGTCGCTGTGCTTGATTCGAATTTCTGGCTGGCGACTCACGTGATCACGATCTCGCTTGGCTACTCCGCCGGTCTGCTGGCTGCGATGCTTTCTTGCATCTATGTATTGATGAGGGGGCTGAATCTGGATGGCGGTGACAAGGATCTCCGCAAGTCCCTGACGAAAGCGGTGTATGGATCGATCTGTCTGACTGTCTTTTTGTCATTGGTAGGGACTGTTCTCGGGGGGATCTGGGCGAACTATTCGTGGGGTCGCTTCTGGGGATGGGATCCAAAGGAAAACGGTGCGTTGATGATCGTGCTCTGGACGCTGGCGATTCTTCATGCGCGGCTCGGTGGCATCATCAAGGACTGGGGACTGCATCTGTCATCGATCTTCACGGCTTGTATCGTGGCGTTCTCCTGGTGGCATGTGAATTTCCTTGGAGTTGGATTGCACAATTACGGGTTCACTGCTGGAAAGGATACGATCTGGATTTTCTATGGGGTGATGATGCTGTTCGTTTTCTTTGGAGTGGGGGCGATGCTTTTTGAGCACTCTGCAAAGCAAATGAAGGCGGCGAGAACTCCAAAGGACATCAAAGGTTTGGAGGTCTGAGCGGGTTCGATTCTATGGAGCTTTTTCCGCCTGAACCGGAGAGGAATCTATTGCCGTTTGACGGGGAGGTTTTCTACTTCGGTGTGATTTTTCCCGCTGACGTAGTTGGCGGTTATCGGCGGAGGCTTATGGAGGAGGTTCCGTGGGAATCGGATGAGGTGGTGATGTTCGGAAAGCGGATTGTCACTGCCAGGAAGGTGGCCTGGTATGCAGATGGAGGGATTTCCTATCAGTATTCCGGAACGAAAAAGGTGGGGCTGGATTGGTCGCCGGTTTTATTGGAGATCAAAGAACGGGTAGAGGGAGTGACGGGGGCTTCTTACAATTCCTGTTTGCTAAACCTCTACCATCATGGAGGTGAGGGGATGGGATGGCACAGTGATGATGAGAAGTCGCTGGAGGAGGAAGCCTCAATTGCTTCTGTCAGCTTTGGGGCTGAGAGGAAGTTTTCCTTCAAGCATAGAGCAACGAAGGAGACTGTTGGGATGACTTTAGATGACGGTAGTGTTTTGGAGATGAAGGGGAAAACGCAGGCAAAGTGGTGGCACCAGCTGCCGAAGACGAAGAAGGTGGGCGATCCCCGGATCAATCTTACTTTCAGGAAGATGAAGTGGGGTTAGTTGCTGATACGTTTGGGGTTGAAGATGAGTTTTTCGGTTTCGAAGCCCTGTTGCTTTGCTCTGGCGATCTGGGCGGCGAAGTCGTCTTTGGTATCGGCTGGATTTTTTGAAAGGAGCCAGAGGTATTTGTAGTCGGGGGAGCCTACTAGGGCACGGGTGTAGGAGTCGTTTGCTTCCAGGATCCAGTAGTCGCCTGCGAAGAGGCTGGCTGGGAAGCGATCGAAACGGACTTTCAGTTCGCCGGGATTTCCTGAGGGGGCTGGGGTGGCTGTACCTGTGATGGAGGTGGTTTCCCCGTCGGCTTTCAGGCCTTGGTTGAGGACTGAAAGGTTGCCCTCGATGGTGCGGATGTAGGTGGCTTTTGCCGCGATGAGATCGCGCTCGAAGAAGTTGGGGAGGCGTGCGATTTCATGCCATTGGCCTGCGTAGCTGGACTTGTTGAGTTTTGTGACGGTTTTTGGGGGAACCTGGGATGGGGAGCAGGAGATGTGGAACAGGGCTAGGGAGATGGCGGTGAGGATTAGGAATGGTTTCATGGTTTCTTTGGAAGTTGGTTGGTTGTTCGGAAGGTCGGTTAAGGATAACCGACGCTGCCTGCTAGTAGCTTACTTTTTCCAGGTAGAGTCCGTCGGGTGGGGCGGAGAGGGGGGATTTTCCGTGGGGGAGTCCGGTGGGTTGGTCCAGGAGGAGTGCTAGGTCATCCAGACGGAGGCGGCCTTGTGCGGTTTTGATGGCTGCACCGGTGAGGAGGCGAACCATTTTGTAGAGGAAGCCGTTGCCTTGGTAACGGATGCGGTAGCCGTCCGGGAGGGTCTCGAATGCGGCGGAGTGGATGGTGCGGGTGTAGTCGGTGTCCGGATTTTCGTTTCCGCGGTAGGCTGCGAAGGCGTGGAAGTCGTGTGTTCCGATGAAGGTTTCGAGGGCTTGGCGGAGGACGTCCGCGTCGAGCAAGCGGGGGAGATGCCATGCTAGGCCAGCCTTAAGCGGTGGGAGGACGGGGTCTGTGCAGATGTCGTAGAAATAGGATTTTCCGGTGGCGGAGAAGCGGCTGTGGAAATCGTCGGGAACTTCCTCGCACTCGATGACGCGGATGGTGGCGGGGAGTTTTGTGTTGAGCGCGGGAACCCAGTTGTAGGGGTTCATGGTGGTATCCTCCGGGGTGTCGAAGTGGGCGATCTGGCCAAGGGCGTGGACGCCGGTATCGGTGCGGCCTGAGCCTTGGATGCGGATTGGCTGCTTGGCTGTCTCTTCCAGGGCTTTGTTGAAGAGATCCTGGATGGTGTTGCCGCCGGTCTGGGATTGCCAGCCGAGGTAGGGGCGGCCGTCGTAGGCTATGGTGAGCTTGAGTCTCATGAGTTTTCTTCCATCCAGAGGTTGAGGATTTCCACGGCGGCGGCTTGGTCGATGATGTGTTTTTGTTTGCGGGCTTTGCGGCCTGTTTCCCGGAGTTTTTCCGAGGCAGTGACGGTGGTGTAGCTTTCGTCTACGAATGTCATGGGGATGTCAGGGAGTGCTTCGTGGAGGAGTTTTGCGAATTTTCTGACTTTGACGGCGGCGGTGCCTTCGGAGCCATCGAGGCGGTAGGGGATGCCTAGGACCAGGGTTTTGATTTTCCGGAGGGAGGCGAGCTCGGAGATGCGTGGGAGAGGATCCGGGAGTGCGGGGACTGTCTCGACGGGGTGCGGCATGATGCCGAATTCGTCGGTGGCGGCGATGCCGATGCGGGCGTCTCCGTAGTCAATGCCGAGGGCGGGGTGTTTCACGGTAGCGTGAGTTCGGTTTCGCAGTTCCAGCATTTTGCGAAGTTTGCAGGGTTTGGCTCTTTGCAGTTTTGGCAGGTGATGTCCGGGGCTGTGTCGGGGACTTCTGAAGGGGCGTTGTCGTTGATGAGTTGTTTTGCGCGGTTTGCGTCCTGGTCGTTTACGACACAGAGGATGGGGGCGAAGATGTGGAGCATGCCCTCGGTGCCGGAGACGTTCTGGTTTTTTACGAAGGTCTGTATGCCATCGGCTTCGAGGATGGCCTGGTAGTAAGAGATTCTGCCAGGGGTGTTGTCGCTGAAAAGTTCGGTCATGATGGTCTTTCTGTATGGTGCGTCTCCTGTGGGTTAGGTCAAGGATGTGACGTTGCGGAATTTCGAGGATGGAGCTACAAGGCGTTTTCCGAAAATGAGTGACGAACCGATTATAGACTTACAAAGCGACGCGTATTTTATGCAACAGGCCTTGCGCGAGGCGCAGAAGGCGTATCTGGCTACGGAGGTGCCGGTGGGGGCGGTGATTGTGCATGAGGGAAAGATTATCGGGCGGGCATGGAACCAGGTGGAGACTCTGAAGGATGCGACGGCTCATGCGGAGATGCTGGTGCTGGGGGCGGCGCAGAATGCGCTGGAGGGCTGGAGGTTGGACGGCTGTACGTTGTATGTGACGAAGGAGCCTTGTCCGATGTGTGCCGGGGCGATTGTGCATTGCCGGCCTTCGCGGGTGGTGTTTGGCTGTGGTGATCCGAAGGCGGGAGCTGCGGGTGGGTGGATCAATCTGCTGGATGCGAATCCTCCGCTGAATCACAAGTGTGAGGTGACGGGCGGGGTGATGGCGGATGAGTCGTTACATCTTTTACAGTCGTTTTTCCGGGAGGCCAGGCAGAGGAAGAAAGCGGGGGAGTCCTAGGAAGTATGGGGGGCTTGGGTTGTGTTTTTAAGGAACCACGGAATACACTGAATACACGGAAACTGTGGTTGGGTTTTCGTTAGGGGGCGGGAGGAGTGGATCTGGTTGTTTCTCCTTGGTGGGAGAATTCTGTTTTCTGGCTGTAGGTTTTCGCGGTTGATGTTTTGGTGGGGAATGGGTTGAATCCGCGCCCTTCACGAAATCCATGGCTCTGATTGTTCAAAAATATGGCGGAACTTCCGTCGGCTCTATTGACCGCATTCGCAATGTCGCTGCGCGGATGAAACGTACGCGGGACGATGGGAACCAGGTGGTGGCTGTGGTTTCCGCGATGGGCGGGGTGACCGACAAGCTGATCGGGATGGCGAATGAGCTTTGTGAAGAGCCGCCGGATCGTGAAATGGATGTGCTGCTGGCAACCGGGGAGCAGCAATCGATTGCACTGGTCTCGATGGCTTTGAGTGGTATGGGGGTTGAGTCCGCTTCGATCACAGGCAGGCAGGCGGGGATTGTGACGACCGGGACGCATACGCGCGGGCGGATTTCCAATCTGGATCCGACGCTGATGAAAAAATTTCTCGATGATGGGAAGACCCTGGTGGTGGCTGGTTTCCAAGGAATCACCTTGGAGGGGATGGTTCATACTTTGGGAAGGGGCGGGTCTGATCTTACGGCGATTGCTGTTGCATCCTCGCTGGGGGCGGATGTCTGCCAGATCCTGACGGATGTGGACGGGGTCTATACCTGTGACCCGCGAGTGGTGAAGAACGCGCGGAAGCTGCCGGAAATTTCTTATGATGAAATGTTGGAAATGGCTTCGTCCGGCTCCAAGGTGATGCAATCGCGCTCGGTGGAGTTTGCGAAAAAATTCAAAGTAGTATTCGAGGTAAGATCCTCACTGAACGACAACCCAGGAACGCTTGTGCTAGAAGAACATCCGAATATGGAAAATGTGGTAATTCGTGGAATTTCGATCGAACGCTCGCAGGCGCGGGTGACGGTATCGGGAATTCCGGATCAGCCGGGTATGTCTGCGAGAATCCTCGGAGCGCTGGCGGACGCGGAGATCAATCTGGATATGATTGTCTCCAATATCTCAAACGATGATCGCTCGAAGCACTCGTTTACGATGCATTCGAATGATCTTGGGAAGGCGCAGGCGGCGTTGAAGCCGGTTTTGGCGGAGCTTTCCAAGGATGCGAAGGTGGAGACGGAGGCGGGGATCGCGAAGCTTTCCGCTGTGGGGATCGGAATGCGGTCTCACTCCGGTGTGGCGGCGAGGATGTTCCGTGCTCTTGGGGAAAAAGGGATCAATATAGGGATGATCACGACTTCTGAGATCAAGATCGCCGTGACTGTGGATGAGATCCATATCGAGGATGCGGCACGGGCGGTGCATGATGCTTTTGGGCTGGATAAGGAGCCTGTTTAGGTTTTTTAGGACTGGTTTTTAGAAGATGGCTCACTGGGAAAGCTGCGGATGACCGCAGCAGTCCAGAGCCTGCGGCGCTTTGAATCCTACGCTCCGATTGTTGGTTGCGAAGCGAGGCGGCTGGGTTATGTTTTTTCAGTAAAAACTATACTGCTATGGGACTCGAAAAACTGACTCAAAAACTTCAGGAGGGACTTCAATCGGCACAAGGGATTGCCTCGAAATCATCGCATGTGGAGCTGAAGAGCGCGCATGTGCTGCTGGCGCTTTTGCAGCAGGACGGGGGGATTGTGGTGCCGATTTTGCAGAAGGCCGGGGTGGATGTCGCTTTGCTGAAAGTGAGTGTGGCGGCGTCTCTGGAGAAGGAGGTTTCCACGCAGGGTGCGTCAACCCAGCCGCAGATCAGTGCGGGGCTGCGGGCGACTTTGGATGCGTCCGATGGGGTGCGGGAGAAGATGGGGGATGACTATCTCTCGGTGGAGCATTTTATACTGGGAGCGCTGAAGGGGGATTCTCCGGCGGGGAGGCTTTTGAAGGATGCGGGGCTGACGGAGGAGGCGGCGGAGGCTGCGATCAAGGAGGTGCGTGGCTCGCAGAAGGTGACGGATGCGGATCCTGAGGGGAAATACCAGACGCTGGAGAAATACGGGACGGATCTGACGGCACGGGCGCGGGCGGGGAAAATTGATCCGGTGATCGGGCGGGATCATGAGATCCGGCGGGTCTTGCAGGTGCTTTCGCGGAGGACGAAGAACAATCCGGTGCTGATCGGCGAGCCGGGTGTGGGTAAGACTGCGATTGTGGAAGGGCTGGCGCGGAGGATTGTTTCCGGGGATGTGCCGGACTCGATGAAGGACAAGATGGTGGTTTCGCTGGATATCGGGTCGATGCTGGCGGGGGCGAAGTTTCGCGGTGAGTTCGAGGAAAGGCTGAAAGCATTTTTGAAGGAAGTCACGGATTCCGAGGGGCGGATCATTTTGTTCATTGATGAGCTGCACACGATCGTGGGAGCGGGTGCCGGTGAAGGGGCGGCGGATGCCTCGAACATGCTGAAGCCTCAGCTCGCGCGTGGTGAACTGCATACGATTGGCGCGACGACTTTGGATGAATACCGGAAGTATATTGAGAAGGACGCGGCGCTGGAGCGGAGATTCCAGCCGGTGACTGTGGGAGAGCCTTCAGTGGAAGACACTGTAGCGATTTTACGTGGGCTGAAGGAGAGGTATGAGGTGCACCATGGGGTGCGCATTCAGGACGGGGCGATTGTGGCGGCGGCGGTGCTTTCGGATCGGTATATTGCGGATCGGTTTTTGCCGGACAAGGCGGTGGATCTGATTGATGAGGCGTCCTCGCGGCTTAAAATCGAGCTGGACTCAATGCCGACGGAAATCGATGTGCTGGAGCGGCAGATCATGCAGCTGGAGATGGAGAAGAAGGCGCTGGAAAAGGAGTCTGACAAGGCGTCCGCGGCGCGGCTGGAGAAGGTGAAGGAGGAGCAGGCGAATCTGAAGGAGGAGTCTTCCGGGATGATGGCGCAGTGGCGCAATGAGAAGGAGATCATCGATGATGTGCGGGTGGCGCAGGAGCGGATCGACTCGTTGAAAACGGAGGTGGAGAAGGCGCAGAGGATAGGCGATCTGACGCGGGCTTCGCAGATTACCTACGGGGATTTGCCGGAGGCGGAGGAGGCGCTTCAAGAGGCGGAGGAGGGGCTGTTGGTGCTTCAGAAAAACGGGGCGATGCTGAAGGAAGAGGTCACTGAAGAGGATATAGCGCGGGTGGTTTCCTCGTGGACGGGGATTCCGGTGAACCGCTTGCAGGAGGGTGAGAAGCAGAAGCTGGTGACGATGGAGGCGCGGCTGGGTGACCGGGTGGTGGGGCAGAGGAAGGCGATCACTGCTGTGGCGAATGCGGTGCGGCGTGCGCGGGCGGGATTGCAGGATGAGAACCGGCCGATCGGGTCGTTCCTTTTCCTGGGGCCAACCGGGGTGGGGAAGACGGAGCTATCGAAGGCTTTGGCGGAATTTTTGTTCGATGACGAGGGGGCGATGGTGCGGATCGATATGTCCGAGTATATGGAGAAGCACAGTGTCTCGCGTTTGATCGGGGCGCCTCCGGGATATGTGGGCTATGATGAGGGTGGGCAGCTATCGGAAAATGTACGACGGAAGCCGTACTCGGTGGTTTTGTTCGATGAAATCGAGAAGGCGCATCCGGATGTTTTCAATGTTTTGCTGCAGGTGCTGGATGACGGGCGCATCACGGACGGGCAGGGACGGACTGTTGATTTCCGGAACACGGTGCTGATCATGACCTCGAACATCGGGTCGCAGTTCATCCTGGGTGAGGAAAATGTGGAGCAGCGTGAGGCGGCGGTGATGGAGGCGTTGCGCGGTCACTTCCGGCCGGAGTTTTTGAACCGGATTGATGAGACGGTGATTTTTGACCGGCTGGGACGCGAGGATCTGACGACGATTGTGGACTTGCAGTTGGATCGTGTGAGGAAGCGGCTGGCGAAACAGGGGCTTGGGCTTGCGCTATCGGAGGATGCGAAGGAGTTTGTGGGGAACCAGGGGTATGATCCGGTGTATGGGGCGCGGCCTTTGAAGCGGGCGATCCAGGCGCATTTGCTTGATCCGCTTTCACTGGATGTGCTGGAAGGAAAGTTTGTGGATGGTGATGTGATTCGCGGGGAGTTGGAGGATGGGAAGGTGGTGTTTGGGAAATGACGGAGCTTTTCTGGAAAGCTGCGAAGGATCGCAGCAGTCCGGAGCCTGCGGCGAATTTCAGTAGAGTCGTGGGACGATGAGCTCGTCGTTGACGGGTTCACGCTTGTAGTCGTCATGGTGAATGCGTGGTGGGAGCTCGACGGGCTCGCGCTCGATGGTTTGGTATGGAACCTGGGTGAGGAAATGGCTGATGCAGTTGAGGCGGGCTTTCTTTTTGTCGTCCGCGGGGACGATGTGCCATGGGGCTTCCGGGATGTTGGTCTTTTTGAGCATGATTTCCTTGGCCTTCGTGTAGTCTTCCCAGCGTTTGCGGGACTCCAGATCCATGGGGCTGAGCTTCCATTGCTTGAGGGGGTCGTGGTTGCGGCACTCGAAGCGGAACTGCTGCTCTTCGTCACTGATGGAGAACCAGTATTTGATGATCTGGATGCCGGAGCGGATGAGCATTTTCTCAAAGTCGGGAACGGAGCGGAAGAATTCCTGGTATTCCTCTTCGGTGCAGAAGCCCATGACGTGCTCGACTCCGGCACGGTTGTACCAGCTGCGATCAAAGAGAACCATTTCGCCTGCAGCGGGGAGGTGCTCGATGTAGCGCTGGAAATACCATTGGGTTTGCTCGCGGCTGTTTGGTGCGGGGAGGGCGGCGACCCGGCAGATGCGGGGGTTGAGGCGTTGGGTCATGCGCTTGATGACGCCGCCTTTTCCGGCTGAATCACGGCCTTCGAAAAGGACTACGACTTTGTGGCCGGAATCGACGACCCAGTCCTGGAGTTTCACGAGCTGGACCTGGAGGCGGTAGAGTTCGCGGAAATAAGTGCGGCGGAATTCGGCGGTCTGATCCTGGCCGTCGCCGTGGTCGCGGTTTTCTTCCTCGTATTCGCCGAACTCCATTTCGAGTTCTTCGTCGAACTGGTCAATGTAGTCTTCGCGGATGCGGTCGAACTTTTCTGTGATGAGATCTGGATCCATGAGGGAGGACGCTAGCAGAAAGGAGTTTGAATTTGGGTGACAATTTCGACACAAATCATTCGGTGGATCCCTGCTTGGTTGGTGATTGGTCTGGGAGCTGCTTGGCCTCCTTGCAAACCTTTTAATAGATGACCGAAAAACCTACTGATTTACCTCTCGTTTCCCATGTTGATCCTTTCCTGGGAAATGCGGCGGCGGATCTACCCAAGCCGGAGGGGATCGCGGTCATGTGGTGGTGTGCGAAGCCGCCTGTGGGTAACACCCATCCGGGCGCGACTTTGCCGTTCGGGATGGTTTCTGCCTGCGCGTATTCCGGGGCTTACGTGACGGGTTACGGTCGCTACGGACTGTCGCTGAGCGGTGACGCGCCGCCGGTGATGTATGACCGGCATGAGGCGCTGGGAATCGCGCATTTCCAGCAATCCGGAACGGGGCGTATACGGATGTATTACAATTATCTGCTGACGACTCCGCTCGCGGGGGAAGAAATTGACGGACGTTTGACGCGGTGCGGGCTGGTGGAGGAGAGGGCGTGGCCGGGATTTTATGCGGGGAAATTCGAGGAAACGGGGATTGCTTTCGAGGTGGTCGCGATGGAGCGCGGAGTGAGGCACAGGTATATTTTCCCGGAGGGGATTTCTCCGAAGGTGGTGGTGGATGTCTCGGCTGGAGGATTGCTTCTGGATGATATGGGTAATTATCCGCAGTGGGCTTCTATTACGATTTTAGAAGATGGCTCGGTGGCGGGGGAGGTGGTGATGGAGGGGATTCCTGTGAAATTCCGCTGCAAGTGTGCGGGAGCGAAGGCTTTTTTATGGGAAGATGAGGACGAGATTGATGAGGGAGAGTATGTCCTTGATCTAGGTAAGCAAAAGAATCGGCCGACGTTTGGGTTTGGTTTCAAGGGGGATGTTGGCAGTGAGTTGGAGTTGGTCTTTGGCTTCTCCCTGAGGATGGACGAGTGGGCGGATGCAGGTGCTGATGCCGAGGGAAATTTTTCTGATAAAGTAACGAAGGCTGCTGGTATCTGGGAAGAAACCCTGGGGAAGATTGAAGTGAGTGGCGGCACAAGTGAGCAGAATCAGATATTTGAAACGGCTGTTTATCACGCTTGTTTGAAGCCTGCGGATTTTACAAATGAAAATCCTTTTACCGGGAAGGACGGGCCGTTCTTTTTTGATCTTTCGACTTTGTGGGATTCCTACAAGACGCAGTTGCCGCTGATGATGACGCTTTTCCCGGAGCGTGGAGCGGCTTTTGTGGAGTTCCTCTGCGAAGTGGCTCAGAGGGAAGGTGGATTTCCGGTCAGCTATCTGATGGACAATGCGCCGGATCGTTTCACAAAGCAGGCAACGGGGCTTTGCCATATGATTTTGGAGGATGCCCGGTGCCGTGGGATTGAAGCGGATTGGGATCGGGTTTTGTCATTGCTCTGGAAGACGAGTCAGAGCGGGAAGGGGCGGCGGAGCCGGTTTGGTGAGTATGGGCGGACGTTTATAGCGACGCCGCTTTCGCATACTCTGGACATTTCTTATGCGCACTTCTGCATGGCGAGAATGGCGAGAGCCACGGGCGTGCAATCGATCCATGACAAGGCCGCGGCGCTGGCGGTTCATTGGCGCAATGCGTTTGATGAGAAGACGGGGTTGTTGCGTGAGGACTCGACGTATTACGAAGGGGAAAACTGGAACTACTCGTTCCGGTTTCTTCATGAGATGGGGGCTAGGATTGAGTTGGCAGGAGGGGAGAAGGGGTTTGTGAAACTTTTGGACAAGTTTTTCGGATTTGTGGATGCGGGGCATGGGGAACGGATCTTCCGCTTCGAGGGTCTGAACAATGAGCCGGATATGGAGTCGCCTTACGCTTATCTCTATGCGGGTAGGCATGACAGGACGGCGCGTGTGGTGCGGCGAGTGATGCAATGCCAGTTTGCCACCGGTGTCGGCGGGCTGGCAGGAAATGAGGACTCCGGCGGCCTTTCCTCATGGTATGTGTGGAATGCTTGCGGGCTGTTTCCGGTTACCGGGCAACCAGTGATGTTGATTGGCAGTCCTATTTTTGAGAAAGCCGTGTTCCATTTGAAAGGTGGAGATTTCATTGTCGAGACGGAGGGGAACTCGGATGAGAACGTTTTCGTCCAACAGGCGTTCCTGAATGGGAAAGAGATCAGTAGAAGCTGGCTAAAGATGGATGAATTCCAACGTGGTGGGACATTGAAGCTGGTGATGGGTGGCTCTCCTTCGGAATTCGGCAATCACGAGAGGCCACCGACGTATGATGCTTGAGATCAGTCGGGGCTGTTTATCAAATTTTTCCAACCACAGACAGGCGGGATGAACGCAGATGAATTGGATGATGTTTTTGGTTTTGGATAAGGCCTCGAAGACCGTCTTATTTCGTGAATTCGCGTCCATCCGATTCATCTGCGGTTGAAATGTCTTTGTTGATTATCCGGATCGAAATCCAGGTGAGTTTGGATCGGGAGGTGGTTTGGAAGGCTGGCATGGGAAATGCAATGTTTGCCAAGAATCCTTAATTTCAAATCACTTATGCTTCTTTCAAAACCTGATTGTCCTGTCAAAAACGCTATTTTCCTTGTCCGTGCAGATCCGATTATTTGTGGACACTCCACCGAGGCTCGGAACTTGGCTGAAGCGGCATTGGCAATGGGCATGGAGAATGTCCATATCGTGAGTTATCCACTGGATATCTTGCAGGCGAGTTCGCTTCCATTGAAAGATCTGGCGACAATCAGTCCTTATTCAGAGGGGATTTCCATGGACAGGCCGGAGCCGGTTGGTGATTACAAGGTTCTGGATTGGCGACTGGGGCTGGGGATCGGCGGTCATCTGGTGGATCTGTTGCACAGCCTGCCGGGCAAGACTTTGCTGATGGATCTATATCTTGTTCCCCATGGGATGATGGTGATGCAGGCGGTGGATAGCTTTAAGAAAAGCGGGTTGGAAGCGGATGTCTATACGGTAGGTGAAGCTGTTGGCTCGGACATCACGAATATCGTGGGGAATGCGCTGGCGGAAGGCCGGCTGGGAGCGGCGCAGATGGTGCTGTCGAATTTCCTGGAGCATGACTATCCGGCTGCGGTGAGTGTTTTTACGAAGGAGCTAATTGTTGAGGCGGGTCGCAAGGTGGATGAGCGTCTCGGGACGAATTTCAAGGAGCAGCTGGAGGAGCGGGTTGGAATCAGTTTCCCGGCGATCGATACGAGCAACTATGTTTCCATTGAGGAGAAGCCGGAGGAGGTGGAAAAGATTCTTTCCGCGCGTGGCTTGGAGAAGGATGAGTATGTGATGTTTCTCTCCAGAATCGCCCCGGCGAAGGGTGTGGACGACTTGATCGAAGCCTGGAAAGGGAGCGAGTTGGAAGGAAAGAAGAAGCTGATCATCTGTGGAAACGGCCCTGCCAAAGAGGATATAAGAAATGCGGCAGCTGAGATGGAAGGTGTGATGGTTCTGGACAATGTGAGTGATGCTGAGAAAGGCGCTCTGATGTATGGGTGCTATGCCTGGTGTCTGCCGAGCAAGCCGAAGACGGAGTTTGTGGAGACCTTCGGGATCGCCGTGGCAGAGAAAATGCTGGCAGGAGGCCTTGGGCCGGTGATTACTACCTCTACAGGTGGCATTCCGGAAGCCAGCGGTGGCTTCTGCCTGGAGCATGAGGCAGGTAACGCGGACGAGCTTCGTGCCTGTCTGAATCAGGTGGCAGCGATGAGTGATGAAGAGCGAATGAAGCTTTCAGCGGATGCCCGGGCGTTTGCGATGAGGTTCGATAGAATGGAAATTCTGCGCAGGCTGGTGGATCGAGCTGTGGAGGGTGACAAAAATGGTGCTGCCGCTGTGCTGGATTCCGCATTAAAAAACATTATCCCGATTCAAGCGGCGCTGTGAGCTGCTTGTAGAAAACGGTCTTAATAGAAAACGCCCGGCTCTGAATTTACTCAGGCCGGGCGTTCTTGATGGGAGATTTCCCTATACCAGACGTGCTGCGAGAAGCTCGCGCTGGAAGATGAGTTCCTTGGGGACGTGATCGTATAGGTCGATGAAGAGCTCGCCTTGGGAGACGATCTCGGCACGCCATTCGGCGCGGTCAAATTTCATGACGGCATCAAAATCGGCTTCGGTGAAGTCCTCCAGGCCTTCGGTATTGAAATCGGCGAAATCAGGTGTCCAGCCGATCTGTTTTTCATGGCCGGCAGCGCTGCCTTTGCAGCGGTTTACGATCCACTCGAGGACGCGCATGTTTTCACTGAAGCCGGGCCACATGAATTTTCCTTCTGGAGTTTTGCGGAACCAGTTTACGTGGAAGAAGCGGGGGAGGTGGGTGAGGTAGCGCTGCATTTCCAGCCAATGGCTGAAATATTGTCCCATGTTGTATCCGCAGAATGGAAGCATGGCCATGGGATCACGGCGGACTTTGCCGATGGTTCCCGCTGCGGCTGCGGTCATTTCCGAGCCCATGGTGGCACCGACGTAGACGCCGTGGCTCCAGTTGAAGGACTGGTAAATGAGTGGCATGGTGGTAGGGCGGCGGCCTCCGAAGACGACGGCATCAATGGGGACGCCATCGGGGTTCTGCCAGTCATCATCGATAGTGGGGCACTGTGAAGCGGGAGCGGTGAAGCGGGAGTTCGGGTGGGCTGCGGTTGTGTCTGACTCGGGTGTCCAGTCGTTTCCTTTCCAGTCGATGAGGTGGGCGGGTGGCTCGTCGGTGAGGCCTTCCCACCAGACATCGCCGTCATCGGTGAGGGCGACGTTTGTGAAGATGGCGTTTTCCTCCATGGATTCCATGGCGATGCGGTTGCTGCCCCAGTTGGTGCCGGGTGCGACGCCGAAGAAACCGGTTTCCGGATTGATGGCGTGGAGCTTGCCGTCTTCGTGCGGCCAGAGCCATGCGATGTCATCGCCGACGATGGATGTCTTCCAGCCTTTTTCCGCGTAGGCGGCGGGTGGCTCAAGCATGGCGAGATTGGTCTTTCCGCAGGCGGAGGGGAAGGCGGCGGTGACGTAGGTCTTGGAGCCATCGGGGGCGTGGAGGCCGAGGATGAGCATGTGCTCCGCCATCCATTTGTGTTCACGGGCGATGTAGCTGGCGATGCGCAGTGCGAGGCATTTTTTCCCGAGAAGGGCGTTGCCGCCGTAGCCGGAGCCGTAGGACATGATCTCGCGGTCATCGACGAAATGGGAGATGTATTTGTCATCATTGCACGGCCATGGGACGTCTTCCGCTCCGAAAAGCAGAGGTGCGCCGACCGAGTGCGTGCATTTGATGAATTGCTTGTGACCGTCACGTTTCTTGGGAGCGGAGCCGTTGTTTTCGTCTTCGAGACGCTTGAGCACTTCGGTGCCCATGGTTGCCATGATGCGCATGTTCACGACAACGTAGGCGCTGTCAGTAACCTGGACTCCGATCTTGGCTAGGGGGGAGTCGATAGGACCCATGCAGAAGGGGATGACGTACATGGTGCGGCCGGCCATGGAGCCTGTGAACTTTTCGTTGAGCAGCTCGCGCATCTCCGCGGGATCCGACCAGCGGTTGGTTGGGCCGGCTTCGTCCTGGCGCTTGGTGCAGATGAATGTGCGTTCCTCCACGCGAGCTACGTCCGAGGGAGTGGAGCGTGCCAGGAACGAGTTGGGGCGTTTTTCCGGGTTGAGTCGGATGAAAGTCCCTTGGTCGCAAAGCTGTTGGGTGAGTGTGTCCCATTCTTGCTGGGAGCCATCGCACCAGACGACCTTTTCCGGGCCGCAGAGGCCGACCATTTGATCGACCCAATGCTGCAACTGATTGTATGAAGTTCCGTGAGTTTCCATGTCGATTGCAAGTTAAGCGCTTGGAATGACGAGGTGCAAGAATAGCCGGGTGAAAGGGTGATTTATGCGTAAGGTATAAGAGTTTTTGCGAGATGGGCTCGGGAAACCTATTGTTGCTCGACGAATTTGTTGCCGGAGCCGTCCCAGACCTCGCTCCAGCCTTTGCGCTCCGCTTCCATGACGAGAAGATCCCGGTGGATTGACGAGATGGGATTGATGTAAGTGCCTGAGGCTTCGAGTGCCTGGCCAGTCCATACGTTGCAAATGCGTGGGAAGTAGTAGGAGTAGGGAGACTCAAGTAGAACGCCACCGCCCCAGCTGGCGGTGCCTACTGTGATCGGTTTCCCGTCGTCGCCAGGGATGGTGCAGTGATTTAGAAAGGCGGCAATGTGGGGGCCTTGGCTTCTGGGGACGAGTTTCATCCAGATGTGCTGGTTGGGGGAGACACTGGCGACATCCCAGTTGATGGGGATGCACTCCATGACCGAAGGGGAGGGGAGGAAAATTGCCTGGACGATTTCCTTGGCAGTGAGCCAGCGCTTGTTGATGTAGGATCTGCGGTCACCCCATGAGAAGGTGACATACTTTGCCTCCGGGAAATCGACGGGAGGAATGAAGCCTGATTCCAAAAGCCAATCGTATGGGAAAACCATGCCGGTGTGCAGGCTGTCCGCAATGAGCCAGATCTGGACATCCGGCGGACGCTCCGGTGTGTAGGTGGTGACGGTGTTTTTCTCAACAAGTTCCGCGGATGGCTCGGGCGCGGGCGGGAGTGTGACGAAGTTGCAAGAGGCCAGGGCGCAAGCGATGAAAGCCAGGATACTGATCCGAACATTGCGCATCGTTTTTCTGAAGTGCGTGTGGTGAGGGGGAACGCGGCAGGAAATCAGATGTATGAGCAGATGTATTGGCAAACACCTCCGTGGACGGTGATGGTGAATCCGCTGTTGGCAGAGACGTTGAACGATTCGTCCGTGGGGATGAAGCGGGTGGAATTGGTATCGTCCACCGAGACTTCGCAGGAGCCATCAATGATCTCCATGAGCTCTGCTGCGACTGTGGTAAAGCGGTAGGTGCCTGGGAACATGATGCCGAGGCTTTTTTTCGTGCCGTCCGGGAAGGTGACCGAATGGGATACGACTTTTCCGTCGAAGTAGACGTTGGCTAGGGTATCGATGGAGACGTTTGAAAAACTGGACATAAATCTGAACTGCTACTTAGGGAATGTCCGTGGGATTGTCCACCCTCCTATTCTGATTATTGGGCTGCTATTTTCCAAGCTTCATAGCCGCCCTGTAAAACGGAGACGGAATGGCCGAGCCTGACAAGGCGGGTGGCGACATTCAGGGCATCCGGGCAGGCCATGTCCGTGCAGTAGATGACCACGGGAGTGTTGCCTGCGATGGCGGCTTTGATCTTGGGTTCGTGCTTGGCCAGATCCTGGTCAAAGGACTTTTCAGGCCAGCTGATGGCTCCGGGGATGTGCCCGAGGAGGTAAAATGTTTTTGGACGCACATCGTAGATGACAGCGGCGTCTCTCTGGACGAGCTGGTAGAGATCGCCCAGGGGCATGCGTGTGAGGCGTGCCGGTTTTGCCGGTGCGGCGGGTTCCGGGGTCACTTCTTCGGTGGCGCTTTTGTCTTTGACGGCTTTGGAGGGATCCAGCGCGGGGACTGGCTTTTCCGGTGGCTCGGAGCATGCGGTGAGGAGACATGCCAGGGCTGCAAGAGCCGGGAAGATTTTCCCGAGTCTCATTGTCGCGAAAATGATGTGCTTTGTAGTGTTCACCGTCCTATTTTGATGAGTTCGATATCGAAGACAAGGAGGCCGGCCGGGTAGCCAGAGGGTGGGTTTTTCCCATAGGCCATTTCGGCAGGAATCCAGAAGCGGCGTTTTTCACCTTCGACCATGAGCTGGACGCCTTCGGTCCAGCCGGCGATGACTCCGTTGAGCGGGAAGGAGGTTGGCTCGCCGCGTTTTACGGATGAGTCGAAGAGCTTTCCATCTGTAGTCCAGCCTGAGTAATGGACGGTAACGGTATCGGTGGCTTTCGGGTGTGCGCTGCCGGTGCCTTTCCCTATGAGCTTCGAGGAGAGGCCGGATGCTGTGGTTTCGGCATCGGCGGGAGCGGCGGCTACGTCTTTTGGAGTTTCGATCATGTCAGTTTGTGTGGTTGAGCAGGCGATGGTGGCAAGGGCGAACAGGCCGGAGGCGAGGAAATTTTTCATAAGAAGGGTTGCTTGGGTGGGTTTTATTCGGGCGGGTCTTCGTGTTCCATTTCCACGGCAGTGCGCCTTTCCACGGTGATGGAACCGAGAAGTGTGTCCTGGCGGACGACGAACTGGTTGAGCTTCATTAGCTCGAGGACGGCGAGGAAGGTGACGATGACTTCGGACATGGTGGATGCTGTCTGGAACAGTGTGTCGAAGGTGAGTGCCTCGCCGGGGTGGAAGCGCTCCAGGAGGAATTCGATTTTATCGGAAACGGTGAAGCGGTCATCGACGATATCACCAAGATCGTGCGATTCCTCGAAGCGTTTCAGGACATTCTGGAATGCGCGGATGAGATCGAAGATTGAGACTTCTGCGAGTGTGGGTGGAGCCTCGGGTGGTTTCACAGCAGGATCGGGCTGGTGTGCGAAGCGTCCCTGTTGCTCAAGCTCCCGGATGGAAAGGAATCCGGCGGCGTCCTTGAATTTTTTGTATTCGATGAGCTGGCGGATGAGCTCCCAGCGCGGATCGTCGTCCTCCGCGTCGTCCTCGGGAGGTTGCTCAGTGCGGGGGAGAAGTGTTCTGGATTTCAAA
Organism: Luteolibacter sp.; assembly: GCA_051251795.1. Lineage (GTDB taxonomy): Bacteria > Verrucomicrobiota > Verrucomicrobiia > Verrucomicrobiales > Akkermansiaceae > Luteolibacter. The sequence continues at coordinate 16,656 of JBPOGC010000005.1, read as the reverse complement.
TACATCAGGTTCGCAGCCATGACAATGAACTCGGATGCGAGGTCGATGTTGAGGAGCTTGAAAGTATTTATGTAGTCCAGATACTGGCGTGTGATTCGCTCGATGGAGATGGCGTGGATGTCCAGCTCGTCTTTCTTGATGAGATAGAGGAGTAGATCCAGGGGGCCTTCGAAGATTTCGAGTTGGACTTTGTAATCGGCTGTTTCCAAGGGAATTGGGATTGGTTGGGATGAGATGGTTTTTTTCTCGCAAGACCGTAAGCAGGAGCCTTTGATCTGCGGAGAGAATGAGCAGACCGGTAGATTCAGAGCAATTGCAAAACTTCCATGAGCGCCTGAGCCAGTGGGTTTCCAGCCAGGGCTTTTGGTTTCAGCTTAAATATTCATTTTCCGGTGTCGGATCACAGGGTGCTTTGACATATCATCTGATGAAGCTGATAACGAGAGTGCTGGTCGTCTGTGCGATTGTCGCGGCGGGATTTTCGATTTATCTGTTCAAGAAGCCGCAATCGGAAAGTTACAAGGAGGATGTGACGGCATCGTTGGAGAACCGATTGCACGCAGCTGAACTGCAGGTCAAAGGCTTGAAAGAGGAGCGTGGCGAGTTCCAGATTCAAAGGCTGGCAATGATCGGCGGAAAACGGACGTTTTTCAACGATCTGGAGATCAGCAACCTAAGGTGCCAGCGATCCATGGCAGATTTTTTCAGGAAGACCTGGGATCCGGGTGTGATCGAAATTTCACAGGCAAATCTGGGGCTGAAGGCGGGAGCTGACTCGGAAGATGATGCGACTGCGATACGCGAGACGTTTTTCCCGGAATTTCCCGATATCCTGATCCATACGATAAAAGTGGCTGATATGTCACTGAGATGGGGATATTCGAATAATACCAAGGGAACTATCATTGGGAGCGACATGACAGCCCAGCGCACGAAGGGGGGCTGGAAGCTCAAGTTCCGCGGTGGCACCTTTTCACAGAACTGGCTGAAGAGACTTCAGATCGAGGAAATGGATGTGATAGTGGATGGGGATGGCATTGTTTTTGAAAAAGGGATTTTCACGAAAGGTGAAGGGCGGGTGGTTTTTGAAGATGTGAAGGTTTCAACCGGGCAGCGTCCGGAGCTTTCCGGTCTTGTTAGGCTTCGCAAGATGAATGTGGCGGATTTGATCCCAATGAGCGCGAGAAGCTATGTTGAGGGCAGTCTCTCCGGGACTTTCAAGGTTTCCGGATCCACGAACTCGGGAGCAGGTGTGGGGCTGGAAGGGAAAATCACTCTGGAGGGTGAGGATCTTTTGGTTTTGCGGGATCAGATTCCGTTGTTGAAGGCGCTTAGCGTCGTGGACTCTTTCAATACCTACAGGCGTCTTGATTTGGATGAGGGTTCCTTCAAGTTGAAGAGTAACGACGGGGTAATCACCGTGAGCGAAGTCAACCTGAGAGCAGGATCTCTGCTTTCCCTGAAAGGAGGGATCAATGTGAGGACTCCTTCTACCGAGGAGATCGATACGTTCACACGATTACAGAGAAGATCTGTCGATAGGGAGGCGATCATGAATGATGATGAAATCGAAGAGTCAATCGATCTCACGCTACCTACTGCCGGGCGGAATCTGAACGAAGAGGGGGCTATCGGTTTCAAAAAGGCTGGTGACAATTCGTTGTTCGACAAGCTGGGTGTGAACCTGGAAAAACGCAGGGAAGATGCGAGGATTGCCGAGCGTCTTACGAAGACGCTTCAGTATGAAGGTGAATTTTTGATTACCATGCCAAGGGAGTCATTCGCGAAAGCACCCAAGTTGCTCAAACGTCACGGAGGTGATGAAAATTCCACAAAGGTCACGATGAAGGTGCCGATTCAAGGTGCGCTTTCTGAACTGACGGTCGAGCAGTCCGCAGAGATCTACAGGGACGGATCAAGGTAGGTTATCTACCACGCGATCACCAATGGAGGTGAGATGATACGAGGCGCCCCCAAACCGTTGTCTTCGGTTTCTTCCAGAGCGGTGACGAGACCATCTTTGAACTCCACTGTTGTTTTTCCAGTCTCTTCTTTAGTCACATGGGAGAGCTGACGAAAAACCTGACCGGAATAGGGATCCGTCCTGGTGACATAATGTTTCACTTCCTCATAGGTGGTGAACTCCCAGGTTGATTCCTGCCCGTCGGCTGTTCTTCTAACAGAAGTCTTGGTTGGTTTTCCAAGGGATTTTGCCACCTCGCCATCTGTCATGCCAAGGGCTACGCCGTGAGCCGCAATGACTTCGTTTACGGCCATTTGGCGATCATATAGCTTTTTCAGTTTTTCAACAAACCCTTCCTGAGGATGTGAAAACGCCCATGGAGCGACCCAGCCGGCGATGCCGTTGCGAGTTCCCTGGCCACGCACGCGGTAGACTTTTTCTGTCATGCCCTCCAACTCCACGACTTGATCCGCCTTGAGATAACCCAGCCTGTGGCTTCCGGTTTTGTCGGAATAGACGGGTGCTTCTTTGATTACCTTCAGCTTGATCGGTTTTTCCACGATTTCTTCCAGATAGGCGACCTTGGGATCGGAATCCAGAAGGGATCTGCGATCTTGATCCGTCTGGGCGTACAACGGAAGTGCCATAAAAACCGCCAGAATGCCTAGGAATTGAATTTTCATGTAGTTACTAAGTAATTCAATTGGAGGAAAGAGTCAATCGTCCGGAATGATTTCTTAAAAAGGGTTTCTCCGAAGTTCCGGCTTCATACGCCAGATATGCTGCCATTACGGACACTGAACTTTGATAGGCCTTGGAGAATTTCGTCTGACTTCATCCAGTCCAAGTGCGTGGTTGTGATCCATTTCTGGGACTTTCGCGGGAGATGATGCAGCAAGGCATTGCGCCTGTCCGGGTCGAGCTCGCCAAAAATGTCATCCAGAAGAAACAGGGGGCTTTTTGCGAGCTGCTGTTTCAGCAGATCCCCTTGGGCGAGTTTCAGCGCCAGGGCTATCGTCCGCTGCTGGCCTTCACTCGCGTATTCACCTGCGGGCATTCCCTGCAGGCGTATCTTCAGGTCGTCACGGTGAGGGCCTACCACAGCTTGTCTGGTGGCGATCTCGCGCTTTCTGGCCTGGAGAATCGAATCCTTCATGCACGTGCCTGAAGCCGGCAGGTATTCGAGGTTGAGCAGTTCGTTTTTCCCGGAGATTTCCACCTGGGCGGCTGCGGCGAGAGGGGAGATGAGTTCGACAATCCTCCGTCTGCTCTCCGTGAGAAATGTGCCGTGCTCGATGAGAATGCTTTCGTAGGCAAGCAGTTCCTGAAGGCGTAGCGTGGGTTCCTTTAGCAAAAGGTTTTTAGCCTTGAGAACGCGTTTGTAGCGGGTGTAGGCAGTACGGTAGCGGGGATCCAGCTGCGCACCCATGAAGTCCAGAAAGTGCCGCCGGGTTTCCCCCGGGCCGCGGATCAGCGAGAGATCCTCATTGCCCATCCATACCACCAATCCGCCGTCCGCCAGGTAATCCGAGCGTTTTGCGATCACTTCGTTCTCCCTTTTCAGAACCAGGCCGCTTTTGGTTTGCTGGATTTTCCTCTCCTCGCCCCAGGGATCACCCGCAACGCCGAATCCTGGCGTTGATATTTTGCTCATGGTCTGGAAACGGTTCGTCCGTGGAGAGTGAAGCCTCACCAACATGCAAACGGCTTCAAGGACGGAGGTTTTTCCCTGTGCGTTGTTGCCCGTGAAAATCGCGCCTTCGCCTGCGACCTCTATCTCCAGGGAGTCGAAGCAGCGAAAATTCAGGAGACGCAGTGATTGTAGCAAAATCAGGTTTGGGAAAACGATTTATCGGGACTCGAGATGCTCCAATGCCTTTTGGTAAGAGGATTGTGCCATGTAGTGCTTGAGCTTGCCGTCAAAAGCGCTGGTGTTGGTATCTCCGTATTGCTGGATTTTCTCCGAAACGTCTTTCAGGGCTTCGAGGTGGAGTGCGGGGTCTTTGTCCCGGAGCGAGTGGTCGCCGATTACTTCGATTCTTTTCCGCAGGAGTGATTGTAGCTCAGGATGCATTTCCAGCAAAGGTAGGTGTGGGTGAATCAAAAAACAAGAAATGTGAGTCTCGTCCTTCCTTGGAGGCCGTTTGCCGCCATCGCATGAGTTCCTTTCATCAGCGTTAGAAAAACAACCACCATCTAAATCTTGTCGGAAAATTTCCCATGGCACGGTGAGAGCTTTGACGGGAACCGAGAATGCCAGCTTCAACCTGCCTGAAATTCCAAGACAAACGATAGAATCGATAAGTATCAACAAGCTATAAACATATGAAACAGAAACACCTTCTAACTACCATCGGCCTAGCTGCCGCTTCAATACTTCCGCTCCACGCGGAGCAACTCGATGTCGAAAAGGACTCCCTGAAATTCGGCTTCATCAAACTTACCGATTGTGCGCCGATCGTCATCGCCAAGGAAAAAGGATTCTTTGAAGACGAAGGCCTCCAGGTGGAAGTCATCGCCCAGCCAAACTGGAAAACCCTCCTCGATAACGTCATCTCCGGTGAACTCGACGGCGCACACATGCTTTCCGGTCAGCCAATCGCGGCGACCATCGGCTTCGGCACAGAGGCTCACATCATCACAGCTTTCACAATGGACTTGAATGGTAACGGAATCACCGTTTCCAACGAGATCTGGGGAGAAATGCAGGCAAATGATTCCAAGCTGGATTCACCGACTCCTCCGCACCCGATCACTGCTGACGCTCTCAAGCCAGTCGTCCAGGAGAAGCTCGACGACGGTGAGAAACTTCAGTTCGGAATGGTTTTCCCGACTTCCACTCACAACTACGAGCTCCGCTACTGGCTCGCAGCTGCCGATATCAATCCCGGTTTCTACACGGAAAGTGACATCGGTGGACGTACAGACGCTCAGATCGAGCTTTCAGTGACTCCTCCGCCAATGATGCCCGCCACACTTGAAGCAGGTAACATTCAGGGCTACTGCGTTGGTGAGCCTTGGAATCAGCAGGCAGTTGCCAAAGGAATCGGCGTTCCTGTTACCACCAACTACGATATCTGGAAAAACAACCCGGAGAAAGTCTTCGGTGTTTCCAAGGCATGGGCGGATGAAAATCCACAGACCATGCTGGCAGTCACAAAAGCACTCATCCTTGCAGGTCAGTGGCTCGATGAAACGGACGAAAGCGGCAAGCTCATCAATCGTGAGGAAGCTGCACGCATCCTCTCACGTCCAGACTACGTGGGTGCTGACTTCGATGTCATCAAGAACTCCATGACCGGATACTTCCTGTTTCAGAAAACTGACAAGCGCGAGATGCCTGACTTTAACGTCTTCTTCAAACATGAGTGCACCTACCCATGGTATTCCGATGGCATCTGGTTCCTCACGCAAATGCGCCGTTGGGGTCAGATTACCGAGCCTAAGACCAAGGACTGGTACATGGAGACTGCCAAGGAAGTCTACAAGCCGGCTATCTATCTAGAAGCTGCTAAGATGCTTCTCGAAGAGGAGAAAATCAAAGAGGCGGATATCCCTTGGGATACAGATGGTTTCAAGCCAGCTACTTCCGACTTCATCGATGGTATTTCCTATGACGGCAAAGAGCCGATCAAATACCTGAACAGCCACAAAATCGGCAACAAAGATCCTGAGTAAATTTTCAGTAACCCTTCAAAGCCCCGGTAGAAATACCGGGGTTTTTTATTTTTTCGCACGCTGATTGGGCTGAATAGAGCAAATGAGTCACTTTCATCGTACTTGGCCTGCCTCATGCACTCTACGAACTACTTCATATGAATATCTTCTCCAAAATCAAGTATCCCATCCTAAAGGCGATTGACGTTTCGGGACTTACGTTCCTTGCGCCGATCGTCCGCCTGAGCTACGGCGAGGAGCCTTCTGTTCAGTTGAAGAAAATTGGGCAATGGATCGTGGTTCCTATCCTGGCAATCCTGGTTTTCATTGTGGCTTGGTTCGCCGTTTCCAAGAACGTGAAGACCAAGTCCGGCTCACTCCCGAATCCTTCGGAAACTTTGAGCTCTTACAATTCCATCAATCTCTTCGCAGACCGTGAGCAACAAAAGCGCAGAGACTACAACCTGACCGGAGCCGACCGTGAAGAAGCTCTCGCCGAAGCAGAGGCTGCCCTGGAAAAAGTCCCGGAGAAAATCGCGGAGACAACAGCTGGTGTGGAAAAGGCCAAGAAAGAAGACTCCGCGGCGATAGGAAAAGAAGCTGCACCCCTTCAGGAAACATATGACAGCCTGCGTGCGAAGTATGACAAGATGGAAGCTGATCGTAAGGCGGAGATCGCAGTGGTATCTGAGGCACTCCAGCCTGGTGATAAGGCTGCTTACACGAGCTTTGCAGAGTTAGTCGCAGCAAATGAAGCCGCATCCGAAGAGGAGCAGGATGAGCTCGCACTGATTAAAAACAATATCAAGGAAATCCGTGATCAGAAGTCCCCGGTAGTGGCAAAAGCTCTCCGTCTTCAGACGGAAGCGGCAGAGGAAAAGCTCTTCCTGGAGAAGCGCATCGACCAACTCACACGCGACAACCGCTCCTTGAAAATCGAGGCTGAAAAAGAAAAGATCGAGACGGAAAAGGCAGAGCTCGCAGGATTGACTGGTGCCGATGCCCTCAAGAAGGCCAGAAGCATCGCGAAGCGCCAGGAACGCTTGCAGAAGACCATCGATTCCGAATATGCCATGCCGAAGACTCTTTGGTATCAAGTTCGCCGTTCCGTTCTTTGCGTTTTCACAGGATTCATTCTTGGCTCCGCAATTGCGATTCCGATTGGCATCCTCTGCGGGCTCAGCTCCACATTCATGGCCGCGATGACGCCATTCATTGCCAGCTTCAAGCCAGTTTCTCCCATCGTCTGGCTACCGATCTGCCTGATCATCGCCAGCTTCTACGTCCCGTCCCCAGCTGAGAGTAAGATTATGGAGTGGCTGTGGGAGGCTCCGCTCATCGGCAGCTACGAGATCAATCCGGCCTTCATCGCATCTGCGATTACCGTCGCGTTGTGCTCACTTTGGGCCACACTTGCAAATACTGCGCTCGGCGTAGCAAGCATTGACAAGGATCACCTGAACGTTGCCCGCGTGCTTCGCCTCGGTTTCTGGCCACGGCTTTTCAAGATCGTTATCCCATCCGCACTACCGCTCATCTTCGCAGGTCTTCGCATCTCCCTTGGTGTGGGCTGGATGGTGCTCATCGCCGCCGAGCTTCTCGCCTCCTCCGAGGGCATTGGTAAGTTCGTCTGGGATCAATTCAACAACGGTGCTTCCGACTCCTTCGCGAAAATGGTCGTGGTCGTGTTCCTGGTCGGCCTCGTAGGTCTTATCCTGGATCGCATCATGATCGTCTTCCAGCGCCTCGTTTCCTTCGAGGGCTCGCCAACCGCCATCTAAGCCCAACCCGATCTCAATATGCTGGAATTTAAAAACGTATCAGTCGCCTTCGGGCCACCATCGAGCCGCATCGAAGTGCTTTCCGATCTGAACCTCAAGGTCGAGGAAAACGAGTTCGTCGCGATCATCGGCTTTTCCGGGGCAGGTAAGTCGACTCTGATGTCGCTTCTCGCTGGCCTTCAACAGCCGACAAGTGGTGAGGTTCTTTTCAAGGGCCAGGCAAACAAAGGGCCGGGGCCAGACCGTGGCCTGATGTTTCAGAACTACTCTCTGCTTCCATGGCTTTCGGTGAATGACAATGTGAAGCTTGCAGTCGAGAGGGTTTTTCCCTCTCTGAAAAAAGGTGATGTGATGGACAAGGTGAACCACTACGTGAAAATGGTACGTCTTGATCACGCCGGAACAAAGAAACCTCACGAGCTCTCCGGTGGTATGCGTCAGCGCGCTTCACTTGCCAGGACGCTCGCTCTGGATCCAGAGGTTCTTCTGCTTGATGAGCCGCTTTCCGCTCTGGATGCGCTCACACGATCTGAGCTCCAGGATCAGATCCTGAACATCTGGGAAACGGACAAACGTACTGTGGTCATGATCACCAATGATGTGGACGAAGCCGTTCTTATGGCAGACCGCATCGCGCCATTGACTATGGGGCCAAAGGCGACACTCGCACCAGAGTTCGCTGTGAATATGGAGCGTCCGCGCGATCGTATCACTCTCAATGACAACCCGGAGTTCATGCGTCTCAAGGCGGATATCACCACCTACATGATGGGGCTGAATGAAGAAAGTAAGTCGCTGACTACTGCTGATGTCGTACCAATGCCGGACATTCGTCCACGGGATTTCAGTCTTCCCAAGAAGGGCTTCAAGATGAAGAACCCAAAAATCACCCACAGAACCCCAGGCTCCGCAGCCTAAGAGCAACACATTTTTCCCATGAGCCAAATCAAACGTGCAGTAGAGATTTCGAACCTGATAAAGGAATATCCCAATCCTTATGGCGAAGATTTCCGGGTGGTCGAGAATTTCAACCTGAACATTGCGGAAGGGGAGTTCATTTCCCTTATCGGCCATTCCGGATGCGGAAAGTCGACAGTCCTTACCATGCTTGCCGGGCTGAATGAAGTCTCCGGTGGAGGTATCATTGTCGGTGACAAGGAAATCGATGGCACAGGGCCGGATCGAGCCGTTGTGTTCCAAGCGCCATGCCTCATGCCCTGGATGTCGGCTTTCGGAAATGTGATGCTGGGTGTGAAAAACATCTACCCTCACGCTTCCAAGGCGGAAAGAAAACAGATCGTCGAGCACTCGCTTTCCGTTGTTGGTCTCAGTGATTCCATGAAAAAGTATCCCGGGGAAATGTCCGGTGGTATGCAGCAACGGGTGGGCATCGCCCGTGCCATCGCTTTGCAGCCAAAGGTTCTTCTTCTTGATGAGCCGTTCGGTCGCCTCGATTCCCTGACACGCATGGAGCTTCAGGATGTGATCATCAATATCCTCGCGAAGGAAAAGATGACCGCGATGATCGTTACCCACGATGTGGACGAGGCGGTATTCATGGCAGACCGTTGCGTGATGATGTCCAACGGTCCCAAAGCGGGTGTGGGCGAGATCCTGGAAATCGACTTTCCGCGTCCGAGGAACAGAAACGATGTTTTCCACGATCCCAAATTCTTTGAATATCGCGAGCACCTGCTGGCATTTTTGAAACAACGTTCACAGTTCAAGGGGGTCACCCGCACCTTTAGCGGTGGTCAGACGATGGGGTATGCGGATGACAGCACGTTGAAGCAGCTCGAAAAGGAATTGTTGGCGGCTCCGCAGGTGAGCGCGGCCTGATATGAACTGGCCTCATCGTGTGGATAGACGCATTCACTGGAACAACTCCAAGGATTCCTGTCTGTGGCACATGGCACGCTTTTTAGGAATTGTCAGGAAACACAATATGAAAACGACAACATCAATAACAACATTCGCACTCCTTGCCTGTGCCGCGGCGCACGCGGGAGAACCAATCGCTCCTCCGACCGAAGCGCCAATCGAAGCGCCGGTAGAGGAGAGTTCGTGGTTCACTCCGAGCCTTGACCTGCGTACTCGCTACGAGTTCCGCCAGCAACAAGGTTTTGATCCGTCTCATTCGCTCACCGCACGTGCGCGTTTCGGAATCATGCTTGGTGATTTCAATGGTTTCAGTCTCTTCGCCGAAGGAGAAGGAACCCAGGGTATCATCGAGGATTTCCGGAGTAACCCCACAGGAAATACCTCAACCCGTCCTTATGTGGCTGGTAACACGGTGATCGCTGATCCGAACAACGTGGAGCTCAACCAGCTCTTCGCGCAATACAAGAAAAACGGCTTCCTTGCTAAGGTCGGTCGTCAGCGCATCATTAAGAACAATGCCGCGTTCATCGGTAACGTCGGATGGAGACAGAACGAGCAGACTTTTGATGCTGCGCTCGTTGGTTACAGCAGCGATTGCTTCGAGTTCTCCTATGCATACTCAAACCAGGTGATGCGTATCTTCGGTGCTGATGCAAATAACGCGCTTCCCGGGCCTCCGCTCCAGGCTTTCGAAGGTGACTTCCACATTCTCGATGCTTCCTACAATGCTGATTTCGGCAAAGTCGGTGGTTATGCCTACCTCCTCGATGTTGAGAACAACGCCAACGTTGGTAAGAGCAACACGGTCGGAACGTTCGTTACTTCCGGCGGTCTTCATGCTGAATTCGCCTATCAGGACGGAACCAGTGCCCTCGCAGGAGGTGATTACTCCGCTCTCTATGGTCACGTGAAGTATACGCTGACCACTGATGCCGGTGACTTCGGAGTGGGTGTGGAATATCTCGGTGATCACTTCAAGACACCGTTTGCAACAGTTCATGCCTTCAATGGTTTTGCTGACGCGTTCATCCTTCAGCGTATCGGGCTCAATGCAGCGGGTGGTTACAATGGTCTTACAGACATTTACACAAGTTACAAAAAAGCCGGCCTTCCCGGTGGACTTGTCATGACAGCAGTTCTCCACGGTTACCTCGATGGCAAGGCATCAAGTGCCTACGGCTACGAAGCTGATCTCGTGCTTGTGAAGAAAATCACTTCGAACCTCACCGCACTCACAAAGCTTGCCTACTTTGAGGCTGATGGCGCCAGCGCATTCAGCAATATCAAGCAAGTTACCGTTGAACTCGGTTACAAGTTCTAATTCCAAAACACGTATCATCCGCCTCCCGTCATGCGCGGGAGGCGGACTTTTCCCTGAAACCAAAACGCCATGAACGATCAACTCACCTCTGCATTCTCCCCTGAACAAACCGGTTATCTTCAAGGCTTTGTCGATGCTGCAAAGCAACTCCCTTTTCTCGGTCAGAACGCTTCCGGGCAGTTCACCGCAGACCCCGCCGAAGCTGTTGAACAAACGCTATACGGCACACCGATTGATGAACTTTGCCGTGAAGAAGTCATCAAACACGAGCAGAACGGTCTCGATTGCTACGACAGCATTCTGGACGCGGCCGCTTGCAACGAATTCGCCTCCGATGGCGACATTTTCCGATTCAAATTCCACGGACTCTTTTATGTGACACCCGCCCAGGACTCCTACATGCTCCGCATCCGCGTTGCCGGTTGCGCGATGGATTCTCGTCAGTTCCGCGGTATGGCTGAAATCGCGAACGACTGGGGTGGAAAGCATGGCGACATCACCACACGCGGCAATCTTCAGGTGCGTGAAATCATGCCGGAGGACACGGTGAAGATTCTAACGAAGCTTACAGAGATCGGCCTGACATCACGCGGCTCTGGCGCTGACAACGTCCGCAACGTGACTGCCACGCCCACGACGGGCTTCGATCCTGACGAACTGATGGATGTCCTGCCGCTAGCCAAGGCGATGCACTATAACATTCTTAACAACCGCGATCTCTACGGCCTCCCTCGCAAGTTCAATATCTCTTTCGATTCCGGTGGAGCCATCTCCGTTTGTGCGGACACGAATGACATCGCTTTCTACGCGGTGAAGATCACCGAGCCATGCGTCACAGCCTCTGGCAAAGAGCTGGCACCCGGCGTCTATTTTCGCATGCAGCTTTGTGGCATCACTGGACACAAGCAGTTCGCAACCGACTCTGGAATCATACTTACAGCAGAGGAAACAATCCCCATCGCCGCCGCTATCCTTCGCGTTTTCCTTGAAAACGGTGATCGCACGAACCGTAAGAAAGCACGCCTCAAATATGTCGTTGATGACTGGGGGATTCCGAAGCTTCTTGAGGAGACCCAGAAGAAACTCGCTTTCCCAATCGAATATCTCTCCGAGGAGTTCACAGAAAAACCCCGTCCAAAGGTCAAGCACGGCCACGTCGGAACCTTCAAGCAGAAGGACGGTCAGAACTACATCGGAGTCGTGATCCCCGTTGGGCGCATGCCGGTGGAAACCATGCATGACATCGCGGATATTTCTGACAAATACGGAACGGGCGACATCCGCCTCACCGCATGGCAGAACCTTCTGATCCCAAACATTCCAGACGAGAAACTGGAAGCCGCCCAGGCCGCGATCATCGCTGCGGGACTGCAACACACCAATACCGCGATCTCCGGTGGACTCGTGGCCTGCACCGGAAACACCGGCTGCAAATACGCCGCGGCAAATACGAAAGGCCACTCACTCGTCCTCACTGAGTATCTAGACTCCAAGCTCAAGCTCGACCAGCCTGTGAATATCCATCTAACAGGTTGCAATCACTCCTGCGCGCAGCATTACGTGGGGGATATCGGCATGATGGGTGTTCCTGTCACATTGGAGTCCGGCGAAAAGGTCGAAGGCTACAACATCGTTTTCGGCGGCGGGGTGGATGACGAGCAGGGCATCGCGAAGGAGGTGTTCAAGGCAATTGCTTTCAATGACATTCCGCCACTTATCGAGAACGCCCTCAGAAAGTATCTGGAGCTCCGAGAGGAAAACGAAAGCTTTGTCAATTTCACACGCCGCCACGAAGTAGATCAGCTAATAGAAATTTTTTCACCAGCAGCATGATCTCATTAGATACCGTCGCTCCTGAATCCAAATGCGGAACTGTCGGACTATCGGACGAGGGGAATCTAATCGACAAGCTTCTTAATGATCAGAAAACACTTCAGACCCCAATCGCTCGTTTCTCTGACGCGCATGATCGTGGTACCATCCGCACGGATATTTTCAAGCACCTCATCCCGCTTGAGAAACCAAAGGCTGGTGAACAATATGCCTTCCAAGTGGAGCTCGACCGCTGCACTGGCTGTAAGGCTTGCGTCGTTGCCTGCCACACTCTGAACGGTCTCGATGAAGACGAGTCATGGCGTGACATCGGGATGCTGGAGGGTGGAGATGATCAGCCGGGCTTCCAGCAAACGGTAACCGCTGCGTGTCACCATTGCGTGGAGCCGGAGTGCATGCACGGCTGTCCAGTTGGCGCTTATGAGAAGGACGAAGAGACCGGCATCGTGCGCCATCTTGATGACCAGTGCATTGGCTGTGAATATTGCAGTCTCAAGTGCCCGTATGATGTGCCGAAGTATTCGCACAAACGTGGTATTGTCAGGAAATGTGACATGTGTCACCAGCGCCTGGAAGTCGGTGAGGCACCTGCCTGTGTCCAGGCTTGCCCCACAGAAGCTATCTCTATTATCAAGGTGGAAAGTGCTCCACTCAGGGAGAAAAACGATTTCCTCACCGGGCTCAACTCACCACGAGTCACGCTACCTACTACACGCTACGTAGGTCGGGAGGTTCCCTCCGGTGCGCACCTCAATGTCCGGCCAAAGCTCATCCCGGAGCCCGCCCACTGGCCTTTGGCTCTCATGCTTGTGCTTACCCAGACGGGTCTGGGCATTCTTGCTGTTTCCCTTTTCAAGGAACACATCGCATTTGCTCTAACAGGTTTTGTGATCTTCAATCTCGGGATGGTAGCGGCCACGCTCCACCTTGGGAAGCCATTGAAAGCCTGGCGGTTTTTCCTTGGTCTGAGGACGTCCTGGCTATCACGGGAGATTTTGGCTTTCAGTATGCTCGCTCCCATCCCTGGCTTGCTGGCTCTCGTAGCGCTTTTCCCTGACTTGCCTTTCGTTCCGGCATTCGCTGTCACTGCGGCGAAGCTTTCGCTAATTCCCATGTCCATCGCGGCAGTCTTCACCAGTGTCATGATCTATCATGATACGAAGCGGAAAACCTGGGATCTACGCCCCACTTCACTGGCGTTCTACACCACCTTGTTTTCCTTCTTTTTGGTCTTTCTTTCTCCTTGGGCGTTCGCGCTTCTGATGATCCTTTCCCTGGCTTTTGAGGGGAATCTGCTCCGTGCTGCTTCGGATGCGATTTGGTCTCCCTCATTGCATCAGGCACGTCTTCGCCTCGGGCCGCTGCGGATGATCACCATCGCACGATATTGCACCGCCGGGCTCGCCATCATTCTCGCCTTCATCAATCCGTGGCTCGCTGCTCCAGTCCTCTTGGCTTCGGAGCTGTTATCGAGACACCTGTTCTTTACCTCCGTTAGCCGGACCATCTGATTATGTCTCTTGTCGAAATCGCACAAAAAGCCCTGTTTCAGAAAAAAGGTCCACTTACCTTGGAGCTGGTTCAGCGCCCGGGGGAATTTGGCCTTGGTAGTCTTCCGGAAAACTTATCAACAGATGGCCTGGTCACATCCATTTGCGGATATTGCTCGACCGGTTGCCAGCTGAACCTTCACATGAAGGAGGGCAGGGCGGTCGGCGTGACTCCGTCATCCATGTATCCGGTCAATATCGGGATGGCCTGTCCAAAAGGGTGGGAGGCGCTCAATGTCCTGGCCTCCAAAGACCGCGGCACCACTCCGCTTGTCCGCGACACACCGGAATCCGAGCGGAAGGAGACTTCCTGGCAGGAAGCTGCAAAGACTTTCACTACACGGTTCAAAGGAATCCAAGAGAAGCACGGAAAGGAATCCGTTGCATTCATTTCCACCGGCCAGATTGCTACCGAAGAAATGGCCTTTCTTGGTGCTTTCGCAAAATTCGGAATGGGCGTGAGGCATGGCGACGGAAACACCCGTCAATGCATGGCCACTGCGGTTGTGGCGTATAAACAATCCTTCGGCTTTGATGCCCCGCCATACACCTACGCGGATTTTGAGGAATCGGATGTGGTGGTGCTTATTGGAAGCAATCTAACGATCGCCCACCCGATCCTTTACCAACGACTCGCCAGGAACAAACGCAATGCCGAGATCGTGGTGATTGATCCTCGGAAGACGGAAACGGCACAGATCGCTACCAAGCATCTTGCTGTAAAGCCGAAAGGGGATCTTACACTCTTATACACGCTCGCTCACTGCATCATTCGTGATGGCCGGACTGACAAGACATTCATCGCGAACCATACTGAAGACTTCGAGTCCTTTGCCGAGTTTGTGAAAGACTTTTCCCCTGAGAAGACTGAGCAAAAAACCGGAATACCTATCGAATCCGTCGAGGAGATCGCGAAGCTTATTTCCACTCCAGGAAAGCGTGCCTCCATCTGGTGGACCATGGGTGTGAACCAGTCCCATGAAGGTGTGCGCACCGCGCAGGCAGCGATCAATCTTTGCCTGATGACGGGGAATATCGGTAAGTCTGGCACTGGTCCCAACTCTATCACGGGACAGTGCAACGCCATGGGTTCGCGCCTTTTCTCGAATACCACGGGACTCTTGGGCGGACATGATTTCAAAAATCCAGACCACAGGGAAAAGGTAGCCAAAATTCTGAATTTTCCTGCCGAAACCATACCTACGGAGAACTCCTGGGCCTACGATCAGATCATCGATGGCATCGAGAGCGGGAAGATTAAGGGTCTGTGGATCATTGCGACAAATCCCGCCCATTCATGGATCAACCAAGGTCGCTTCCACAAGCTTCGCGAGAAGCTGGATTTCCTCGTTGTCCAGGACATGTATCACAGCACAGAGACGGCTAAGACAGCTGATCTCTACCTTCCTGCCGCTGCATGGGGCGAAAAGTCAGGTTCTTTCATCAACTCGGAACGACGCATTGGAAGCTTCAAACAAGTCAGCCCATCGCCCGGGCAGGCACTTACCGATTTCCGCATCATTCAACTGCTGGCCAGCTTCTGGGGAGTGGGGGGAATGTTCCAGGAATGGTCCAGTCCAGCCGCTGTCTTCCAGATCATGAAGCGTCTTTCAAAAGGTCAGCCATGTGATTTCTCTGGCATCCGTGATTATGATCATCTTGACGAGCAGGGGGGGATCCAGTGGCCACTGCCGGACGTGAGTAACTTCGAGACGGAGCGCCGTCTGTTCGCCGACGGGAAATTTTATACCCCTTCAGGCCGGGCGAAATTTATTTTCTCCCCACCCGCTGCGCATCCGGAACCCGCCGACGGAGACTATCCTTTCACGCTGATCACAGGTCGTGGCACTTCAGCGCAGTGGCATACCCAGACACGCACTGCGAAGAGTGAAATTTTGAAGAAACTTTATCCGGAGGGTCTCTTTCTGGATATCCACCCGGAAGATGCGGGAAGGCTGGGTATAGAGAACGAACAAGAGGTCAACGTAGCCTCCAGACGCGCTTCGATACGTGTGAAGGCGCACCTCACGACCTCAATGAAGCGAGGCGAGATCTATCTGCCAATGCATAGTAATCTAACGAATCTGCTGACCTTCCCGACGTTTGATCCGCATTCTCGTCAGCCCGATTACAAATCGTGCGCGGTGAAGGTTTCGAAATAGGAGAGGATCTGGCGGGATTGGTCCCACACGTATTTCTCATCGAACTCGATCCGGTGTTTTTTAAGGAAGTCCGTGTATTCTTCCCGGAAGGTTTTCTTCTTATGATGTTCTTCCTGATTGCGGATGTAGTTTGCTACGGCGGCTAGGTTTGATTCGCTGACAGAGAAGGCGCCGTAGCCCGTTTGCCATGCGAATTTGTTGAGTAGAGGGGATTTCGTTTTGAGCTATTTGGAGGAACCTTTCTTTACTTCTTCGACTGCTTTTGCCAGTGAAGCGGTTCGGCCAAGGTTGAAAAGTATGTGCGCGTGATCTTCAACCGAGTTTATGAGGACTGGGGTGCATGCGGTTTCTTTCAGAATGCTAGACATGTAAGCGTGAAGTTCTTCTCGGATTTCGTTCTTTAGAAAAGGGAACCGATCCTTGGTGCTGAAAATCAGATGTACGTAAACATTGGCAAGAGATTGCGGCATGGTATCAAAGCGGTGAGGAGTTATGTCGCCCTTTCAGG
>JBPOGC010000049.1:0-17801 GCA_051251795.1 Luteolibacter sp. | reverse complement strand
CGGACTTCATCAACTTGCAGGGCGTTGGTCAGAATCAGAATGTTTTCGTTGGGAACCAATCCTTCGAGACGGGATATTGTCTGGTTCAGAAGGGTTCCGCTGCCAAAGAGGTCGAGAAGCTGCTTGGGCTTGTTATCTCTGCTGAGAGGCCAAAAGCGAGTTCCGGAGCCTCCGGCAAGAATGAGCGCGTAGTGATCTTTGTTCGACATCGACAGGACACTACCAAGTCCGTGGTTTTCGGAAAGTTGGAAAACGTGAAATTGGATGGTGGTCGTTTTCTTATGTTGTGTGAGGGAAAATCGCAGTTTATGATTTTTTTATGGCAGATCAGCATATTGACACGACTCCGGTATGGGTGGAAGGAAGCGCATTGGCAGCGCCAGTGATTTTGGGCGGTGCGGCCGGGCTTTTGGTCGGTGACCTCATGAATGGCAGTGCACGACGCGGTTTGGGTATAGTTCTCGGAATTGCCGGAGTGGCGGCCTTGTTGCCGTTTGCAGTGGACGGTGTCGCGAGTTTGATTACAGGGCCTCGCAGTAAGTTTGGCGTGAATCGTAAAATTCAGAAGATCCGTGATATCGGAATCGGGTCACCATTCCACGATGAGGTGGAGGAAGAGCTGCTCAATCAGGGCGTGGTATGACAAATTGCCACGCCATTTTGTCCATGTGAGACAAAATGCACGATAGACTTCGTGGCTAAATCACCTGTCTGAGTGTCCATCGCTTAGAGTGTAAGGGTGTTACGCATATCCAAGCGGCACGGCACGGTGGTTGCTAAAGTGTTCATGTGAATCTAATTCGCATCGGTAGGTAGGAGATACTCTAAGAAAAATAGAATATTTCGACCTCCGAGACCGTTAAACAGTTAGAACAACAAACAACCACTACCATGGCTTACGAATCAGAATCCAGCTTGAAACTCTATCTGAAAGAGATCTCAAAAACACCTCTACTGACTATTCAGGAAGAGATCGAACTTGCGGCACGCATCCAGGAGGGCGACATGGAAGCGAGAGCGCACATGATTCGCGCCAACCTTCGCTTGGTAGTGAAAATAGCCCAGGACTACTCGAATTACGGACTACCTGTTACCGACTTGATCTCAGAGGGGAATATAGGCCTGATGAAGGCTGTGGAGCGCTTCGATCCTGAAAAAGGAGGAAAACTTTCCACATATGCCGCGTGGTGGATCAAGCAGTCCATCAAACGTGCTCTTGCAAACCAGTCGAAAACCATCCGCCTTCCCGTCCACATGGTGGACAAGATTGCCAAGATGCGTCGGATTTCCTCCATGCTTGCCGAGGCTCTTGGCCGCGAACCAACTGATGACGAGCTTGCGGATGAAGTGGGACTTCCACGCCGCAAACTGGCCATGCTGAAACAAGCTTCGCAACGCCCTACGTCTCTCGATGCTCCTATTAATGAAGGCGAAGGCACGGAGTTTGGCGACATCATCAGTGATGAGCATGCCGAGAATCCTCTCGAGATGCTCACCGACAAAAACCTCCACGGAGAAATTGACGGGCTTCTTTCTATCCTGGATGACCGTGAGCGCCGCATCATTGATGAGCGTTTTGGCCTGAATGGTAAAAAGCCTCTGACTTTGGAAGAAGTCGGGCGTGAGTTTGGCGTGACGCGTGAGCGAATCCGTCAGCTGCAAAACTCAGCTCTTACCAAGATGCGCCGTGCGCTCAGGAAGAAGGAGAAACCAATTCCAAAACCGATTTCGGGAATGGCCTGATTTGTTTCCAGACTGTTTTCAGAGAGCCGCAGGTTGATACCTGCGGCTTTTTTTGTGATTGGCTGCATCTAGTCCCTGCATTGAAAAGGAGTTGGAAACTCCTTCCCCGTATTGGAAGATTTCTTTATTCAGAGATTTGTTTGGCGATCTTATCTAGGAGACCGTTTACGAAACGCTTGGAATCGGTGGTGCCATATCGTTTTGAGAGTTCGATCGCTTCATTGATTACTACTTTGGCAGGAGCCTTGGTGTAAAGTAGCTCGTAGGTGCCTAGTCGTAGTACCGCGCGGTCGACAGGGTCGATACGCTCCGGTGTGTAGTTTTCGACGATGGAGGCGAGTTTTTCGTCAAGTTCCGGTTTATGGGTGAGAACCGCGTCTACGAGTGCGTCGGTGCTTTTCCTAAGCTCGGCGATTTCGGCTTTTGATTCACGGATTTTTGAGAGGTCGTTCTGAGCCGGGTGATTTTCGGCATCTTCCACCATGCGGAGGCGCTCGGAGATGCGTTCCAGCCTGCGCACGGAGGCGGCGACAGGTTCCAGCTGGGCTTTGAGCTGGGGAAAATCGACGGTGCCTTTGAGAAACTGGTCACGGTGAAAAGAGAGGTCGCGATCTGTTTTAAAAAAATGATCGAGGGCGGCCTCGAAATCCGCGGCGACGATGGCGTCCTCCCCATCCTTGGGGATACGCTCAAGTTTTGAAAATGCGATGCTCCAGGATGACTCGAGGGCGAGCAGGTTTGTGAGGGAGGATTTCAGTTTCTCCGCCGCTGGCAAAGCGGTCAGGGAAGGGATGGCGGTTTCCGCGCGTTTGACGAATTCCGTGAGGCGAAGGCCGCGACCGTTGGCAAGGTGTTGGACGGTGCGGAATGTGGCGACATGAAGATTTCTCCTGTCGGTTTCTGTGATGAACTCCCAGAAGACCTCGCGCATTTGCGAGGGATCCGCCCCGCCTTCGAGATCGGAACAGTAGAGGAATTGAATGGTGGCTTCCCTGATTTGCCTGCGGCTTGGCATAGGTCAGTTGTCCTTTTTTCTTGGGATTTTAGGCATGGATTTCTCCATTTCGGTGAAGACATCGATCATGCCTGCGGCGGCGCGCGCGGCTTCGCGGCCTCTGTTGAGTGATTCCGCTATGCAGCGGGCGTGTGCTTGCTTTTCATTTTCCACTAGGAGGACTTCGTGGATGATGGGGGTCTGCGACTCCACGGCGAGGCCTTGGAGGGCGTTTGTGACAGAGCTGCCGACGAGATCGGCGTGCTCGGTGGAGCCACGGATGATGAGGCCGAGGGCGATCACACAGTTGATATTTGCGCGGTCGAGAAGTGAGGAGACGACGACGGGGATCTCGAAGGCTCCGGGGACGCGGATGAGATCGATACGGGCCATGGGAATGAGTTCCCCGAGTTCCTCGATGGCGTTTTCAACAAGCGCATCGGTGAACTTCTCGTTATATTTGGAAGCGACGATACAGACACGGACTTTCTGGCCTATGATTCGTGGCTTGGGCAGTAGCGCTGAAGACATCTTATGGCTATGGCTGTATCGGGAAAAAATGTCAACCGGAGGGGAGCAAAAGAATCGGGTTTGCGCTTTACCGGTTTGCGCTGTCTTGCGACAAGTGCTGGCGGCGTTGTCATGTCGCAATACTCAAAACAAGATCAATCAACCTACATGGATATTCAAATCGCCACACTTTGCGACTTCGCTGCCGACTACAACGGCAAGCTGGTCATTTCCGGAACATTCGACACCCTCGCGGCACGTGCTTTGCCAGTGGTGCATCCGGCTTGCGCGCTTGCCTTGCGCATGTGCTTCACTCCCGAGGATCTGGGAAAACACAAGCTCTCGATCAATATCATCAATGAGGACGGGGAGTCGCTCGACCCGAAGAACATGCCAATCGAGCCTGAGTTCGAGGTGCAGCTTCCGAAGGATGTGCCGTTCCTGACACGGAACATCGTCATGAACCTGCAGGGACTGCGTTTCCCCGAGGACGGGATCTACTCGATCGACATCGGCTGCGACGGTGAGCTGATGATGCGCCTGCCGCTGCGCGTGGTGAAAGTGGATCAGAATGCAGGCGGTCAGCGTATGGCCTGATTTTCCATCATTTCTTTTTTCCCAAACGCCTTTCCGGAACTTCCGGAGAGGCGTTTTTTTTGAATCATCTGTTGCGGAGGTGACGGGCAGGGCATTTCTTGGGGCATGCAAAAACAATTTTCATGTGCGCTGATCACAGGTGCTTCATCGGGGCTGGGAGAGGAATTCGCGTGGCAACTGGCGGGCAGGGTGAAGAACATGGTTCTGGTAGCGCGGAGTGCGGACAAGATGGAAGCGCTGGCCAAGGGGCTTCGCGATGAGTTTCCCGAAATGGCTGTGACGGTTTATCCTGCGGATCTTTCGAAAAGCGGCGAGCGGGTTTCGCTTTCTGAAAAGCTGGCCGTGGAAGGCGTTGTGCCGGATTTGTTGGTGAACAACGCGGGTCTGGGAGACTACGGCGAGTTTGTGACGGCTGAGTGGGATACTCTGCAGACGATGCTGGATGTGAATGTCGAAGGGCTAACACACCTGAGTCATCTTTTTGCCCCGCTCATGGTAAAAGCGGGTGGGGGAGACTTACTGAATGTTTCCTCACTGGCTTCCACTCTGCCGATTCCTGATTTTGCGGTATATGCGGCTACCAAGGCTTATGTGAGCAGCTTCAGCGAAGCGCTGCGGATCGAGTTGAAGGAGGCGGGAGTGAATGTGACACATCTTTGCCCGGGGCCGGTTAAAACGGGGTTTGGCGATGTGGCAAGGCGTTCCGAAGGAGCCTCCAACGGGCTGCCGGGGAACAGCTTTTTCTATGTCAAAAAAGAGCAGGTGGTCTGCGAGGCTCTGAGGGGGCTGGATCGTGGGAGCGCGAGGGTGTTCCCAGGTTTGCAGATTGCCGCGGCGGGGCTGTTGTTGGGTGCTCTGCCACTTCTTGTATTGCGCGTGGTAATGAGCCACCGGCCACGAAGATAGAGGCGATGATTTGTTTTTCTTCACAAGGGCGATCTTTTCCGTAGCCTGAATTGAGATGCGTAAGTTAATCGTTATTTTTCTGGTGGGCTTTGGGGTATTTCTTTTTCTCCAATGTTCACCCTCTCCGGCCGTAGGAGGCTCCGCTCCTTCGGGTGGCGGTTCGGTTTCCAGGGCTGCGCTGATGCGCGAGGTGAGGCTCAACGTGGACATGGTGCCGAAAGGAACCTTCGGCAGGAAAGTGGTGCGGCCGATGAGGCCGAGATATATCACGATCCACAGTACGCAGAACTACAGCGCGGATGCGGAGAGGCACGGTCTGGCACTGAAACGCGGTGCTCTGCGCTCCGGAAAGCGACCGGGGGGAAACCGCATTGGGTTTCTGATCTGGCATTTCTCAGTGGATGACAATTCCGCTGTCCAGCACATGCCCACTTCCGAGCAGGGAGAGCATGCGGACTTCTCAGGCCCCGGGAATCTCTATTCGATAGGCATAGAAATGTGCGAGGAGAGGGGATCGAACCTTTCCGCGACGATAGACCGAACCGCGAAACTAACTGCGGTGCTGATGAAGCAGCATGGCATCCCGCTGAAGAACGTGGTTCCGCATTATCACTGGCCGAGAGGTGGAAAGACTCCTCCGAACAAGAACTGCCCACATTTCCTTTTGGACAATGGAAAGCCCGGTAGGAAATGGAAGTGGTTCCTCAGCAGGGTAAATAATTATTACAGTCGCCTGGAGTGAATCCGGAGCGGAAGTCCCATGGCAGCCCGGCGAATGATCACACGGTGCTGGAGCCCGGTGTGAACTACGTGTGCCAGCGGTGCACAGCCTGTTGCAAGTGGCCGGGTGACGTGCGGATCGAGGAGTCTGAAATCAGTGGGATTGCCGAATTCCTGGGTATGGATGAGGAGGCATTCATCCAGCAGTATACGAGACTCAGGACGAACCGGATCGGCTTGTCGCTATTGGAAAAGGAAAACCACGAATGTGTGATGCTGCACGAGGGTGGCTGTAGGATTCATCCGGTGAAGCCATCGCAGTGTGCGGGCTTTCCTAACAAGTGGAATTTTCCAGGTTGGCGCGAAGTCTGCGAGGCTATTCCCGTGCCGGTGCGGCAAACGGACATTTTTAAAGAAACATAAAAAACATCAGGCTTTGACTAGATAAAAATCGCATTGGGAAACCCGACCTGAGACACTGACTTTAACCAATAACTATCCCCCACGATTTCGAGTCATGGCAAAAAAAGAAAAACCTGAGAATCCAAGAATCCTCATAGTCACACCTGAGATTACTTACCTGCCACCTGGTATGGGGAACATGGCCCAGCGTATGTCAGCGAAGGCCGGAGGATTGGCTGATGTCTCCGCGTCGTTGGTATCGGCGCTCTTCAATCTCGGTGCGGACGTGCATGTGGCGATGCCGAACTACCGGAAGCTTTTCCAAGGCGATGTTTTCAATCTTCATGAAAAGGAACTGAAGAAGTATCACGAGGTGCTTCCGGAGGCTCACATCCACCTGGCGGAAGACCGGATTTTTTACTACCAGGACAAAATCTACAGCAGTCATGACGATGATTCGATGCGGAAGGCTCTGGTTTTCCAACGGGAGGTGATCAACAATATCGTCCCAAAGGCGAGGCCGGATCTCATCCATTGCAACGACTGGATGACGGCGCTCATCCCGGCCATGGCGAAGCGCCGCGGGATCAAGAGCCTGTTTACGGTTCACAATATCCATACGCGTCTGGTGAGCCTTGCGGATACGGAGGAGTGCGGGATTGATGCGGCGGAGTTCTGGATGAACCTTTATTTCAATGGGAATCCGAATGATTACTATCATGCGAGGTCAAATGTGGGGATCGATCTCCTTGCCTCCGGAATCTTCGCGTCGCACTTCATCAATACGGTGAGCCCGAGGTTCCTGTGGGAGATTGTGGAAGGCTGGCATCCTGTGGTGCCTTGGTCTGTGAGGGAGGAAGTCCGTAACAAGTACCATGCGGGCTGTGCCTCGGGGATTCTCAATGCTCCGGATATTTCCTACAGACCTGCGACAGACGAGTGTCTTGAGAGGAAATACACTGCAGATGATTTCTGGGAAG
The DNA here is from genome assembly GCA_051251795.1 of Luteolibacter sp. Taxonomy (GTDB): domain Bacteria; phylum Verrucomicrobiota; class Verrucomicrobiia; order Verrucomicrobiales; family Akkermansiaceae; genus Luteolibacter. Next base: position 10,949 of record JBPOGC010000049.1, on the reverse strand, counting down.
GAAAGCGTGCGAACAAAGAGGTGTTCCAGCGTGAGATGGGACTCAATGCGGATACGAATGCGCCTTTGCTTTTCTGGCCTTCAAGACTGGATCCGGTTCAAAAGGGGCCGGAGCTGGTGACGAACATTCTTTATCAAATGATTTCCGATTACTGGGACTGGGGACTCCAGCTGGCTGTAGTGGCGAATGGGCCGCATGAAATTTTCTTCAAGGATCTGATCCGTGATTTCAATCTGCAGGGCAGGGTGGCGATTGTGGACTTTGACGAGCGTTTATCGAGACTTGGTTACGCGGCGTCCGATTTCATGATCATGCCTTCGCAGTTCGAGCCATGCGGTCTGCCGCAAATGACAGCTCCGCTCTACGGTTCTCTACCAGTCGTCCACGGAACGGGCGGTCTTTATGACACGGTGCGTCCCATGGACGTTCCGAATGCCAGTGGAAACGGTTTCCGGTTTGACGACTATGATCCGAACGGGCTGCGCTGGGCGATTGACCGGGCGCTTGAATTCTACTCTTTGCCGCGTGAGGCGAAGGAGCCGCAGATCAAGCGTGTGATCGAGCAGAGCGAGAAGGAGTTCAGCCACGAGGAGGTGGCTAGAAACTACATTGCGATCTACGAGGAGATGCTTGCCAGGCCGCTGGTGGAGCAGGAGGCGGGGGAGAACATTTCTTCCGAAAGGACTCCGAAGGATTCCAAGAAGAAGCGTACTTCCAAGAAGGCCTAGGACTCGGGAAGAACCTCGTCGAGGATGCGCTTGATTCCCTTTTCCGCTTGTTCGGACTGCGGGTGGATGTTGCGTGCTTTCAGATACCAGGTGAGTGCTGAGCCGGTTTGTTTCGGTGTGCGGTTTTCGAACTGGCGAGCCTTGTCGAGAGCAAGTGTCAGATCGGCAACCTTCGGGGCGAGAAGTTCGAGTTCGCGACCGAGTTTCGGATCATCCGGGAATTCCTCCCGGATCTCGGCGAGCTGTTCCCAGGCGCTGTAGCTCTGTCCCATGCGGGCGAATTCGCTGGCTTTTCCGAGTGCTGCTTCGATCTTCTGGAGGTTTTCCATGATCTGCTTGAAGGCTTCCTCTTTGTCAGGATTTCCTGCGATGGCTGGAGCGAGCTCGTATTGGCGTTTAGCGATTTCCCGGTAGTTGCCTTCCGCGAGGAGGCGGTCGAAGTCATTGCGTGCGACGACGATGCCACCACTGGCTGAGACAAGGGTGCGGAATTCCTCCAGCTTGGGGTTTGTAGGCCAGAGTTCGGTAGCTGCTTTGATTTTCTCAGCGGCCTTTTCGGAATCGCGTGAGATGAGATGTGATTTTGCCTCCTCGATTGCCAGATCGGAGGCGAGGGTGTAGGCCGAGATTGCGGAATCCACTTTAGAGGACGGGAAGTCCTTTGCCGTCTCCTTGAGCTTGTCAGCGAGGATTTTTCCGCGGACGTAGTCACGTGCCTGGAGTGTGCCGTAAAGTTCGTGAAGATCGCGGACGTATTCCATGATACGGAGCTTTTTTTCGAGCTCGAGGGTGGCCACGGGTGCGAGGTATTCGCCGAGGGCGAAGGCTTCCATCAGGCGCTGGGAGGCGGAGTGGAGTTCGTCACGGGAGAGCAACAGATCGAATGCCTGGACGTATTTCTGGGTCTCGCGGATTGCTTCGTTGGAGAGGGAATCAAGCGAGGAAACGGTAGGGGAAACCCCGACGGATTCGGAAAAGAGTTTCGAGACATCGGAACCTTTGTCCATGCGCAGGGTGGAATCGCCGTCTTTCCAGATCTGGTTGTAAAAACGCGAGGCCATGAGCACGTGCTCGTAACGGCGCTGGACGAACCACTGGATCATATTGACCTGGTACTGGGTTTTGGTGCGAATGGTTCCTGCTTCCGTGCGGACGATGTTCTGTTTCTTCAGAAGTTCGATTTCCGTAATGCGCTTGAGGGTGTCGTTATATCGAAGGGAATTGCTACCGGTGCCCGGACTGGTAGCCGGGGCGTTTTTTTTCTTCTGATTTTTGCCGTTGGCTCCGGTGGTGTTGCTGTTACCGAGTACGGGGTCGCGTTCAGTGCGTGCCGCCCAGTCGGCGCGGCGTATGATTTCCTGCTTTTCCTTCTCGATGGAGAGGTTCATGGCGGAAAGGGATTTGACGTCCTTTTTCGCAAGAAGCGCGGTGTAGACGGATTCCGCAAGTGTGAGGCAAAGATTCGCGTCGCCAGGGTAGGTTGAGGCGCGCGGGAGGAGCTTGAAGGCTTCCTGAAGATCCGGGCCGCCTTTGCGGAAAGGGGAGATCTCCGAGAGAATGGTGTCTACGCTTTCCCGGTATTCCTGGGCTGCCTCGTTGGTTTCGGGAGGCTGGCTGAGGTATTTTTCGAAGCGGGCTTTGAGGAGCCGGTTGTCGCCCAGAGGGATGGTCACACCGCCGACGGTGATGGTCTCGGCGGACATGTCCAGTAGGGGGATTTCCTGGCCTAGAGGGGAGACTGGAGCCTGCTTTTTCGGAGCCTGGCTGACGTCACTGTTGTTCTGTGCTGGTGCGCCACCGCCGGAGGGAGGTGTGTAGACTTGCGCACCGGCGATGGCCGGGATGAGTGCGAGAAGTGAAATGCGTTTCATGGCGATTTTTTTGGGGAAATGGTTAGAGGCGGCTGATTCCGGTGGCAACGGGGATGCCACCTTGCTCGAACTCCACTTTGAAGGCGTAGCGTTGCTCGCGCTCGATGTTGTTGGTTTTCAGATCATCAGGGATGCGGATTGGGATGATCTCGTCTCCGGTAGGCGTCTCCACCCTGAGGCTTACGATCTGGCCGTGGTTTGGAGTCCAGCGAAGCTTTTCATCGATGCTACCTTCCACGACGTATTCGCTGCCGCGGAGGCTGTTGCCGTTGTCCAGAAGATCCTGGACTGTGAGCGAGGAGGTGTCGCCGAAAGAGGAGGACTTTTTCGTGAGGAAGAATTTCCCTGCAAAGAAAAGGGCGACCACTGCGGCGACGATGCCGATGATCATTACGGGGTTTGTGCTGGAACTTGCGCGGCGAGCCATGGTTTTGAGAATTTGTGTTTTTAAACGGTGATACCTCTACGAAGAGGGTGGTTAACAATCTACTGCGGAAATGTGATTTTGGAAGGTTATTCCCATTGCGGGCGGCGGGCGCCGATCCATGCGAGGATGAGAGTGATGAAGATGTGCGCGCCGAGTGTAAAGAGGCAGGCGTTCTGATTCGAAAGCGAGGTGTCGATGACGGATTTGACGGCACCGTGGACTTGGGACTGGAGGGCATCGACAGAGCCTGACCACGCCCAGTAGGCGGAGATGAAGGGGCGGGTGAAGGCCTCTATGTGCTCGGGAAGTGCGAGAACCGCGCCTGAGAGGGGAAGCTGGAAACCTACGAAATAGATGGAGAGCAAGGAGGCCTGCTCTGCGGTGCGCATGAGTGAGGAGATGGCCAGGCAGACGGATGTCATGGAGGCGTTGATGAGCAAGAGGAAGATGGCATGTTCTATGAAGTCACCCCGGAAGGCTCCGAAGAAATTCACGAAGCAGGCCATCCACAGGGATTGCGCGATGACAAGGCAGGAAAGGAAGGCGATCTTTGAGAGGAGGTAGGCGGAGGGTCTGAGGCCGGCGAATTTCTCCTTTTCGTAAATGGGGCGCTCGGAGGCGATCTCGCGGGCGGAGTTATTGGAGCCCATGAGTGCGAGAAGGACGACCTGGAACATGATGATGCCCGAGATGGCTGAACCGACCTTTGCCTGGTCCGAGCGGACTGATTGTTGTTCCTGGACTTCGGCGGCGATGTTGTCCTGGCGGACATCTGAATATCTCCGGATGTTACCTGAGGCTTTTTCGCTGAAAAGTGTGACCAGTACCGGGAAGCAAAGGAGGATGGCTATTTGCAGGAGAACCTGGCCTCTGTCGCGGAAAAAGATGCGCCAGCGGCGTGAGAGAAGGGTGGTGAACTGTGAGAAGAAGCCGGGGAGTTTTGAGAACTCTGCTTCGGGGGCTTCCTCTTCATCTGATTCCGGTGCGGTAGGCTCTTCGATCTTTCCGTTGGCAATTGCTTGATCCCGGTTTTTTTCGAGCATGCCATGGTAGTAGCCGCTGTGCTTTTTCCAGGAGCTTTGCCAGCGCTCGGACTCTTGCGTTGCGAGACGCGGGTAGACTTCCTCGGTATCGGTTACGGAAAAGTAGTGGGTAAGCTGATCCGGCGAGCCATGGAAGGCGACACGGCCTTCGTGAAGAACCAGGATGGAATCGTAGAGTTCAAGGTGTGCGAGGGAGTGGGTGACGGAGAGGACGATGCGGCCTTCCTTGCGTGAGAGATCGTGGAGCAGATGGACGATTTCCCGTTCTGAGCGTGGATCGAGGCCGGATGTGACTTCGTCGCAGAGGAGGACCTTGGGGTTCGAAACAAGTTCCATGGCGAGGCCGAGGCGACGCTTCTGGCCACCGGAGAGGACGCGGACGGGGCGGTCGTTGATGGGGGCGAGGCCGGTTTCCTCAAGCACGCGGTCGATGCTTTCATCGAGATCGTCGAGACTATCGTGCTTCACCCGGAGGCGGGCGGCGGCTTCGACGGATTCATCCACGGTAAGTGGATCATAGGCGATGGAGAACTGCGGGACGTAACCGATTTCCGATGGATCGAAGTCGCCGTCTTCCGAGAGGTTCCGGCCGTCCCAGAAGAGTGCTCCGTCCGACTCGGGGTTGAGGCCGGCTATGGTTTTGAGGAGGGTTGTTTTCCCGCAACCGGAGGGGCCGACGATGGCCATGAAATGGCTTTTCGGGACTTTGATGGAAACCTTGTCAACGAGGTTTACTTCCTCGCCATCCTTTTTTATTGCGAAGCAGACGTCTTGTAGTTCTAGCACTGGGTTTTGTGTTCAGGATTGGAAAATGGAATTATTGCTCCAAGGGAACGATACGGATACCGGAGGATTTTTTTTGCTGAATTTCCCCAAGTAGCGATTTTTTTGCAGGAGCGGCAGTAGTCTCGGATGGATCGAGGGCGTTTTTCAAGGCTCCTTCCACGAGCTGTCCGCAATGAATTTTCATAGGTGGAAGTGAACCGAGGTCTCCGGCGAGATCCTGTGCGCTCAGGCTCTGTGCTTCCTCTGCGGTTTTCCCTTTCAGCAGCTGGGTGGCGATGGATGCGACGGCGATGGCAGTCTGGCAGCCGAAGGCTTGGAAGGAGGCGCGGTCGATTACTTTCTGGCCGTCTTTTTCGGTGAACTTGAGCCACATGCGCATCATGTCGCCGCACTCGGGAGAGCCGACGGTGCCTACGGAATCGGCATCGGCCATTTCGCCTTGGTTCTGTGGAGCGGCGAGCGCGTCCTGAATTTTTTCTTCAAAGTCACCCATAGGAATACTGTGGAGGTTAGTTGGAGGGATTTCGAGAGGAAATATGTGCATTTACACTTCCATTACAATGATCTGAAAGTCCGGTGGGACAGGGTGCGTGGTTGTAAGAACAAACCCGGCTTGTGCGCTTTATGAAAACCCAAGGATTCCTGTTCGTTGCGTAAAACGACCGCAGCGCTGGGGTGAACTGCCGGAGACGGTTCGGATTCGCTCGACGGGGGCGAGTGAATCCGGATATACCAAAAGGCATGATCAGATGCAAGAGGCCGATGGATCGATCGTTGATGCTGACTGCGCAGGATGTGGCCAATGTCGCAAATAGATGGAGGGAATACTAAGTCTGTAGTAGATTGGCGCTCAAATGAATAGTGGTAATTACAGGGCTTTTGCGGATGCGGTTTTGGTTTTCCATGTGGGATTTGTGGCTTTCGTTGTCTTCGGGTTGCTGCTGATCCTTTCTGGTGGAGTCTTTGGTTGGGGATGGGTGAGAAATGCGTGGTTTCGGTTGGCGCACCTCCTTGCGATCGGGCTGGTGGTGATTCAGGCTTGGCTGGGGATCGTTTGCCCTCTGACTGTACTGGAAAGATATCTCAGGAAACAGGCGGGGGACGTGACCTACGAGGGAGGTTTCATTGCCCATTGGCTGCACAAGATTTTGTTTTTCCAGTTTGAGCCCTGGGTGTTTGGGCTCTGTTACACTTTGTTCGGTACGGCGGTGATGTTGAGCTGGGTGAAAGTGAGACCTCGGCCATTTTTGAAGGGGTGTTGCCGACGTAACTGAAACTGGTTTTTCTGTTTTCCCTTGAACAGATTTCCGGGGGGCATTTACTGGAGGAGATGAAAAAGAAATACGGTTTTTGGTGCTTGGCATCCGTTGCGGTTCTGGGGGTTTCTTCCTGTGACAAGCCTGATACGGCTAAAGATTCAATTCCTGAAAAGGTTATCGAGGTGGTCAAGGAGACTGTCGCCGAGGTGGTTTCACCGGAGGTTTCCGCGAGTCTGAGTGATGAGGAACGGGCTGCAAAAGTGGGCTTTGCCAAATACCTTCCGAAAGATGCCGATGCCTTCATCACGGTCTACAATGCGGAGCAGGCGGCGGAACAGCTCAAGGCTCTCAAGCTTTACGGAGTGATTGAGAGCGGTATGGAGAACGACATGATGCTTGAGGAGGAAATGGATCTCGAAATCGAAGAGGTTCCCGAGGAGGAACTGCTGGAAGACGAGCCGATGGAAGCACCTGATGCGGAACAGGAGCTTGAAGATAAAATGGCTGACGATGAAATGGTTATGGGCGAAGGCCCGAACCCTTGGACGCTTCTCGGGCAGGAGGTGACACTTGCTTACGGTGAATCGTCGGCGGAGCAGCTTGGCAATCTTCTTACCATGAGCCGCCGTGTCACTTATTTCCAGGCAAAGGCTTTGGCTCAAGCAGCACAGGATTTTCTTACAGGTGGTGACGGGATGAGCGCGGCTTTCGCCGTTTCCTCAGGTATGATGGGCGCATATCTTGAGCTTCTCAATGATCCGGAGTCCGGTGTGGGGCTTTTGGATGAAATGAACATGCCGCCGCTTTATATCGCATTCCGTGCGAAGGAGGGCGAAGTTGAGCAGGCAGCCCAGATGGTGAATCAATCCATGGGGGTCTTCGCGATGATGCCTGACATGGCAATGCCAGTCGAGCTTGAGACAGGAGGAAGCTCCTTCGTGGGTTACAAGCTGCTTGGTGAGAAAATGGCTGTGATGATGACAGCGCAACGCCAGGGGTTGGATGAGATGGCGGGTTCTGAAACCGTTGACAAAATCATCGATGCGGTCAGAAAGAAGAATCTGGTCATGGTCACCGGAAGTGTGGGGGATTACGTGGTAGCGATGATTGGTGGAAGCGAGGATTCGCTGAAGCTGGCTTCTGGCGTTGAGGACTCCTTGGTCGCCACTGGCGAATTGAATTTCGTGGATAGCGCCGCAGACAAGCAGCTGGTTTCACTTGCCTATGGTGAGAAGAAGCTCTGGGAGGAATTGATTGAGGAATCGGGTGGCCTTTCCACCTACGCGCTTGGGATTCGCGACGGGCTGACAGGCTCGGAGGTACTGGGAGATACCAGGGATATCCAGGAGATGCTTCTCATCATCGCGGATCGCGAAGGTGCGCTGCTGGACATGGTTAGCTACGAGGATTTTGGAATGATGGCTTTTGTCGACCAGGGGCTGAAAATCGAGACCTTTGGTGGAATGGACAAGGGGTCGCTCGCCTGGGATGAGCCTGCGAAACTGGCTTCATTGGGTAACAATGAGGACAACCTTCTTTTCTGGAACTCGGTATCCACTCCTGAGTATGGCGAAAAGTTCGGCGAATATGCGGAAGCGATTTTCGAAACCGCGTATGCGATTACTATGAAAATCTCCACGCTGGAATTGCCGGAAGGTGACATGGCGGAGATGAAGCAATACACTTCGCTTTTCGACGAACAGTTCCGAACAGACGTTGTCGGGCTTTATGAGGCAATCAGCGGAAACCTAGTCGATGGACTGGGCAATGAGAGTGCGATTGTGATCGATCTCAAAGGAGTGGTTCCTGCCGTTCCCGATGTTCCGAAGGATATTCTTGAAAACGGCACGATGCCACGAATCACGCTGATCATGCCGGTGGAGGACAGGAGCAAGGTCTCGGCGGCCTGGGGGGAAATCAATCTCAGGGCTACCTCACTGCTGGCAAAAGCCGGTCAGATCACCGGGAAAGAGATCCCGATGCAGAAACCAATGAGCTCGGAGAAAGAGGGTATGACTACCTGGTTTTTCCCTTTCGCGTTTTTCCAAGATGATTTCCTCCCCTCGGTCACGCTGAATGATGAGTGGTTCGCGGCTTCCACTTCAAAACTACATGCCACGGATGTGATCAAAAAGGCGGCAGCAGGTGGCGAAGCCGGAAAGGGAATGAACATGTATGTGAATTTCACAGCGTTGAATGCCTATGCTACGAAGACCTTGGATCTCGTTGAGAAAAACGCGGAAGAGATTTTCAAAAGTGAGTTTGCGTTGAAAGACTTCAACCGGAACAAGGCTCAGACCAGGGAGATTATCGCTGCTTTCGATGAATTCGAATCAATGAGCTGGACAGCGCAGAAAGAGGACGGCTATGTGCGCAACACCATGCATTTCAAGACGAAGCCTTGATGTTTCGCCAACCAGACCGGTGAATGAATATTGAACCGGTCGGGATTCTACGGACTTGCTTTGGTAGCAAGTTCGCGGTGCCGAGGCAGCCGGGGCTTTGCCCTTCTGCCTGGGGTGTGCTGGAGTTTTCTCCGGAATACAGATCGAGAGAGGCGGTGAGAGGTCTGGAGGATTTCTCCCACCTCTGGCTGGTCTTCGGCTTTCACAAGACGGAAGGAGAGGGGTGGCGGCCAACCGTCCGGCCTCCGCGGCTTGGTGGAAACGAGCGCGTGGGTGTTTTTGCGAGCCGTTCGACTTACCGGCCAAACGGGCTGGGGCTCTCGCTGGTAAAGCTGGAAAGGATTTCTCTGGAGCGGGAGGGGCATTTGCAGCCGCCGGTCTTGCATCTTGGCGGGGTGGATCTGGTGGATGGCACTCCGGTGTATGATGTGAAGCCGTATCTTGCTTACGCGGAAGCTCTTCCGGATGCGCTCTCCGGGTATGCGGGTGGCGAGATCCCAAGAGTGGAGGTGAAGGTGGAGAGGTGTGCGGAGGAGGGTTTCGCGAAGCTGGACGCGCGGTCGCAAAGCATCATACGGGAGGTTCTGGCACTTGATCCGAGGCCTCGCGTTTCCGGGGGAGAAGATGGGAAGGAGTATGGCGCTTTGCTTTGCGGGAGAAATATACGATTTCGATTTAATGGTGCAACTTGTTGTATTTTAGATGTTAGTGAGATCTGAAGGAGGTTTTTCGTGCATTCCCTCTTGCCTGAGCGGTGGGGCTTGGATACGGGGGGGGCATGTCGGTTTGGAAGGTTCCGGATCAGACATGAAACAAATTCTCAAATATGGCTATTTCACGCGCGCTACTTTCAGTTTCCGATAAAACAGGTTTGGTTGATTTTGCAGAGGGTCTTGCAGAGATGGGCGTGGAGCTCCTTTCCACTGGAGGAACTGCCAAGGCACTTCGTGATGCGGGTCTGAAAGTCACGGATGTTTCCGAATACACCGGTGCTCCGGAGCTTTTCGAAGGCAGGTTGAAGACTCTGCATCCGATGGTTCACGGTGGTCTTTTGCACCGCAGGGACGATCCCGAGCATGTGGCGGACGCGAAAAAGCACGGCATCCCGCCAATCGACCTGGTGGTGGTGAATCTCTACCCGTTCGAGGAGACCGTGGCGAAGGAGGGGGTGACTCTGGAGGATGCGATCGAGAACATCGACATAGGCGGGCCATCGATGCTTAGAAGCGCTGCGAAAAACCATTCGCACGTGACGGTGATTGTTTCACCTGCTGATTACAGCGAGGTGCTGGAAGAGATGCGCGAGAACGGTGGCGACACTACTAAGGGGCTTCGCGAGCAACTGGCTGTAAAAGTGTTCCTACGGACATCCGAATACGACGGTGCGATCACAAACTTCCTCGGCCAGTGCCGGGAGGGGACGGGAACGAATTTCACCCTCAGCCTGCCGCTTGAGCAGGAGCTTCGCTACGGGGACAACCCGCATCAGAAGTGTTCGCTTTACGGGGATTTCCGCGCGTGCTTCACGCAGGTGCAGGGCAAGGAACTAAGCTATACAAACGTTCTCGATATTGAGGCAGCCGCGGATCTGATCCTGGATTTCGCGCGCCCGACCGTGGCGATCCTGAAACACACGAATCCGTGTGGTGTGGGGCAGGATGACGAGGATCTGCGGGTTGCTTGGAAAAAGGCTTTCGAGACTGACAGGCAGGCTCCGTTTGGCGGGGTGATTGTCACGAACCGTCCCCTGACGCTGGAGCTGGCGCGGGTGATTTCAGAAATTTTCACAGACGTGATCATCGCTCCGGACTTCGAGCCGGATGCCAGGGCTTTGCTTCAGAAGAAAAAAAAGCTGCGCCTGATGAAAATCAATGATCAGTATCTGATCGATAAGAAGGCTCCTGTGATCCGCTCTTGTCCGGGTGGTCTGATGGTGATGGATCGCGATCACATGGCTCTGGGTCTGGAAGATATCGAGGGCAAGGTTGTGACCAAGCGTCCGCCTTCCCAAGAGGAAATGCGTGCGATGCGCTTCGGATGGAGGATCGTGAAGAACGTGAAGTCGAATGCGATTGTCTACACCCATGCGGACAGGACTCTTGGGATTGGAGCCGGGCAGATGAGCCGGGTGGATTCCTCAAGGATCGCCGTCTGGAAGGCAAAGGAAGCGGGGCTTGATCTGAAAGGCAGTATTGTTGCTTCCGACGCGATGTTCCCGTTTGCGGATGGATTGCAATCGGCGATTGATGCTGGCGCCACGGCCTGTATCCAGCCGGGCGGATCAATCCGGGATGAAGAGGTGATTGCCGCAGCGGATGCCGCTGGAATGGCGATGGTCTTCACCGGGCACAGGCATTTCAGGCATTGATCCTGTGCACAGGCTGGTAGAAGAGCGGACGTCTCGGAGAGACGTCCCTGCCTGGTGATGTG
>JBPOGC010000048.1:0-18488 GCA_051251795.1 Luteolibacter sp. | reverse complement strand
AACGAGAGTCTTAAACTCCCCGGCAAGCGGGGATCCCGGCCTGAGCGTCGGCACGGTGGCTGGGGAGCGGTGGAAACGGGGTATCCGAATCCTGGCTACTACAGGAGCAACTAGATTGTATCCTCGGCCATTTCCCTGGATTCCTGCAGGGCGGCCATGGCTTCCTCGATGCGCGGGTTGATCTTGTGCTCGACGGTTTCGACCGCGACACGGATGGCGTTTTTCACTGCTACTCCGGTGGATGAGCCGTGGGCGATGATGACCACACCGTTTACTCCGAGGAGGGGGCTGCCGCCGTAGGTTTCGTAGCTGCTTTTGGCTTTGAGAGCTTTGAAAGCGCCCTGGGCGAGGACTGCGCCTGCCATGCGGAGGGGGGTTTCCTTGATTTCGGTTTTGAGCCATTTGGATACGGCTTTGGCGGTGGCTTCGACGCTTTTTAGGACGATATTCCCAACGAAGCCGTCGCAGAGGACGATATCGAGTTGGGTTTCGAAAAGATCGTGGCCTTCCACGTTTCCGACGAAATTGATTCCAGGGGTGGCTTTGAGCCGCTTGAAGGCCTCTTTGGTGAAAGTTGTGCCTTTTTCATCTTCCTCGCCATTGGACATGAGGCCGATCTTGGGGTTTTTGACTCCAAGGACGTATTTCGCGTAGGCGGTGCCCATGATGGAGTAGGCGACGAGGTGCTCGGGCTTGGACTCGGGATTTGCCCCTGCATCGAGAATGTTGCAGATGCCGTGTTCGTTGGGGAGTGGGGATGCGATCCCCGCGCGATCCACGCCTTTGAGGCAACGGAGCTTGAGGGTGGCTGCGGCCACTGCTGCGCCGGTGTTGCCGGCTGAGACGAAGGCGTCCGCGGTGCCATCTTTCACCAGCCCCACTCCGATGCTGATGGAAGAGAGTTTTTTCCGCCTGACGGATTTCGCGCCCGGCTCGGACATGCCAACCACTTCCGGGGCATGGACGATGCTGACGCGGGAGTCATTGAGGTTCAGGCCGTTTGTAGCGCACTCCTTACGGAGAATTTTTTCATCACCTACAAGGAAAAGGTGTTGGAGCTTGCGGTTGTTTTGCAAGGCGTCCATGGCGCCGATGATGTTGATCTTCGGGGCATTATCGCCTCCCATGGCGTCGAGTGCGACTTTCATGATAAACTAGGTCTGTGGGTTGTGATTGGCAATTGCCAGCTGTACGAAGAAAAAACCCTCGCCAGAAAACCAGCGGGGGTCGAGGAAAGTGATTCCAAATGGAAAAACCTAGTAGGCTTCGACTTCAAGTACCTTGCGTCCACGGTATGTTCCGCAGGACGGGCAGGCGATGTGCGAAGGAACCGTGGCATTGCACTCAGGGCATGAGCTGAAGTTCGGTGCTTTCCAACGGTTTGCGCCGCGGCGCATTTTTTGGCGGCTTTTTGATTGGCGGCGTTTTGGTACGGCCATGGTCGTATTGGTGGTTAAGTTTGATCGTTTAGACCTTCGAGGTCATTGAGGGCCGACCATTGGTCGTCTCCCTCATTGCGGGAGGCAGGTGATAAGTCATTTTCATCCGTTTTGTCCACTGCTAAATAACGCGAATCGATTTCACATGGCTGTGGATCGTCTCCTTCGTCGCAGCGGGGGTTGGTAGGGAACTCCAAAAGGATCTCTTCGCGAAGGGCTTCGGTGACGTCGATTTCACTGGAATTCCCTATTTCCACGGAGATGGCGGCGGATTCCAGGTGAATGGTCTGACGGAATTCCTTGAGGGTGACGACGCAGGTGAAGAGGAAGGGTGCGGAGACTTTCCCGGTGAGGAGGAGCTCGGACTCAAAGCGTTGGATCCAGAGATCGTAGGCTACGGGGCCGGCCGGGTTCGCGTCGTTTTTCGTAAGATCGAAAATGGAGCCGTCGAGCTCGCCGGACAGGGGTATCCCTTCCTCGGGGAGGTTGGGCAGGTCAATTAGTAGGGAGGTTTTCACTTGTGGAATTTCGGGTGGATGTGTTTTTCCGGCAAGGGGAAAGATGGGGGCTGGAATCCCCCTGAACGGCCTGGAGCCGGAGTCCCCAGCTACGTTTTTGCGTTATTCGGCGCGGGAGAGGCGGTTGAGGCCGCGCTGGAGGAGGGTGCCGTCCACGGTGGTGGAAATGATTTCATCGAGGTAGACGGTGAAGTTTTCCTCGGCGAACTCGATGGAGTGCAGATTGTTCGGCCCAGGGGTCTCAAAGGCTTTGATGAGGCTGGTCATGTCCATGATTTCCACGCCATTGACGCTTTTCACGATGAGGTTCCGCAGGCTCTCGTAGCCGACGGTGGCGGGGGTGGGGATGGAGCCGCTGAGGAAGACGACGCGGTTGATCTTACCTTCGTATTTCTCCGGGTTTTCGTAGGCATCCAGGAGGTTGAGAGGCGCGCGGGATGTCCATTCCTTGCCGAATGCCTGGAGGACTGGGCGGGTGAGTTCCTGGAACACGAGGCCGCCTTTTACGAGGAAGTTCGGAGCGCGGTCAAAGCGGTAGTCCGGGACGAGTCTGTCTTCCGGCTCCTCACGGGTGAGGGTGGCGGTGACGTCCATGGGCTCGCCATCGCGGAGGATGGAAAGGGTGATTTCATCTCCTGTGGATTTCTCGCCACGGACGAGATTCCCCCAGAAGACAGAGCCGTAGACGGGATGGTCGTAGTAGCCGTTTCTATCAATGGGATTGCCATCCGCAGCGAGAAGGACGTCACCTTTTTTGATTCCCGCGGCTTCGGCTGCGCCTGCGGGGCGGACGTTGCTGATGTAAAGTCCGCCTTGCTCCGGGGTGAGCCGTAGGAAATCACGGAAGTTGGGATCTTCCGTTTTGGATACGGCAACGCCAAGGGAGGGGAAGCCGGTGTAGGTTTCCTCTTTGGCGTTTTCCAGGAAATGGGAAATGACATCGACGGAAAGGACGTTGGAGATCTGGTCTTCGGAATCGTAGCTGAGGAGGATGCCGGCCAGATCGTTGTCTTTCAACACGGGGAGGGAGAAACTGCTGGCGGCGCTCTGCATGGAGGCTTTCACCATGTAGGTGAGGAAGCTGTGGCGACGGAGGTAACTGGAGGTGACATCGATGGACTGAAGGAGGCCGGAGGTAAGGAGTGTGGTGCCGTTGTTCTCGACTTGGAAAAGCTGAACGTTCTCGCCGATGTTGGGAGGCTGGGCGAGGTCCAGGGCGTGTGTGTTTTCAAAGAAGGTTTCGCGGGCTTCATCGGATTTCACGGTGAGGAGGGCGAGGTTTGCCTCGTAATCGACGGCGAGGATCTTTGCCTCGGCGGTCTGGGAGCCATCCGGGAGCTCAAGCTCGAGATAGGTGGCATCGGCAACCATTTCCCCGGTGGTGAGAACCTGGCCGGATCCGACGATGGCACCGAGAGAGCGGATCTGGCTTGGGGCTGCTTTTTCCCAGGGCTGGCCAGCGTTCCAGCCTTGGCTGGTGGAGTTGATGCGGACTACGGACTGGATGAGAGACGGGGCTTCCTTGGCGGGAGCGGTTTCCTCGGCAGGGGCGGTGGTCTCGGTTTTTTCCGGGGCTTGCTTGCAGGATGCGAGGAGAATTCCGAATGAGAGGGCGGTGAGAATTTTCATAAAAAGTGGTGGGTGAATCGTAAGGGTTTTTACTTCAGGTCGAGCACGTCCTGCATGTCGTAGAGGCCGGGTGGTTTTCCCTGGAGCCAGACGGCGGCGCGGACGGCACCGGAGGCGAAGGTCATGCGGGATGAGGCTTTGTGGGTGAGCTCGACGCGCTCGCCATCCGCGGCGAACATGACGGTGTGGTCGCCGACGACATCGCCACCGCGTAGGGTGTGCATGCCGATCTCGCGTGGTGGGCGTGGGCCGATGTTTCCAACGCGGCCGTGGGCGACATCGTCCTGGTAGGAGGTGCCGGTTTCCTCGACGAGGATGTCGAGGAGACGGCGGGCGGTGCCTGAGGGTGCGTCGATCTTATGACGGTGGTGCATTTCCGTGACCTCTATGTCGAAGGTGTCCTGCTTCAGGATGCGTGCGGCGAGGCGGGTGAGGTGGAAGAGGGTGTTGACGCCTACGGAGAAGTTCGGCGCATGGACGACGGGTATGGTTTTCGCGGCGGCGTGGATGATGGCGAGCTCGTCATCGGTGTGGCCGGTGGTGCCCATGACGATGGGCTTGTTGTGCCGGAGGGCGGCCTCGACGAGGGTGGTGGAAAAGGAATGGACGGTGAAATCGATGATGCAGTCCGCGGACTGGATGGCCTGGTCGAGATCCTGGTCGGCATCGTGTGTGGCACCGATGGTGGTCTCGGGGTTTGCCTCGGTGGCTTCTGCGACGGCTTGGCCCATGCGGCCGGACTTTCCTGTGATGAGAATAGAGAGCATGTGGAGGGGGATGATGGATGCGCTTCGCGGAAATGGAAGTGGGATTTTTCAATCCAATGGGGTAAGAAGAAGAGGTGGAATCCCGTATGTTTGAAATGCGATCGGTTTTTGGCATCTTCCTCGGCTTGGCGACAATCGCCGGGGCTTACGATTCGGCCTCGGAATTTGAGAAGGCACGTGGGGTTCTGGAGATGAATTGCGTGGAGTGCCATGTGCCGGAGGAGGCGAAGGGCGGGCTGGTGATGACGACTTATGAAGCGATGATGGCTGGCGGGGACTCCGGAGAGGCGCTTGTGGCGGGGGATTTGGAGAAATCAGGGATCCATTCCCGGGTGATCCTGGCGGCGGACGATTCCGAGCGGATGCCTCCGAAGAAGCATGGCGAGCCGCTTTCTGCGGAAGATGCCGGGATTTTGAAATCCTGGATCGAGGCAGGGGCGGAGTGGCCTGAGGGGGAGGTGCTGAGGCCGCGTGCGAAGACGGCATTGCCGGACTGGGATGCTCCGGCTGATCCGGATATTGTTTCGGTGGAAGCTTTTCCGAAAACGGTGGGTCTGGAGACGGCGGCGGATTTTCACCGGGTGATTGTGATTGCGAAGATGAGGGATGCCTCGACGCACGATATCACGGAGCAGGCGAAGCTGAGTCTGGTGGATGGAGGTTTCGCGAAGCTTGAGGGGAATCTTCTGACTCCGGTGGCGGACGGGGAAACGAAGCTGAAGATCGAGTATCGCGGGCTGGAGACGGAGGTGGGTGTGAAAGTGAAGGATGCGGAAAAGGGGAGGACGGTTTCTTTCCTGCTGGATGTGATGCCGGTGCTGACGGCGGCGGGGTGCAACACGGGTTCCTGCCATGGCTCTGCGCGGGGGCAGGATGGGTTTCATCTTTCGTTGTATGGGTTTGATCCGGAGGGGGACTACTTCCGGCTGATATCGGAAATGGCGGGGCGTCGGGTGAATCTGGCTGTGCCTGAGAAGTCGCTACTGGTCATGAAGGCGACGGGGGAGGTGCCGCACACGGGTGGTAAGTTGTTTGATGCGGGAAGTCCGTTTTACAAGACGCTGGTGGAGTGGATCGCGGCGGGGGCGGAGTATGACGAAGGTGAGATCGCGCTGCCGACAGGTATCGAGGTGCGGCCGGAGCAGGTGGTGATGACGGGGGAGGGGATCAACATTCCTTTTACCGTGAGGGCGAGCTATGCGGACGGAACGGACCGGGATGTGACGACGCTGACTTCATTTTCCACATCGAATGAGAGCTCGGTGAAGATCGATATGCACTCGGGTATGGCGACTTCGGCGGATCGGGGGGAGGCGTTTTTATTGGGGCGGTTCCATACGTTTACGGAGGGGGCTCAGGCGATCGTCGTGCCGGATGATTCGGATTACGCGAGGCCGGAGTTTGCGGCTTTCAATTACATCGACGGGCACGTGGCGGAGAAGCTGAACAAGCTGCGTATCGTGCCGTCAGGGTTGGCGAGTGACGAGGTGTTTTTGCGGCGCGCGTATCTGGATCTCATCGGCCTGCCGCCGGCTGTGGAGGAGCGGGAGGCTTTCATTTCTAACAAGGGGGAGGACAAGCGGAGCCGACTTGTGGACGAGTTGCTGGAGAGGCGGGAATTCACGGAGATGTGGGTGATGAAATGGGCGGAGCTGCTGCAGATCCGAACGATCAGAAACGGGCCGAACAATGTCTCATACAAGGCGGCGCTGAATTACTATGACTGGCTGGGGGAGCGTATCGCTAGCAACGTGCCGCTGAATGAGCTGGTGGATGAGTTGCTCAGTGCGCGGGGCGGGACTTTTGAAAATCCGGCGACGAACTTTTTCCAGGTGGAGAACAATACGCTGAAGCTGACGGAAAATGTTGCGCAGGTCTTTATGGGGACGCGCATCCAGTGCGCGCAATGCCACAACCATCCTTTCGACAGGTGGACGATGGATGATTACTATAGTTTCGCGTCGTTTTTCGCGCAGGTGAAACGGAAGCCTGCGGAGGATCCCAGGGAGAGGGTGGTTTTTGATGGCAAGGGTGAGATGAAGCATCCGGTGTCCGACAAGAAGATGGTGCCGAAATTTCTTGGCGGGCGGACGCCGGAGATCAAAGGAGGCGAAACGCGAAGGGAGAGTGTGGCGGGGTGGCTTGCCTCGCCGGACAATCCGTGGTTCGCGAAGAATGTGGTGAACATCGTGTGGGATCACTACATGGGTGTGGGGATCGTGGATCCGGTGGATGATGTGCGGGTTTCCAATCCGCCATCGAATCCAGAGCTGCTGGATGCCCTTGCGGAAAATTTTGTGAAGTCCGGTTATGATTTCAAGAAACTGGTGCGGGACATCTGCAACTCGCGGACGTATCAGCTTTCCACGGAAACGAATGTGACAAACGAGGCGGATACGCGGAACTTTTCCAAGGCGATGATACGGCGGGTGCGTGCGGAGGTTTTGCTGGATTCGATCTCGCAGGTGACGAAGACGACTGAGAAATACAAGGGGCTGCCGAAGGGGGCGCGTGCGGTTCAGATCGCGAACGGGAATACGACGAATTATTTCCTGACGACCTTCGGGCGGGCGAGCCGGGCGACGGTGTGTTCATGCGAGGTGAAGATGGAGCCGAACCTTTCCCAGGCGTTGCACCTGATCAATGGCGAAACGGTTTCCCAGCGCATCAAGCAGGGGAGGATCATACCGGGTATGCTGGCGGAGAAGAAAAGGCCGGGGGAGGTGATCGATCATCTTTACCTCAGGGTTCTGAGTCGTTTTCCGACTGATAGCGAGAAGGAGAAATTGGTGGCCGCTGTTTCCGAAGGGAAGGACAAGCAGGAACAGAGGGAGATCCTGGAGGATGTTTTCTGGGCGTTGCTGAACTCGAAGGAGTTTATTTTCAATCACTGATGGTTCAACGTTTCTGGCAGGGGCGACTATCCTTAGTCGCCCGTTCTTACGGGCGCGCCTTATCCAACAACCGGTCATCCCAAAAGCTGGACGGGGAATGGGGGAATCATCCTTCGTGTCCTGCGGAATCAATACGGTCGCACAGAACGGACGTGTAGGGATACACGTCCCTGCCAGTGACCGGTAAAATGCTCAGCGCTTCTGGCAAGTGGGGCACCAGAAGGTGGATCTTTGGCCGAGGACGCAGTGGGAGATGGGTGTGTCGCAGTTGTGACAGGGCTGGCCTTTTTGATCGTAGACGAAGAGGCGTTGCTTGAAGTAGCCGGGCTCGCCGTCCGAGTTCAGGAAGTCGCGGAGGGTGGTGCCGCCCTGGGTGATGGACTCGGTTAGGACTTCCTTGATGGATGCGACCAGGCGGGTGGCTTTTGGTCTGGTGAGTTTGCTGGCGGGGAGCTTGGGGTGGATCTTGCTGCGGAAGAGGCTTTCCGATGCGTAGATGTTGCCTACGCCGACTACGGTCTTCGCGTCCATGATGGCGGTCTTGATGGCGATGGATTTGTTACGAAGGGCGGTGTGGAGATGGGTGGGTGTGAATGTTTTTTCCAGAGGCTCGGGGCCGAGATTTTTTAATAGGAAGTGCGTCTGAATTTCATGCGCGGGGATGTGGAGGATGGCTCCGAAGCGGCGGGGATCGTGGTAGCGGAGCTGGAGGCCGTTCGAGAGGGTGAGGGCGAGGTGGTCGTGCTTTTTCCAATCTTCCGCGGGGGAGATGACGCGGAGGGAGCCGGACATACCGAGGTGCATGAGGATGGCCTGTTGGCGATCCGTTTCCAGCAGGAGATACTTGGAGCGGCGCTTTACGGAGACGAATGTCTGGCCGGTGAGGTCGGGTAGGGTTTCCGAGATGGGCCAGCGCAGATCGTAGCGGCGGATGATGATTTCCGAAATGCCGGAGCCAATGAGGTGTGGTGAAATCCCGAGGCGGGTGGTTTCTACTTCCGGGAGCTCTGGCATGTGCGGGTGGTTCCGGGAGTTTTACTCTTCCTCGCGAGACTCCACTCTCTCTATCAAACCATCCGGATACTCGTCCACGCGGATCTCGGTGTCGCCGGAGTAGATTTTGGTGATTATTCCCCAGATGTCTTCCTTGCGGGTGGTCTTGCTTCCTGACTTTTTGTCGGACTTTTCAGAGTCAGTGGCAATAACGGAGTCTGTGGTGAACTCAAAGTTCGCCAGTTTGTCGAGGTTGGTGGTCTCCGATGTGCCCTCGACCTCCTCAAGATCCTCTGAGCTGGATTTGTTGTCTCCGGTGGTTTTTTGCCTGACGAGCTTGTAGATGGTATATTTCACCTGCATGTCCGGGATTTCTTTGCTCACGGTGTTGCTGACCTTTATGAGGTAGCTTTCGGAGTTCTGGGTCTGTTTGGAGTTTCCCTTGTCTTTGTTGTTTGCAGGTTTTTCCTCCTTCTCCGGCTTGATACGTTCGATATTTTTTTTGAAAGATATTGTGAGGTCGCTTTCTTTGAAAATGACGGCGGGAGCGGGGTTGTCCTCAACCCATTTTTTCAAATAGGCGATATCATCGTCGGAGAATTTGGCGAAGGGGAGGGTGTATTCCTTACCTTTCATTTCAATTGTGACATTCTCATCGCGGACGGCTTTGATCTCCGCTTCGATTTGCTTTCCCTCTTTGTCAGTCAAAGTTCGGGTCTCCGCGTTACATAGCGCTGGGATTAGAATCAGGAGAAAAATAAAACGGCTGGTTTTTTTCATGGGATTTTTTTGGTTTTGGGAGGAGGTGGAATGCTGATTGGAAATCTTTTGGTATGCGAGTAAGAAAGATATTTTGATGCCAAATTTTGCGTTTATTTGCTCGGAAAGGCTCTTTGTTTTTTGTGTGAAGGTGCTTAAGGAATGATCCCTCGGTGGCTTGTTTTGACTTTTTTCATTTAAGAGGAAGGGTGGGGATATGAAGATTTTTTACCGGGCGGCTTTGGTGGCGGATGCTTTGTCCTTGGGGCCGCATTGGGTTTATAATCAGGGGAAGCTGGCACGTGTTTATCCGGAGGGGGTGAGGATTTTCACTGATCCGCAGAGTGCGTATCATCCGAAGCGGAAGGCCGGGGAGTTCACGCATTTTGGTGATCAGATGGTTTTATTGGAGGGGTCGATTGAGAAACAGGGTGGGTTTGATGCGGAAGGATGGAAAGCGGATTGGATGGAGGGAATGAGGGGTTACGACGGGTATGTGGACGGGGCGACGAGGGAGACTCTGGCGGCGGAGGGATTGGTGGCATCGGGATCCGATGATCTTTCCGGGGCGTCGAGATTGGCTCCGATCCTGGATCTGGGGCTTTCCGTGGATGATGCGGTGGCTGCGGCTCGTGCCCAGACGGGGTTGACGCACGGGGATCTGGGCGTAAGCGATGCGGCGGAGTTTTTCGTGAGGGCTGTGTATGCGTTGAAAGAGGGGGAGACGCTATATAAGGCGTTTCTCTTCGCGGCAGAGGAGGGTAGCTATGAAGGGCTGGATGTGGCGGGGCATTTGGCGGCGGTGCGCGAAGTGCTGGGAGAGAATTTTCTGAAGGTGGGGACGAATTTGGGGCTGACTTGTCATCTGAGTGAGGCGTTTCCGCTGACGTTGTTTTTCGCGTTGAGAGACGGGGCGGACTTTGAAAGTGCGATGAGTGACAATGGGCTGGCGGGGGGAGATACTTCTGCGCGTGCGATGTTGCTGGCGGTGCTTTTTGCCGCGCGGGACGGGGATGTCGGCGGTGGGCTTTTCGGGGAGCTGAAGAATTTTTCCGAAGGGAAAGTCTCGGTGACGGCTGGGGGGAACAAGGTGGAGTTCGAGGGTGGGCAGGGGACGCTGGCGGGGGTGTTGGAGATGCCGAAGGGTGAGGTGCTGGGGTATGCGTTGTTCGCGCACTGTTTTACGTGCGGTAAGGATTTTATGCCAGGGGCGAGGATTACGCGGGGGCTGGCTGAGCATGGGATTGCCACACTGCGGATTGATTTCTCCGGGTTGGGGAAATCTGGTGGAAAGTTTGCGGATTCTTCGTTTGTGACAAACCTGGGGGATCTGCTGGTGGCTGCGAAGTGGCTGGAGGAGAATTTTGAGGCGCCGAGGCTATTGATGGGGCATTCGCTGGGTGGTGCCGCGGTGCTGGCGGCGGCGGGTGAGATCCCATCGGTGAAAGCGGTGGCGACTGTGGGCGCGCCGTTTGAACCGGTGAATGTGGAGCGTCTGCTGGGGGATTCGGTGAAGGAAATCGAAGAGGAAGGTGAGGCGGAAGTGAAGCTTGCGGGTCGGAGCTTTGTGATCGGGAAGAGATTTCTGGATGATCTGCGGGGGTACTCGCAGCTGGAGGTGCTGGAAAGGCTGCGTGGTGTGGATGTGCTGATTATGCATGCGCCGGATGATGATACGGTGGCTTTGGAAAACGCGGGGAAGATCTACTCGGCATTGAAGCATCCCAAGTCGTTCGTTTCCCTTGCAAGAGCGGATCATCTGCTGACGAAGCCGGGGGATGATGAGTATGTGGTGGGGCTGGTAGCGCAGTGGGCTGGGAGGGCTTTGGATCTCAAACTTTAGGTTTTGAACTTCAAGGAAGATAGGTGTTCAGCCTCTGGGTTCAAAAGTCTTGTGGGATGTGGACAGTAGAATTAAGATTCAAGTGTTATGAATCTTTTGGGTCGAATCACTGTTGAAGCTGGTAAGTGTGGGGGAAGGCCTTGCATTCGTGGCTATCGCCTCAGGGTGAGCGATGTCTTGGAGCTGATTGCTTCGGGTGCGTCCAATGATGAGATTCTGGAGGACTATCCGTTTCTGGAAGCAGATGATATCGTGGCTGCGCTGACTTACGCCGCTCATCAGACGGATCATAAGGTCATTGCCGGAGTGGCATGAAGTTTCTTGTCGATACCCAGTTGCCTGGAACTGTTGCACGTTGGTTGCGTGGGAGGGGCTACGACGCAGTTCATGTTTTGGAGCGTGGTATGGGGCAGTCTGGAGATGTGGAAATTTGGGAACTTTGTAAAAAGGAAGAGAGAATTCTTATTAGTAAGGATGAGGATTTTTTTATTTTTGCGACACGCCCTTTGGATGAGTGATATTTGCTTTGGCTGCGAATGGGAAACTGCCGGACGCGCAATTTACTCACATTGTTGAATGGGCGTTGGGCTGAAATTGAGGTGGCGTTTCATGGAGGGCAGCGGATTGTGGAGGTTAGGTGAGAGAAATCTTTTGAGCGTTTTCCAATAGTCTTTTGATTGGGGTTTGAAGTTTGGGGGTTGGAGTTTAGAAGCATGCATATGATCACGCAGGCGTTTGTATTGGGGGCTGGGCTGGGGACTAGGTTGCGGCCTTTGACGAATGTGTTGCCTAAGCCGCTGGTGCCGCTTTTTCACAAGCCGCTGGCGATGTGGGCGGTGGAGGCTTGTGAGGCTGTGGGGTGTGAAAGGTTTGCGGTGAATACGCATCACCTGCCTGAAAAATGGGTGGGGTTCGGCGGGGGGAGGGATGTTTCGTTTTTCCACGAGGAGCTGCTGCTGGAGACGGGTGGGGGGCTGAAGAATATCGAGGGCTGGGTGGAGGAGGGGAGTTTGCTGATTCACAACGGGGATATTTTTTCATCGATGGATCTGGGGAAACTGATTGCTGCGCATGAGGCGTCCGGGGACGAGGTGACTCTGGCGATGAGGTCGGAGGGCGGTGCGAAGAAAATTTCCCTGGATGAGAACGGGCGGGTGGTGGATGTGAGAAGCGAGGTGGCGGGGCTGCCGGGGACGCATGTGTTCACGGGGATTTACTGTGTGAAGAAGGAGTTTTTGAAACGGCTCCCTGCCGGGGAGGTGATCGCGGTGATTCCGGCGTTTCAGGAGTTGGTTAGGGAGAAGGGGATTGGGGCGGTGATCCTGGATGAGGGGGAGTGGATGGATCTGGGGGATGTGGGGTCTTATCTGGAGGCGCACCGGGTGCTTGGGTTGCAAGAGGCGGTGCATGGGAGTGCGGAGATCGGAGAGGGGGGACAAATCGAGAGGAGCGTGATCGGAGAGGGTGTCACGGTGGGTGACGGTGCGCGGGTGGTGGATTCGGTGGTGTGGGCGGGTGCAAAAGTTCCAGCGGGGCAGAGGCTTGAAAATGAGGTTTTCGTTGGGTAGAGGTGTTTTTCGGGTGGGGATGATCCGGGTTTTTGGTGATTTGCGCTGAATTGGTCGATTTTCCAGGAGGTTGTTGGTTGGTTTCTGCGGTTTGTGTGTTTTTGGGTCGATTTCTGATTGTTTCTTTTGTTTTTTCGACTAGGAATGTTGCTCCAACCGCAATCTTTATGAAAAATCAGCAACTCGACGGCGCACAAGCCCTGATCAAAACGATGGATGATCTGGGGATCGAATACATCTTCGGATATTCCGGAGGTGCTGCGATCCCGATTTTTGACGCTCTGGAGACGGTGAAAACGAAGATGAAGTTCATTCTGGTTCGTCACGAACAGGGTGCGGTTCACATGGCGGATGGGTATGCGCGTGCCACTGGAAAGCCTGCGGCGGTTCTGGTGACTTCCGGGCCGGGTGCTGGAAATACGGTTACGGGATTGATGACGGCGATGATGGACTCGGTGCCCATGCTGGTGATCACCGGCCAGACGGTTACCTGGATGCTGGGTAAGGATGCTTTCCAAGAGGCGGATATTTTCGGGATCACGATTCCGGTGGTGAAGCACAACTATCTGGTGCGTGAGACGAATGCTCTGCCAAGGGTTACCCGGGAGGCGTATCACATTGCCACGACGGGTCGGCCGGGGCCGGTGCTGATCGATGTGCCGAAGGATATTTCACAGGGGCCGTTTTCCGGTGATCTTAACCCCACGTTCGATTTGCCGGGTTACAAGCCGGAGGCTGCGTTTGAGATTGATTCGGACGCGGTGAACGCAGCTGCGGAAATGATCGCGGCTGCGAAGCGTCCGGTGATTCTGGCAGGACAGGGATGTATGATTGCCCGTGCTGACAAGGAGCTGATGTATCTGGCGGAAACGCTGGACTGCCCGGTCACTTCGACTCTTCTGGGTAAAGGGGTTTTCCCGGAAAACCATAGTCTTTCCCTGGGTATGCTGGGGATGCACGGCACTGCCTACGCGAACAAGGCGATGGTGGAGTGCGATCTTTTGATCAATGTGGGGTCGCGTTTCGACGACCGGATCATTGGGCAGCCAACAAAATTCTGTAAGGATGCGAAGATCATCCACATCGACATCGACGAGGCGGAGATGGGGAAAATGATTCGTGCGCATGTGCAGATCGTAGGTGACGCGAAAGCGGCGCTTTCCGAGATCAATGAGAAGATCGGGAAGACGGAACGCCCGGAATGGAATGCGAAGCTGAATGGCTACAAGAAGAAGTATCCGCTCGGCTACAAGAAGCAGGGTGGGTTGCGTATGCAGCAGGTGATCGACGAACTCTATCATCTGACCAATGGCGATGCGATTGTCTCGACCGACGTGGGGCAGCATCAGATGTGGGCGGCGCAATTTTATAAGAACCACCATTCCTTCCACTGGCTTTCATCCGGTGGTGCCGGGACAATGGGCTTTGGCTTCCCGGCGGCGATTGGTGCGCAGTTTGCATGTCCGGACAAGACGGTGATTTCGATTTCCGGCGATGGGGGTTTCCAAATGACTTTGTTCGAGCTGGCGACGGCGCAGATCCATAAGCTGCCGGTCAAGATCGTGGTGTTGAACAACCACTACCTCGGGATGGTGCGCCAGTGGCAGGAGCTGTTTTACGAAGACCGTACATCTGGTGTGGACCTGATCGGCAATCCTGACTTCTGCAAGCTTGCTGCGGCCTATGGAATTCCCTCGGTTTATATCAAACGTCCGGCGGATGTGACAAAGCAGCTTGAGAAGGCTTTGGCTTACAATGAGGGGCCGATCCTGATTCATGCGGAATGCGTGAAAACGGATAACGTGTTCCCGATGATCCCTGCCGGAGCCGCGCTAGAGGACATGATCATCGAGCCGCCGAAGTATAAAATGGAAAAACCTATTGGCTCAACGTGATGTTTAAACGACCTACTTTTTCAGATATGAAAATCACTACTACCGACACTCCAGTGCCCGTGAACATGAGTGGCTCCGGCCATACTCTTTCGATACTTGTGAACAACGAGCCGGGCGTACTGATGCGCATTTGCCAGGTGTTCTCGCGCCGTGGATTCAATATTGATTCGCTTGTCGTCTCGCAAGGGCGCGACCCGCAGTTTTCCCGGATGACCATTGGGGTCACTGGCGATTCATCGGGCTTGGATCAGATCATCAAGCAGGTTTTCAAGCTGATCGATGTGATTCATTGTTCCGAGCACAAGAGCGACCACTCGGTTACAAAAGAGATGATCCTGATCAAGATTCTGTGCACGGCGGAAGACCGTTCGGCGGCATTGCAGGTTTGCGAGCATTTCAACGGAAAGACCGTGGATCTCACGCCTACTTCGATGGTGGTCATGATTACAGGAGACAGTCTGAAACTGGACGCAGCCATAGGGATGTTTTCCCAATACAATATCATTGAAACCGTGCGAACGGGTAAGGTAGTGATGGCACGTGGTGAGCAGCCGACCTAAATTTAGTCAGAAGATATGAGATTTTTCCTTCAGATGTTTCTCTCGTTATCGCTCTGTTTCGCAGCGAATGCGGCGGAGTGGATTGCGTATGAAAAGGCTTCGCTGGTTGATGACAAGTATTTCGATGGCGACTCATTCAATGTCCGTGTGCAGACAGGGTATACCTACATTTTCCGGCTTTATGGGGTCGACTGCGCGGAGACCGACACGCGCTATCCCGAGAGGCTGAAAGAGCAGGCAAAGGAATTCGGTATCGAACCGGGTGACGTGGTAAAATGGGGGGAGGAGGCAAAGAAGTTTGTCAGGAATTTCCTGAGACGCCCTTTCACCGTCCATACCCGGAAGGAAAAGGCCGGAGGACAATCGAAGAAAAACCGATACTACGCTGTTTTGGTCAATGAGGACGGTGAGCGCCTTGATGAAGCCTTGATCGAGGCCGGTCTTGCACGAGCATTCGGATTCGGCACCGAGTGGCCGGAACGCACTTCCCGCGAGCGGTTCATCCGGAAGCTCCATGCGAAGGAAAGCAAGGCAAAGCGCGACGATGTGGGGGTTTGGAAAGACTCGACAAAATAAAGTGTTGCCAGTGTGGCGGTCTTGTCACAAGGCAGGTGTCGGGATTCTTTCTCGATGGGGGTTTTCTTAACCCGTTCGAAATGAGCGCCAAGCAATTTCAAAATTCGTATTCCGAGATGAAAGAGCCGAAGCGCCCATTTCGTAAAATACGGCAATCCGAAATTGTTTGGGTTTTCAAAGCACCTCTGGCACATCGGATGCTAAACAACCATCGAGTATAGAAACTCAACAAACGTCATGAATATCAAACATCATCACGCACCCTTGCCCGACGTGGCAATGGTGACGCCTGAGCTGACAATGTCAGAAACTTGGGATGCTGAAGGAATTGCCGGATTGATTCGCGAAAGAAGCGACAACGGTGAATCCCCGGCATTCCTATTCCTCGGCAAGCTGGAAGCCAGCCTGCTGCAATCATACCTCGCCGAAGTCTTCGGAGCGGAGTCAGTCACCACATTGCACGACACCTATTATATGGGTCTCGATGTTGTAGTGATCGATTGCGAATCGTTCGTCTTAACAGGGGGCCGCAAGAAAGTAAGAACACTCCAGGATCCGATCTCCCGCCGCGCAGCATGGCGTGACCGTGAAACGGAAGGCCTGTGGCAGTTCCGGCTGTAACAAAGATATGTCCGCTGAAATGACTCCTCATTGATGCGGTATCGGCAGAAACCAGAGCGCGTCTGCCGATCCCGCTTCATCCACGGAAAACCTTCAGAAAGACATTTCAAAACAATAACCGAAAGACGGGGTGGAAACGCCCCGTCTTTTTTCGTTTTGTGGAAAATGAAGTTGTTGAGGGAAATTCTCGAAACAACACCGTCCGTCACCTACATTTCTGCCAAGAATGACTTTGCAGGAACTTGGCTGGACTCCGGAACTTGAACTCGCCTTTGCCGAACATGGAGCGAAGGGCTTGGTTCCTGCCCGGCTGATCCGGGAAACCTCGATCAATTTTTCAGCACTTCTGGAAGGCGGGGAAGAGATTGATACCATACTTTGCGGGCGGCTATGGAATGCTGCGGCAATCGATTCCGATTTGCCCGCCGTGGGTGACTGGGTGGCGATCGAGATCGGTAAGGAGGGCACGCCGCACGTCATCCGCGCGCAGCTCCCGAGGCGGACGATGTTTTCCCGGAAGATGCCGGGTAACAGCAGCCAAGCACAGGTCATCGGGACGAACATTGATATTGTCACCGTCGTTACGGATGCGGGCTCTGATTTCAATCTTCGCAGAATGGAGCGGTACTTCACACTGATCCAACGCAGTGGTGCGAAGGCGGTGGTTCTCATCAATAAGTCGGATCTGTTTTCCAAGGAAGAGCTCAATGACGCGGTGGCGGAAATATCCGGGCTTTCTCCGGAGGCGAAAGTCCATGTTACCTCCGCATTGAAAGGAGAGGGGCTCAAGGCAATACGCTCTCATCTCGCTCCGGGAATTACTATGTGTATAGTAGGTTCCAGTGGGGTTGGGAAGTCGACTCTAGTGAATCAGCTATATGGAGATGAGTGGCAGTTTGTCAGCGAGGTGAACGAGACCACCGGGAAAGGGCGCCACACGACTACCGCCCGCGAGCTTGTGCCATTGGATAGCGGAGGGATGTTGATCGATAATCCCGGGATGCGCGAGATTCAGATGTGGACGGATGAAACGATCCTCCGCAGTAGTTTTGAGGATATCGCGAAGTTGACAAGCGAATGCAAGTTTTCAGATTGCAGTCATGTAAGTGACGCGGGCTGTGCGATCCGGGCGGCTGTAGAGGATGGCTCTCTTGATCCGGCGCGATATGAGTCCTTCCTAAATCTGGAAACCGAGATCGAGGCTCACCGGAAGCGTGCGAAGAAACGCCAGATGGCCGTTGAGCGCTGGCATAAAAGGAATCACAGAGTCAAAGCACGGAACCTTGATGATCGTATTCAGCTTGAAAAAGATGAGCGTGGAGACTTGTAAGAAAAACCGTTCCTAGCTTGTGCCTCAGATTGAAAATTCAAGTTACCGTCCGCCTCTGTGGCTAAGGGGGGGGCATGCGCAGACTGTTCATCCGGTTCTATTCCGCAAAGTGAAAACAGTTACGATCCATAAGGACAGATTGGAATTGGAGGATGGCGACTTCCTCGATCTCGCATGGTCGGGAAAGAGCGGGGAACGTCTCGCGGTTCTTTCCCACGGACTTGAGGGGAGTTTTACCGCTACTTATATCCAGGGTATGGCGGCTGTATTGATGAAGCGTGGCTGGGATGTGCTTGTGTGGAATTTCCGTGGCTGCGGGGAGGAAATGAACCGCTTGCCGTCATTTTATCACAGTGGGAAAACGGAAGATCTGGAGTTGGTTATCCGGCATGCGATGGAAGCACATCCTGCGACGAAGATCGATTTGTTGGGATTTAGTCTCGGGGGGAACTTGACTCTGAAATATGTCGGTGAGCGCGGTTCTGAGATCGATTCGAGGATCTCTGGTGCGGTTGCTTTTTCCGTTCCATGTGATCTTGCGGATTCCTCTGCGGAGCTTTCCAAGCCGAAAAACCGAATCTACATGGAGCGTTTTCTGAAAAGCCTTCGCACTAAAGTGAAAGCGAAGGATGCGGTGTTTCCCGGGGTGATGGATTTGAAAGGAGTGGATGAGATGAAAAGTTTTGCCGAGTTCGATAATCGATTCACCGCTCCACTGCACGGTTTTGAGAGTGCGGAAGACTACTGGATTCGTAGTAGTTGTAGGCAGTTTCTGGGTAATGTTTTCATTCCTACGTTACTTGTGAATGCAGTGAATGACCCGATTCTTGGCTCTAAGTGCTATCCCAAGGAAGAGGCTGAAAATAGTGAGCATTTTTATCTGGAAAATCCGTTGCAAGGCGGTCACGTGGGATTTGGAACTGGAGAGGAGTATTGGTCGGAAAAGCGTGCAGTGGAGTTTCTTGGTGGCTCTTAAGGCTTGCACAGTAGTTAACAAGGCTCTATCAAATCGCCCTCCTAGCTCCCGTAGTTCAACGGATAGAACAAGGGTTTCCTAAACCTTAGATACAGGTTCGATTCCTGTCGGGAGTATTTT
>JBPOGC010000047.1:0-18588 GCA_051251795.1 Luteolibacter sp. | reverse complement strand
AGCGACCCTCGCAATGCGATTGGCAGGGCATCAACGATCGGAGATAAAAACATACGAAAGCAGTCCATTCTGAACACGATCAATACCACCAACGAATCCAATTTGCCCGAACTGGGACAGTATATTAAAGATTTAAACGCTCCGAAGACGGACGAAGAGGCCTACCTGAAATCTCTTGCTCAACGCATTTCCAATGAGCACGTCAACCTGATGATACCCGAATAGGATTGCTACGGTCTTGCGGGTTTTGCGACTTCAACTCGACTTCAACTTGCCAGACAAATTGTTCCCGGTGAGTAAGTGCAGGCTTACGATAGCGCCCCCCAACCACAGGACATCAAGCTGGTCGAAATTGCCTTTCACCTGACCATAGGAAAATTATAGATTGATCCCAGACCCCGTATTACGAGGAAGCCTCTGGAATAAAAGCGAAAGACCTCCTATCCGGGACCCTTTAGGTAGTTAGCCACTATATGTCAAGACATTAAAAGGTATCCAACCTTAAGGCAATCCTGATTGACCGAGCTAATATAAGGCGGCTTATTTACATAAATAAGCAGGATTTTTTCACACTAGAGCAATATGAGGCTATATCGTGAATCCACGCTTAATTCAAAAAACCAATTATGAAAACCAAACGAATAATACCCATAGTAATCTTATTGGCATATACGCCCATTTCGATCTTGCAGGCCGCTCCCGGTGAAATAGGAGAATGGGAAAAAACGCGTCTGTATCACCATTTCGGCAAGGGAAGTTCGAGAGATCTGACCGCAGAAGAATATGTATTCGCTGCAGATAACTACGGAATGTCAATCATCGAGAAAACTCATGCTGCCAATTTCTATGGAGGAAACCCTGGCCATGAGATTGCGGCTCGGGAGACTGCAAAAAATCTGATAGAAGATAATCCAGACGTGAATCCTTTGATTTACTTTAGTAGCACATTGGCATTTCCTGAGCTCTTTGAATCTACCGCAGAGGCGTTTGAAGATAATCCGGAATTCTTTTTTACTAGTGAGAGAAGTGTATCCGGTTGGGAAATGGACGTGACAAATAGCTCCGCGCGCGATTGGTGGGTTGATGTTACAAACGACAATATTGCCAATAGCGAGCTCGTCGGTGTGTTCGTTGACGCAGTTACGAATGCAACGAAAGACGGGAATCTGGATGATGTCGAAGATATGATGTCTCGGGTTAATGGTTTGACTATATTCAACGGGTTTGATGTTGATAGTGAGGCAAAGATTTTGTCCAGCCACCAGACCATAGAACATACCGACGGTGTCTGGGTGGAGGACTTCTTCCGGGGGCGTTGCAATTCCCTTGAGAGAGCCATTTGCCTGTTGGAAGAGTTGCTTAAAATCGATAATGACAAAATCATAGTAACTCATTGTGATCCCGGTGGTTGGTCCACTACGCATCAATTGAGTCATCGGGCCCACCTCCTCGTTGCAAACGAGTATACGTATTACCATTGGGATGCGGAAACTACCGACGAACTTACATTTTGGCACTCCGACTACGGAAGAGAAATGGGAGCGCCTCTTGGTTCCGCCGTTGGAGACGGATATGTGTATACCCGGAGATTTGAGAACTGTACTGTTTCGGTCGATCTCGACAATCGCACTTCCAGCGCAAGCTGGAACGAGAATAACAAAAACAATAGCAATATTGCCACTATCTACGAAGCAGAAGATTCTACATTTTCCCATGCAGCGGAGAAAAGCAATACTACCGCTTCTACGAACTCCTACGTAGACGGTAACAATGGCGCCATGTTGAGCTGGAGCATCATTGCCGATGGTGGTGAGGACATTCTGTCGTTCCGAATCAAATCTCCATCGGGCACCCGGTCAATGGGGGTCTATGTCAATGGCGTTAAGCAAGGCGAGGTCACCGCATTCAAAAAAACATGGAATGCGAGAAGTGTTCCCGTTGTCCTGGCAAATGGCTCGAATACCATCGAATTGAGGGATTCTGAATCTACAGCCGAACTGGATGTGGATTATCTATCGCTTCCCATTCCCAATAGGAGAAAGCAGGGTCCGTTGCAGGCGGAAGCCTCTGTATACTCGTCGGGAACCGTCAAAACAGATCGGGAGATCTCACGCGAGGAGTATGTTGATGGAAACTCCGGGTTTAATCTCTTGTGGTATGTGAGATCCGAAGGGCTTACCAGAGAAGTTGCATTTAACATCAAATCCCCTTCGGGCAATCGTGCCATGGGGGTCTATCTGAATGGGACGAAGATAGGCACTGTCTCAACGAGCCTGAGCAACTGGAACACGAAAACCAGAGATATATTCTTACCGAGTGGCGTCAATACGATTGAGCTCAGGGACTCTCAAGGAACGGCAGAGTTGGATGTCGATTACATGATAGTCCGTGAT
This sequence comes from Luteolibacter sp., assembly GCA_051251795.1. Classification (GTDB taxonomy): domain Bacteria; phylum Verrucomicrobiota; class Verrucomicrobiia; order Verrucomicrobiales; family Akkermansiaceae; genus Luteolibacter. The sequence continues at coordinate 16,195 of JBPOGC010000047.1, read as the reverse complement.
CACTAGGCAGTAAGGACAAATTGCAACTTCAATTTGCCCGACAAACCATACCCGATCCTTGCAGCCAAAGGATTGGTGGGATCGGGAAGGGCAAGTTCAACTTGCCAACTTTGCCATTCGGGAAAAACCCGAATGGCACTAGATTAAGTCCAATTCCATCGAAAAAGAAAGCCACTTCCTACCATGGAGGAAGCTTGAACCGTTAAGGCAGAATTGCTTGGGCTCCCGCGCTAACGTTCTTTCCAGACGACCTTATCAAAACGCCAGCCGTCACCACTCTTCTGCCAACGGATTTCCATTAGATACTCACCATCGGCAGGACGATAGCTTGGTAGCTCCATACTTCCTGAGATCTCCGCCTCCACCTCCGCGGTTTCTCCTGAAATCTCCACGCGGACAAAATCATCCACCTGGAAGCTCGACTTCTTCGCATTCTGGCAAATCCAGGAAAAGGCCGATTCCATCTCCAGTTTGTCGAAAATCCCGTTCGCCTCGGACGTGTCCGGAATTTCCAGTTCCACGTGATCCGAGAGCAAAGCGTTCATGGAATAGACTTTCAGCTGCCGTGTGGGACCGCCCGCGCCATCGCTGAGACTGAGAACCTCCATGAGATGTTTTGTCCGCCGTTTCACCACCTGCGTAGGGGAAAACCACCAAGAAGCCACCGGGATGCAAATCAGCAGCGCACCTAAAATCAGCCAGAGTTTTTTCATTATTCTTCGTCCTTATGTTTATGCGGATCGTAGAAGATACGTATATCCGCCTCCTTTGTCCCGAGAAGATGCTGGGCACGGCGGAGGGCATCCCGCGTCGATATGTTCGGGTTAGAGGGCATAGTCAGGAAAATATTGCTCTCACCTTGTTTCCGGTCGGCTCCTTCTTGCAGCATTTCAAGAATACCTGAGCGCTTCAGGACTTTGTAAACGTCCTTGGTCGCGCCCGAAATAAGAAGGTGACGCTCTTTCCTGCGTAGGAAATGCACAAGATCCTCCAAAGCCATCACACTGGTGGCATCGAGGTGCCTGGCGTTTTTCAGCCGAAGGATAATCACTTTGATAGCCGGATCGGCCACAGTTCTCTGGATCTGAGTGCGAAACAGCTCGGAGGCTCCGAAAAACAGATCGCCCTCCACATGGACGATCGAAATGGCCGGGATCGGCCGTGCCTTCTGCCCTTCCTTCTCCCGCAGTTCGCCCACATCGTTGAACTCGTATTCCTTCAGGTATGGCTTGCTCGCTTTTCTTAAAAACAGAGTGATCGAGATCGCCACCCCGACGAAGATCGCCACGTGCAGGGGAGCCAGAAGAGTCGCCAGGAAAGTAAGCCCAATCACCAACGCATCGTCCGCCGTAGAGTTCAGACAGATCCGGATCTGGTGGACGTTGAAAAGGGAAAATGAAATCGCGATGACTAGAATCGCCAAGGCGGCCTTCGGGATATAATCGATGATGTTCAGCCCCGTCTCCTTCGACCAAGCGATCAGGATCACGAGAACAAGAGTGAAAATACCGGTAAAAACCGGAGCCGCCTTGGTCATCGCCCCGGAGCGGAAATTTAGAATCGAGCGTGTCAGGGAACCCGATGCAGGCATCCCCCCCGCGAGAGCGGAACCCAGATTCGCGAAGCCTACGGACAGCATGTCCTGGTTCACATCCACCTTGTCGCCGGTTTGCGAGGAAATCGATTTTGCCATCAGTGTGTTTTCCAGTGAGGCCAGAAATGCGATGGCAAGCGCGAGACCGGTCAGCACTGAAACATCTTCAAAAATACCAGCGTAAAACAGATTTGGAGCCTTCGGAATCAGCTCCGAGAACCCAAATGTATTGAAAGTCGCCTGCCCACCGAAAGGCCCAACATTAAAATGAATCAAGGAGCCGAAAATCGCCGATCCCAACAGCAGGGCAATCGAGAACGCCGGCCAGCTTTTCTTCAGTTTTTTCGATAACAAATAGATCAGCAGCGTGCCCGCGCCGATGGAAACAGGCACCCAGTCCACGTGTTTCACATTTTTCAAAAGCTCACCCACCAATCCGAAAAATGTCGCCGTCTTCTCCGAGTCGATATGCTCAGTGACGCCGAGCAATGGCTTCAACTGGTTCCCGATGATCAGCACCGCGGCGCCCGCCATGTAGCCGACCAGCACGCTACGGGACACATATTGAAGAAGATCCGCCACCTTTAGGATCGCCCCCAGCATGGAGATGACCGCGATGAGAATGACAAGAATTGGCAGAAGCTGGCCGATGCGTCCCTGTAGTTCGGGATTCAGTGCGAAAAAGCTGAACAACATGAATGCCGTCGCATTCGTCGGCCCAAGGACATTGTAACGGGAACTCGCAAAAAACGGAGAGACCACCGCGGCAACCGAAGCGCAGACCACACCATAGATGATGTCCAGACCGGCAATGGCCGCGTAGGCGATTGCCTGCGGGAGAGCCAGCATTGTCACGTTCAGGGCGGCACGCAGATCCCCTCCCAGCTTCACCTTCGAGTAGTTCCGGACAGGGCCGAACCTCGGAAAAAATCGGATCTTTTCTGCCGCGAAGAAATCCCTCGTGTTGCGGAAGCTCTTGGTAAGAAAATTCATGCCCGTTTTGAAGATCTAACGGAACCGGGCTCTTCTGAAAAGGAACAAGCCGAGCAACATGCAAAAAACATTCGGTGCCCAAAGAATGAAAGTAGCCAGGGAATCGGTCTGAATCTCCTCGGCCAGCAGGGTGAAAAAGAAATAGCTACCCCCGATCAGCAAGCTGACGATCAGACCGCTTGAGGTATCTTTCCGCCTGCTCTTCAGACCGAGTGGAATCGCGACGCAGGCAAAGGAAAAGCATGCCATGGAAAACGAATAACGCTTCGTGATCTCCGCACGGAAGCTTACTTTCTCCGCTTCGGGGAGTTCGGGATTCCCATCGATGTATCTGAGGATTTCCCCGTTGGTCATCGCGCTGGCACGGACTTTCTTGTTCCTGTCGGTTCCGAAATCGAAGAGCCATGGCTCCGCTTCCTTGGCGAAGGAAAACTCAGCGGAGCCGTCCTCCTGCTTCGTTTCGATATACGCGTCGATGAGCTTCAGCCGCAGTTGCTTCTTCTCGTCGTCCACCACCAGCGAGACTTTTCCGGCATAAATGTATGCATCCGATTGCGAAGCTTCTCCAGGCACGGCCTCGGGGATCTGATAGAGATGGAATCCATTGAGAGAATCCCCTTCCCTACCCTCGACAAAGACCTTCTGGTTATCGAAGCGTGACTGCACGACACCAGGGTTCAGAAGAGACCGAGGGTCGCGCTTGACCTGCTCGAAAACCATCTCGGTCAGAGTAGCCTTGGCGAGTGGGACGACGTTTACATTCACCCACAGGCAAACCCCGGAAAGCAACAGGCCGATCACGAAAACCGGAAGCGCCAGACGCCCAAGGCTCAAACCCGCCACCCGGAAACTGGTGACCTCGTTCTCGCTGGACATCCGCCCGAACACCAGCAGCACCGCGGAAAGAAACCCCCAGGGAATCGTGAACATCAGGGAAAACGGCAGAACGTTCAGCACAAAGCGTATTACCACCCCGATCGGCGCGTGTTGTTCCACCAGCAATGGGCGGGCTTGCTTGAAAAGGTTCCCCATCACCAGCACGATGCTAAGGATGAAAATGGCGTAAATCGTCCCGACCAGAACTTGCTTGGATATGTAGCGGTCGGAAATGCGCATGTCAGACACTCAGGACTCCAGCGCAGGGATGCAAGAGGCAAGATACTCCCATGTAAGAAGAAAACGGTCGTTGGAGAGATTCAATTTGCGAGCGAGTGGAGACTCTTGGAACATTGCCCAGAACAGCCCTGTTTCGGGCGAATTCACCACATCGCTCTCCTCGAAGAGATCGGTTGATATTTGAAACAGCTGCTTCCTGCCAAAATCGAGCCAGAAAAGTATTTCCAGTCTATTGATGAAGACCCGGGAAAATAGGAATCGGGCGCACCTCGGCGAGACTCCGGATGACAGGAGATTTGCCTTCCGCCCCTTGCCTGCTCTCTTCATCCTCCCACGCGATGCGCTCCATTCTTATTCTCGAAACATCCACCGATACCGCTTCACTCGTGCTTGTAGTGGACAACGAAATCGCCATCGAGAAATCCTTCATCAGCGACAGGCGGCACAACGCGATGATTTTCGAGCCCCTGTCAGAAATCATGGAAATTTCCGGCACACATTCTTTCGACGCTGTCTTTGTAGGCAGCGGCCCCGGGAGCTACAGCGGAACCCGGGTGGGTATTGCCGCGGCACAGGGAGCATCACTCGTATCGAGCTGCAAGACCGTGGCGATCCCATCGATCCTGGGAGTGGCCGAGGCTGCTGCCGGAGAAAATTGCCTCGCCGTCGGGGATGCTAGGCGGGGTTCGTATTGGACGGCGAAGATTGAGAACGGACAGCTGTTGAGCGATCCACTTCTGACAGATGAGATCGGCTTTGGATCCGCGATTTCCCAGGCCAACGAAAACGGAGCAACCATGTTTTCATTGGAAAAAATCAAAGGCTGCGAAATCCCGGTTCATCATCCCACTGCGGCCGGCCTGTGGAAAGCCTGGCAATCCGCCTCGCCTCAGACACGCGCCCTTTGGGCTGGCCGTCTTCCCCAGCCGATTTATCTGAAACCACCACACATCACGCCGTCGAAGAAAAAGGTCTTCGGGTGAATTACCGGAGTTTCACTACTCCTTCAGCCAAGCCGCTTTAAGACTCTCAGCTGCCTTCAGGCAAGCCTCCGGATCATCCCCCAGAAGCGTGGCGTGACCCATCTTCCTCATGCCTATAGCGCGGCGTTTTCCGTAAAGATGCAGGATTGCCCCTTGTATTTCGAGAAGCGAACTCCAGTCGGGCGGCTCGGTTTCGCTATGCCAGAAGTCCCCGAGAAGATTGAGCATAACGCAGGGAGAAATGAGTTTCGTGGAACCAAGCGGAAGACCAAGGACGACCCGGAGCTGCTGCTCGAACTGGGAGACAGCACAAGCATCAAGCGTGTGATGGCCGGAATTATGGGGTCTTGGAGCCATCTCGTTCACCACCAGCGAGCCATCCGCATTCACAAAAAACTCCACTCCCAGAATACCTTCGTAGCCGAGAGCTACTGCCACTTTCTCCGCCACCTCCCTGGCAAGCCGGTTCGTCTCTGAAGAGATCCGGGCAGGTACGATGGAAACATCCAGAATGTGATTCCGATGGCGGTTTTCCGCAGGATCGTAAGTGGACACTTTTCCGTCAGAGGAACGCGCCACCATCACGGAAATTTCCTTTTCAAATGAAACCCACGCCTCAAGAACCGCACGCTGCCCTCCGAATTCCTTCCACACCTCCGCAGGATCCTCCTCACCGGTGATTCTCAGCTGCCCCTTCCCATCGTATCCGAAGGCCGCTGTTTTCAACACGCCAGGCCCGGCCAGTTCCTTCATCGCTGAAGTGAGGTCATCGAGATTCTCGACAACGCGGAACCAAGCGCAAGGGATACCGTTTTCCCGGAGAAACGTCTTCTCATTTTCCCTGTTCTGGCAGATCCCGATTGCTCCAGAAGAAGGAAACAACCCGATGTTTTTCTCAACTCCGTGCAACGTCTTCAGAGGAATGTTTTCAAACTCCACAGTGGCTACGGTGGCAATCTCACAAAAGCGTTTCAGCGCGTCCTGATCATCGAAAGGGAGATCGATCACCTCATCCGCAGCCTCAACCGCAGGAGCTTCCAGACCGCCTGTCCAGATCACCGTCCGCACACCCATTCGCCTTGCCACGAGAGCAAGCATACGCCCCAGCTGCCCGCCGCCGATCACTCCGACGACTTGCTGACTGTCCAAAGGAAAAAATACAGATGCTGACATGGCTCAATCCAGCTCGGGAAGCTCCGCTCCGCTGACTTTTTCGGTCTGGTTTTTCCGGAATTCGGAAAGCTTTTTGGCCAGCTCCTCATCGTTGGTAGCCAGCATCGCCACAGCGAAAAGCCCGGCATTCGTGGAGCCTGCCTTGCCGATCGCAAAGGTCGCCGTGGGAATTCCCGCAGGCATCTGCACAATGGAGAGCAGCGAATCGACGCCCTTGAGCACCTTTGATTCCACAGGCACACCCAGCACCGGGATCTCCGTCAGAGCCGCGACCATACCCGGAAGGTGTGCCGCGCCACCCGCTCCGGCGATGATGCATTTCAGCCCGTTGCCTTTCGCAGCCTTCGCGTATTCCACGAGACGATCCGGTGTCCGGTGCGCGCTCACGACCTCCGCATGATACGGCACTCCAAAATCTTTCAAAACGCGCGCTGCATGCTCCATCGTCGGCCAGTCCGACGTGCTACCCATAATGATTCCGACACTCATGAGCGGGCAGACTGGCTGGAAGCCGCTTCCCCGTCAATGTTTGAGGGAGCGCCATTTGGATATCTCCACCAGATCCAGGATTTTCCAAGATGAGATCGGATCTCCTCAGCCGCCAGATAGGCGCATGGAATGAGAAAGAGTGTGATCACGGTCGCGAAAACAATCCCGAACGCCAGCGACACCGCCATAGGTATCAGAAACTGGCCTTGTAAAGAGCGATCGAAAAGCAATGGCATGAGCCCCGCAAAAGTCGTGGCGGAGGTCAGGAAAATTGGACGGAAACGCCGCGTCCCGGACTGGATTACGGACTCAAGCAGGTTTTCACCAGCTCGCGTTCTCTGGTTGATGAAATCGACCATCACCAGCGAGTCGTTGACCACCACCCCGGCCAGCGCAAGTATGCCGAAAATAGAAAGATACGATGGAGTAATATCCATAATAATATGGCCGAACAACGCCCCTATCGCCCCGAACGGTACGGCCAGCATCACAAATAGCGGCTGGTAAAGGGATTTGAACGGGATGGCCAGCAACGCGTAGAGAACGAAAAACAGCGCGATCCCGCCATAGAGAGAGCGCTTTTTCGTCTCCTCGTGATTTGCCACATAACCTTTGTATCTCCACGAGAGGTCACGGTGGTTGTTAAGGATCTTGTTCAGCTCTGGCGCGAGCGCCCTGGAAATCGCGACGACATCCACTGTCTCATCCTCAGGCTTCGCTTTGACTTCCATGACCTGCGCGCCATCGATCCTCTCGATCCTCGACCTTGCCGTTTCAAAAACCGCCGTCGCCACTGTCCCGAACGGAGCTTCACCACCTGCGGGAGTCCGTATCCTCAGCTGATCCAATGTAGCCAGTGATTCCCGGTTCTCCAGAGGCATCCTGATCATCACCCGGATATCATCGCGCTGTCGCTGGACGCGCTGCGCCTGCTCACCGAAAAACGCGCCCCGCACCTGTCTGGCCAGATCCCGTTGCGTCAGCCCCAAAGCTTCTCCTTCCGGGCGAATCTTGATGATCAGCTCGTCGTTCGATCCACCCGACCGGCTGTATGCGCTACGAATCCCGTCATAGGATTCCAACAATTCCTCTACTTGGCGTACGACCTCGTCCTTCTCCTCGTTGTCTGGCCCGCGGATCTCCACCTCCAGGGATTCCAGCTCGTCTTCACCGCCCTTACCGCTTCCCCGGTCTCCTGAAATGTAGAGCGTATCCACATCGGGAAGCTCACCCACCAACTCCGTCCATCTCGCGGCGATTTCCGAATTCGTCGGCCCGGGCTCGCTACGCTTCCCTGGATCCACAACCCTGACTGTCACAACACCAGTCCGCGGATCGAATTGGTTGCGACCGGCCCAGCCTCCCGAGGTGAGGAGAACATTTGTGATCACCGACTCACCGGTTCCCGGATCAACGAACTCACTTTTCAGTTGCGAAACGACGTCCTCCACCTGCTTCGTACGCTCATGGGTGACCTCCACTTTAGTGTCGCCCGGCATCCTCACCATCGCGAAGATTCTGTTCCTATCGATAGAAGGCATGTTCACAAAGCCCATCTTACCGGATGAAAAATATCCTACCGAACCCATCCCCACCGCCAGAAAAATGGCAAGGGTCACATAGCGATGCTTCGCAGCAAGACGGAGAACCGGCTCATACCCCGCTCGGGTAACCCACTCCAAGCTACCTGCGATCTTTTTCTGAAACCTCTCGAAGAAATTCAGCTTCTTCCGCCTCACTTTCACGTGCTTCAGGTGGCACGGCAGCGCCAGCTTTGATTCGATCAGGGAAAAAATCAGCACGGAAGCGACAATCGGCGGGATCTGTCTGGTGAAAGAACCGTAAAAGCCATCAAAAAACATCAGCGGAACAAACGCAACTATTGTCGTTAGCACACCGAAGGTAACCGGTGTAGCCACTTCCAGCGTCCCCTCGGTTGCAGCATCCAGTGGCGAGTCTCCATTCTGCAAACGCACATAGACATTTTCCGCGGTCACGATCGCATCGTCCACCACCAGTCCGATCACGATGATGAAGCCGAAAATCGACATCACATTCACAGTCATTCCGATATACGGCATGATAATGAAACCACCCGCGAAGGCCACCGGGATACCTATTACCACCCATATTGCCAGCATCGGTCTCAGAAAAAGCCCAAGCACTACCAGCACAAGAATCCCTCCTTGCAGAAGCGAGGTAAGCAAAGTTCCCAACCGCCCTTCGAGTTCCTCCGATGAATCGTCCCAAATCTCCAGCGAGACCCCTTCGGGAAAGCGCTCCTGCCCCAACTCCACATAAGCATGCACCTTTTCGGCGATCTCCAGCGCGTTTTCATCCCCCAGCCTCAACACCTCCACCAGAAGGCAGGGAGTGCCATTGAAGGTCATGATCTTCCTTCCTTCCTCGAAACCGTCGGTCACCTCCGCCACCGTTCCCACCTTCAGCTCGGAGCCATTCTCGTTGCTGACCACGATATTTTCGAAATCCGCCTTCGTATACGCCTGCCCCTTCGAGCGAATCAGCAATCCACCCTCATCCGTATTGATCTGCCCCGCTGGAAGATCCACGGAAGATCTCTGAATGGCAGTGCTTAGATCGGCAAACGTCAGACCGTAGTCGCGCAACTTCCGAGGATCGGCCTCAATGGCGATCTCAAGAGTCGCCGCGCCCAGCACATTCGCCTGGGAAATCCCCTCCATCGCGATCAGATCGTCCGCCACGGTTCTTGCGGCGAACAACAGATCCTCCGGCCCCATATCCCCGGCTACAACCACCTTGATTACATCAAACCACTTGCTGCTATCCGGGATGCTGACTTCCGGTGGCTCCACCTCGTCCGGGAAAACCGAGATCCTGTCCACCCTCGTCTTCACCTCCTCAAGCAAAGAATCCAACCCCTGTTTCGACTCGGAATAAACCGTCACTTCCCCGCGATTGCTCCCCGCCCGGGATTCCACCTCGCTGACTCCCGAAAGCCCCTCCAGGGAAGCCTCGATCGGCAGAATCACGGATTTTTCAATATCCGCCGGGCTGCCCCCCCTGTAATTCACTTCGATCTCGATTTTCTCCTGCTGTATCGGCGGCTGCACCTCAAGCGGCACCTTTTCCACAGCTGAATACAGACCCCATCCAAGAATCCCGAAGAGTAGGAAATTTGCGGCTATATCGTTCTTGGCGAACCAACGGATCATGGGCTTTGGAAATCAGGTGAATTCATCGGACACCATTCATACTGAGGGAAAGGCCAATACCTCTCGGATGAAACTGAAATTTTTATTTTTTCTCGGCAAGATTCACGAAACGAGCCGCTGTAAGTCACCCTACCAAGCCCAGATTTCCTCGGTTTCTTATTTCGACCTGTAAAAAACTGGTGTTTCCTTGCCCCAGAAACATGCCGTCCAAACCAACCACACGCCCCAGGGTCAACGTCCGTCGCCCGGATGTCATGGAACTGGTCTCCGCCGAAGTCGCGGTGCATTACCAGTCCTCCATCGTCGAAAAAATCAAGGATCAGGGCGGTAAAATCACCCGTGGCAACACCACCCTCCTCCTCGCCCAGGACTTCGGTTTCTGTTACGGAGTCGAGCGCGCCATCGACCTCGCCTACGCCTCCCGCAAAGTTTTTCCTGACAACCGTATTTTCCTCATCGGTGAAATCATCCACAACCCCGACGTAAACAAACACCTCAGGGAAATGGAGATCGTCTCCCTGCCCTGGCTGGAAATCGACGCCACTTATGATGACCTCACTCCGGACGACGTCGTCATCGTCCCCGCTTTCGGAGCCCCCACCAGCTTCATGGAAAAGGTCGCGGAAAAAGGATGTTACACAGTGGACACCACCTGCGGCGATGTCATGAAAGTCTGGCGCCGCGTGCGTGGCTACGCCAAAGACGGCATCACATCCATTATCCACGGAAAAGAAAACCACGAGGAAACGCGTGCCACCGCATCCCGCGCCCTGGGCGAGAACAAAGATGGCCACTATCTCGTCATTCTCACCCTCTCCGACACAGACTACGTTGGCAACTACATCCGCAATGGCGGTGACAGGAACGCTTTTCTGGAGCGCTTCGCAAACAGCCATTCGGCAGGTTTCGACCCCGATATCCACCTCGATAAGATCGGCGTTGCCAACCAGACCACTATGCTCAAAAGCGAGACCTTGGAAATCCAGAAGCGCCTCGCCCAAGCCATTACCGACCGAGATGGTAGCGACGAAAGATTCAGCGTCTTTGACACGATCTGCGGAGCAACCCAAGAGCGCCAGGATGCCCTCTTCGAGATGCTGAAAACAAAAATGGATCTCCTCCTTGTCGTCGGCGGCTACAACTCCTCCAACACCGCCCACCTCGTCGAGATCGGCGAAAAGGAACTCCCAACATTCTTCATCCGCAGCGCCAGCCAGATCAAATCGCTCGAGGAAATCGTCCACTACGACCTCCACCACCAGGAGGAAAAAACCAGCGCCTACGCCGAAGTCTTTTCCGGAAAAGAACACGTCACCATTGGGCTAACCGCCGGAGCCTCTTGCCCGAACAACCTCATCGAGCAAACCATCCTCCGCGCCTTCGAGCTACGCGGAGAGACCATGGACTAGAATATTGGAGAGCCGGTCTCCGGCCGGCTGCTACAACCAGAGCACCCCACCGGACAGCTCAACGAATCCGCCCAACCCCTTTCTCCCGACCAGATCTTCGAGAGACTCCCCCTTGACCTCCCTGCTCCATTCACTGCAAAAGGCCGCACCGGCCACCTCATTTTTCCCGAAGACCTCACCGCCCCACCTTCGCAAATTGGTGAAATCGCCGCCACATCCGCCTTCATTCCCCCCGCATTCAAGACCACACCTCTCGTCACAGGTTTCATAAACGGAGCCGTCCTGGACACACTCGATCACACCCAGGGCACCCTGCTCAAAGACGACCTTTTCCCCGATGACATAAAAGAAAGCTGGTAATACAAAAAGCTACCCGAAAGATCCCTGTAACAATCCACACAATCAAGTCGTATTCACCGATTCAATCTCATCAACGAAAGACCCCGAAAATGAAAACAATCCTACTCCAAGCAATCTGCTCATTATGCCTCTTCACCGGCCTGATCGCCCAGGAAGCCAAAAACGACGCCCGGACAGTCCTCATCACCGGAGCCAACCGCGGCCTCGGCCTTGAATTTGCAAAACAATTTTCCGAGAAAGGATACCACGTCATCGGCACCGCACGCTCTCCCGAGAAAGCCACCGAATTGAAAGATCTCGGCGCTGAAATCATGAAGCTGGACGTCACCAGCGAAGAAGACATCGCCGCACTTACAGAAGCCCTGAAGGGGAAAAAACTCGATATCCTCATCAACAACGCCGGTTACTTCGGCCCCACCCTTTCTGTCGGAAAGAACATCGCCAGGGTCAACAACATCACCCGCAAGGAAATGATCGATTGCTTCCAGATCAACACCATGGGCCCGATCTTCGTCTCCCAGGCATTGCTCCCCAGCCTCAGGCTCTCGGAGAACCCGAAAATCATCAACATCTCCACCCGCTCCAGCCAGCTTTCCGCCGGACGTGCGAAACCCTGGGGTTACGGCGTCAGCAAAGCCGGCCTCAACATGGTAACGAACAACCTCCATGCTGAGTTGAAGAAAAAAGGCTTCATCGTCATCTCCCTCGCCCCCGGCCACAACCAGACAGACATGGGCAACGGCAAACTTGAACCCAAGGAAAGCATCGGAAAAATGATCCCCCTCATCGAGAACCTTACCAATAAGCAATCCGGCAAGTTTCTCTACTATACAGGTGAAGAACTCCCCTGGTAAAACTCCTTTCCCACCAACTTCACCACATGTCTGCAACCAAAGGCTTCTTCGAAAAAACCACCCAGATCCAGCCATCCGAATTCAAGGGAGCCATCGTCTCCTTCCTATTCATCTTCATCCTCATGGCTTCGTACATGATCGTGAAGCCGGTGCGCGATGCCTTGCCCAGCGACTGGGGTGATATCAGCCTCGCCCAGCAGTGGACCTACACCTTCCTTGTCTCTCTGGTCGCAGTATCGGTCTATAATTTCTTCGCTTCGGTAATCAGTCTCAGAAAGCTGGTTCCCAGTATATTTGTATTCTTCGCCATCACGTTCATAGCTCTTTACATCGCCTTCAAGGCAGGGATCGATCCCGGTCTGCTGGGCAAAATCTTTTATACCTGGAGCAGCGTCTTCAGCCTCTTTCACATCTCCGTATTCTGGAGCTTCCTTTCCCAGCAGTATTCAAAATCACAGAGCAAACGCATCTTCGGCTTTATCAATACCGGCGCAAGCGTCGGCGCCATAGTTGGTCCCGCTCTCATTCTTTGGCTCGCTGACAGTATGAGCGTGGAGAACATCCTGCTCGTCACTAGCGGAGCACTCCTTTTGGCTCTGCCACTGATCGCCATTCTCAACCGCATTTTCGACAAACAAGACCATCAGCAAATCCCCCCGACTCTCAACAAAAACCCTTTCTCCGGCTTCGCTGAGTTCATCAATCACAAGCGCCTCATCGGCATCGCCGCGTTCATCTTCCTCTTCACCGGCATCAGCGCCTTCCTATACTCCACCCAGACAGGACTGCTCGCTGAATACAGCAGTTCGGAAAGAAAAGAACTCCTTGGCAGCGTTGAACTTGCCACGAACATCCTCACCATCGTCATCGGCATCTTCGCAACGAACCGGATCGCCCGGAAGTTCGGTATGCCCACCACACTTTCGCTAGTACCGTTCATCGTAGGCGGCCTACTTCTCCTACTCAGTGCGAACCCGGCCATCATCCTCGTCCTCGCACTTCAGGTCGTCCGCCGCTCCGGGAACTACGCCATCACCCGCCCTGCGCGGGAAATCCTCTACACCGCCGTCGATCGCGAAGCCCGCTTCAAAACAAAGCCTATCATCGACGTAGCCGTCTACCGTGGTGGAGACGTCGTCTGGATCTGGATCATCGCACTGCTAGGCGACGCTTGGCTCAAACTCGAATTACCCGCCATCATTTGCGTCGGCGCAGGCGTAGCTGTCATTTGGGGGATAGTAGGCATCTTCCTGGGTAGAAAACACGAACTAGGTGAGTCGGACACCGATGAACCTGCGGAAAAAAATCCATCATAGATCCGGCAACCATGGTCGCAGTCACCTCAGCATACCTAGCCTCCCGGCAACATACGGACGCCATCCTTCTCCTGCTGAATGAATACTCGCAGGACACAATGGGAAACGGCACCCCACTCTCCGGTTTCACAAAAGCCAACCTCATCCCGGAGCTACGAAAGCTCCCCCACTGCCACATCATCCTCGCATTCGTTTGCGAAGAACCCGCAGGCATGATCATTGCCTTCGCGAATTTCTCCACCTTCGCCTGCAAGCCCCTCCTCAACATCCATGATGTCATCGTCGCCGGAAATTTCAGGAAAAAAGGCATCTCCCGCGCCCTCTTCCAGAAGGCGGAAGAACTCGCCACCACCCTAGGCTGCTGCAAGCTCACCCTCGAAGTCCTCGAAGGAAACACACCAGCCAAAAACGCCTACGAAAGCTTCGGCTACAGCCCCTACGAGCTCGATCCAAAGCTAGGCCGCGCCCTCTTCTACGAGAAAAAACTCAGCTAGGAAAAGTTGGCCATCAGGAGACATCCTTCCCACACCAATGCCGGTATCGCAAAATCGGCATCAAGCAAAGGAGACCAAGCCACGTTCAATCCTATCTCTGGAACCTAAGCTCCTCCCGCAGACTCTCCACCTCGTCCAGCAACCCGATGATCGTCTGGATCGCCGCCCAGTTCATCCTGTGCTGCTGCCTCAGCGCTTCAACATGGCGCAACCGCATCACAGACTCCTCGTCAAAGTGCCACTCCTCTTCCGCCACCGGTTTCACAATCCCCTTTCGGCAATAAAACAGTATCTTCCTTCGTGAAGAACCGGTCATTCGGATCACCACTTCCAGCGGGTGCTTATCATGTGGATCGGGGCTTATTGTTTTCATATCAGTGTTCCCTAGGTTTGAACTTCGAAATATCGCGCAACTTCTCCCATACAACCCGCTCCTCCTCATCTATTGCCTCCGGGACAGCCACTGAAATCACCACATACAGATCACCCGGCACACTTTTCTTCGGCAAGCCGTATCCTTTCAGCCGCAGCTGGTCATCAGCCCCGGTTCCGGCAGGAATTTTCACCTGCACCGATTTTCCTCCGGGTATCCTCAGTGAAATCGTAGTTCCCAGCACCGCCTCCCATGGTGCCAACGCCAGATCCCGGTAGAGATCATGCCCCTTCACCCGGTAGTCAGGATGCGCCCCGATCCTTACCCGTAAATAAAGATCCCCTTCCTCACCACCCGCAGTTCCTTCGGCTCCATGCCCTGGCACGCGCAATCTCTGACCCTCACCAATTCCTGCCGGGATACGCACCTGCACATCGTCAATTTTCACCCCACCTGTATTCCTGTCCGCCCTGCGCAGAGAGATCGTCCTCATCGATCCTGTGAAAGCCTCCTCCAATGTCACCATCAGATCCCCCTCGATATCTTGACCGCGCATCGCACCACCTCCAGGAAAGCCACCCCCGCCAAATCCAGCTCCCCGCCGCGCACCGGCACCTGAGAAATATTGCTCAAAGAAATCGCTGAATCCCGTCCCATCGAATTGGAAATCCGCCTCCCCGCCCGCAGGACCTCCACTGTATTGAGCCCCGCGACCCCGCGGCGGCCCGCCCGGCTGGTTCCACCTTTCCCCAAGCCGGTCATATTTCTTCCGCTTCTCAGCATCACTCAGCACTTCGTAGGCCTCGTTGATCTCCTTGAACTTTTCCTCCGCAGTCGATTTGTCCTGCGCCGTATCCGGGTGAAACTTTCGCGCCAACTTCCGGAAAGCCTTCTTCACCTCCGCCTGCGTCGCATCCCTGGCGATCCCCAGAATCTCATAATAGTCCCTGAATTCAGCTGCCATATTTCATAAATCATTAACGCAGCAAACATATGGTCTGTCGATCATACAATCTGACGACACATATCTCAAAACCGTATTTCTGAAAACTCGTGGAACATTCATCTTGAGTTTTATATACGACCAGTCTAATAACAATCATATTGAAAACGCCGGGTACAAAAGATCGAATTCTCGATACCGCTGAAGAGCTGATCTGGACGCGTAGTTTTCACTCAGTCGGCCTCAATGAAATATTGAAGACAGTGAATGTCCCAAAGGGCTCATTCTACCACTATTTCAAATCAAAGGAACACTTCGGTGTTGAGTTGCTCACCCGTTATATCGAGAAGGACACGGAAGATAAGGACACCTTCCTCTCCAGCAAAACAGAGCCCGATCCCGTCAGAAGGATCTTCAACATGCTCGAGTCCTCCATTCAGCGTTTTAAAAGTGACGGGAAATGCCCCTGCCTGGTTCTCAAGCTAGCCTCGGAAGTCATCGATCTCAGCGAGCCCATAAGAATCACCCTTGAAGAAGGACTCACCGCCTGGCTGGAGACTCTAGCCTCCGTATTGGATGAAGCAAAAGCCATCGGCAGCCTTTCGGAATCCCTTGATTCGGAAAAGACAGCCGCATTCATCAGGGATCTCTGGGCCGGCTCAGTCCAGCGCACAGGCATTATGAAATCCAGCGCCCCGATGGTCGATTCACTTTCATTCCTGAGACAATATTTCGCCTCACTTTCCGTTGCTGAAGAAATCCACCAGGAGGAATTTTCAGCTACTTCCCTACCTACCAATCTGCTGTAGGAATAATTCTCTTCCACATAAGAGGCTGTCTGAAAAATGCCGAATGAGTGCTGCGAAAGATTTTTGTGTCAGGCAAGGCGCGACGCCGGAGCTGG
>JBPOGC010000046.1:0-18676 GCA_051251795.1 Luteolibacter sp. | reverse complement strand
CAATCGACATGGTCGCAAATGAATCTTCCAAATAAAACACAAGCCACTCGTTTGGCATTTTTCAGACAGTCTCTTAGTATCAAAGTGTCCCGGATAACATCCTCGTTTTTCATTTTCACGAACGAAACCTCTCGATCCAAATCAAAATGCCCTCGACTCCAGACCAGCTCACAGCCCTCCAGTCCCGCCCCGACCAGCTTCCAGTCATGAAGCAACGCTGGTCAGGCCTCGGCTTTTACCATTGGTCAATCGACCCGGATACCATCTCAGCCCGCCTCCCGAAAGGCCTCCACGTCGATACCTTCGATGGAAAGGCATGGCTAGGCATAGTCCCCTTCTTCATGCAGCGCGTCCGCCCGCTTCTGCTCCCCCCGGTTCCATGGCTCTCATGGTTCCACGAGCTGAACCTCCGCACTTATGTCCATGATGAAAACGGAAAACCCGGCGTCTGGTTCTTCTCGCTCGATTGCAACCAACCCCTCGCCGTAGAGATCGCCCGCAAATTCTTCCGCCTCCCCTACCAGCACGCCACCATGTCATCGCAAATCCGCGAAGGCACAATCCACTACAAAAGCAGTAGAAAAAACTCCGACCTCCCGGAATCCAGTTTCTCCTATCCCATCGCGAAATCACCCGCCCCCGCCATACCCGGCTCACTGGAACACTTCCTCGTAGAGCGCTACCTCCTCTTCTCACCCGGGAAAAACGACGACCTCTACGTCGGCCGGGTAAACCACGCACCCTACCTGATCGAGCCCATGTCCGCCGCGACATGCTCCACGGAAATCTTTCCCCTCAATCAGTTCAGCCAGCCGGAAAGACCCGCGGAATCACTCCTCACAGCAGCCCCAGTGGACGTCACAATCTTCCCCCTACGGAAAACCTCCTAAAAATAGCAACTCACACCGGACTGAGGGGTTATCTTGTAAATTCTCTGTAAAGACCAAGACGCAAGGAGCAGACGCATCATGGGTTTCACAGCCAAAGATCGCAACTCGCTTCTCTAGACCCTTGCATCCAAGGCATTTTCCCGACATTCTCGCAAAAGTAAAACTGGAGGCACAAACCTCCTGCCACGCCAAAACCAATTTCACGACAAAAGCCTAGAATGTCCGAACGCGAAAAAAAACTACTCACACTCCTGCTGATCGCAGGCTTCGTGATCGTGAACTTCATTCTCTTCTCTGCACTGCAGGAGAAAAAAGCCCTGGCGGAAACCGAATTCGAAGCGGCAAAAGCACGGCTACAGCAGGCCATTATTTACAGCGACAGCTCCAGTCAGCTCAGCGAGGAAATCCTCTGGCTTTCCGAAAACGAGCCCCCTCCGGCCGAATACCAGGACATTCAAAACCAACTCCAGAAATTCGCAAAGGGTCAGGCTCTCAATCTTGGTCTGAACGTCATTGGCGAGGATTTCCTCCCCACCGATGAATCCGGCGCCCATTATCACCGCGCGCAGATGACGATCAAAGTCTCCGGCACCGAGCAAGCCCTCTACAGATGGTTCAATGCCATCAACGACCCTGCCTCTTTCCGCGCCGCCTATCACATCAATCTCAAGCCAAACAATGACGACACACTCATTGATTGCTCCGCAACCCTAGCCCAATGGTTCCCTCCTGCCATATGATCTCACTGCGGAACGCATCTGCCTGGAAAACGGGGGCCATCCTCCTTGCCCTGGGTCTGTGCCCTATTGCCTCGGCCGATGTTCCGCGCGGAGCTCCCGTCACCCGCTACACATCCCTTTGGACGGACAGCCCTTTTACCACGAAACCTCCCGTCCAGGCCGCCGCTGCCATCCAAAACCGGCTCGATGACTACACACTCACCGGCATCGCTCCCATTCCAGGCGGCTACCGCATCACCATCGTCAACCGCAAGGATCCCACCGACAAGCAGGTCATCCAGCCCGGCAATCAAAACGAAAGCGACTTCTCTTTCGTCTCCTTGGAACGCGATCCCTCAAAGCACCTCGGCACCATCGTCACCCTGTCAAACGGAAGCCTGCAGGGAAATGTCACTTTCGAACCGGAGCTTCTCAAGCTCACTCCCTCTCCCGCTCCACCAAGCAAGCCCAAAAAAGAAAACAACTCCGACGGTAAGAAATCCAAACCTTCGAAATAAACCTTTTTCCCTTCCCCATCCAAAAAAAACATCATGCGATCTTTACTGATACTTCTCATCCCTTTCCTGGTGACAGCACTGCCTGGCCAGGACGCGGAAATCCCCGCCATTCGCGAGATTCCACAACCCGCTCCAGCCGTTCCCGTAGACGTGGCCGTCGTCCCGGACGATCTCGGCACCACCATCATCCAGGAGCCCATCGAGCTGCCCAAGCTTTCCGGAAACGACCTTGCCGCCCTCTACAGGAAATACACAGGCCGCCGTGTCATTGTCGCATCACAGGCAGCACTGGCCGAGTTCTCCTTCATCCAACCCGCTTCAAAGGAAGACCCGCTCACCTATGCCGAGGCCGCCACACTCCTCCGCAAAGCGGCTACAATCGAAAACTTCGTCTTCGTCCCTGACGCCTCCGACCCCAATCTCGACATCCTCACCTTAGCCACCGCAGGCCTCAAGCCAACCGGGCGTGGTGTCGAGGTCTACACGGAAAGTGACATCCTTCCCGAGGGCGACGCCGTCATCTCCTACGTGATGAGCCTCAACTACATCAAGCCGGATGAAGCCGTCCGTACATTCACCCAGATCATCGGCCAGTTCGGCGCCTTCGGCTCCATCGCCGCGGTTCCGAATGCGGCTTCAGTTGTCATCACGGAAAACACCTCACTCATCCGCAAGCTCATCGACCTGAAGGAACAGATCGACAAGCCCTCCTCGCAGATCGCATCCCGTTTCATCTCCGTCCGCTACGCCGATGTCACCGAGCTTGCAACCATTCTCAACGAAGTCCTGGGAAACCAGGACACCAGCCGTACCGCCGGAGTCCAGCGCACCCAGCGACAGAACAACGCGAACAACAACCAACAGGGAGCGCTAACCCAGGAAGCTTCCGCATCCGGCGAGGAAACCCCCGTCCAGCTCATCCCGGATGGCCGCACCAACCGCATCTTCGCCCTCGGCCGCCCCGTCGATCTTCTTTTCGTGGAAGGACTCATCCGCGAGTTCGATGTCGAGTCGGACAACCGGAACTCCTTCCGGCGCAAACTCAAGTTCCTCAGCGTCTCTGACTTTCTCCCCATCGCTGCGGATGCACTCACACGCGCATTCTCAGGCACAGGTGAATCCGGCCAGACCCAAGGCGGCGGAAATAACAACAACCAACAGAGCAACAACCAGAACAACAACCGCCAGCAGGGCAACGCCCAAGGCGGAGGAAACGCCGGAAGCGGCGCTGACGCACTTTCCAGTCCGGACGTGAATTCCGCCCCGGAATCCCTTCTCGTCGGCCGCACCCAGCTCGTTGCCGATAACATCACAAACTCCATCGTCGTCCAGGGCCCTCCCTCCAGCGTGGAGATCATCGTGCAACTTCTCGACCAGATCGACGTAAAGGCCGACCAGGTCATGATTTCCACCGTCTTCGGGCAACTCAGCCTCAATAACAGCTCATCCACAGGCATCGACTGGATTCGGAACTTCGGTGGCAGCGATGAAGGTGGTGCGGCCGGATCACTGATCACAGGCGGCGCCGTCAATTCACTGAACCCGATCAACCTGATCAATCCCATCGTGGGAACGGATCCATCTACCTTCGCCTCCCAGACAGGCCTTTCACTCTACGGGAAGATCGGGAACAACCTCGCCGCCTACGTGAACCTTCTGGCCTCCTCCTCGGACTTCACCCTCCTCTCGCGCCCCTCCGTTTTTGCCTCGAACAACCAGCGTGCCGTCATCTCATCCGGCCGCCGCATCGCCATCCCCACCAGCTCGAACAACTTCTCCGACGGCGGAGTTTCCACAAACATCGAATACCGCGACGTAGTCCTCAAGTTGGAGGTCATTCCACTGGTGAATTCGGAAGATGAAATCACAGTCACCGTCGCGCTCCTCTCGGATGATGTCATCGGCCAGTCCGAACCCATCGGCGACATCGGCTCCGTGCCCATCATTGGCACCCGCGAGCTCCTCACCACCATCACCGTGCCAAACAACCAGACAATCGTACTCGGCGGCCTCATCACTTCCAATGACACCGAGTCTGTAACCGGCATCCCCGTCCTCAGCGACATCCCCGGTCTTGGCCGCCTTTTTTCAACCAAGACAAAGGGCGTCGATCGCTCGGAACTGATGATCTTCATCCAGCCCTCCATCGTAAACAGCCAGAGATCGCTTGATTCAGTCCAGGAAGACGCGGACTCCCGTTATAGCGTCGGCCAGAAGGCCCGCACATTCTCGGAAGGAAACGGGGTTCTCCCGCCTCGCCTGGATAACGCGAAAGAAAACATTCCGGAAGCCTTACCGGTGCCGGAAAAGAAACGCAAAAGTCTCCGTATCGGCCCCATGAACCGCCGCTAGGGAGAAAAACCATCACCATCAAGGAGCGTGGACACTCATGTCCACATCCCGCCACGTCTTTCACCTATGAAAACCCATCATTTCATACCCCCGGTTCTTGCCACCGTCGCCGCCGGGATACTCATTGCAGGACAGAGGAAAGAACTTTCCAAATTGGAAGGCCAGAGCACAATTCTTTCCCAACGCATCGAAGTAGCAAAGAGCCGTCCCGCCACCACCAGGGACGCATCACGCCCTGAACGGAAAAACACTCCTACCGATACCAGCGCACCGATCGATTGGAAAGAAATCGCCTCCATGTCCGATGGTATGAACGGCTCCGGAGGTGTGAGCGATATGCGAAAGGCCATGGCTGTACAACGAATGTTACTGGAAATGGACAGGGATGAGATTATCGCGGCACTCGATGAGATCGCCTTGCTGGACATCACGGAGGAACAGCGCTCCAACCTGATTTCGATGCTGCTCCAACCACTTGAGACAAAAGAACCGGAGCTTGCCCTCACCCGCTTTTCCGACCGGTTGAACGATCCGCAGGGCGGAATAAGCTGGAGGCTTTCCAGATCGCTAGGTTTCTGGGCGAAAAAAGACAGTGCTGCGGCGACCGCATGGCTGGACAGGGAAATTGCCAACGGAACCTTCATCAGTAAAACACTGGATGGGCAAAACCGTATATTGGAATCTTACCAAGGAAATCTGATCGGAGCCCTGCTTGCCAGCGACCCGGATCTGGCA
Organism: Luteolibacter sp.; assembly: GCA_051251795.1. Taxonomy (GTDB): domain Bacteria; phylum Verrucomicrobiota; class Verrucomicrobiia; order Verrucomicrobiales; family Akkermansiaceae; genus Luteolibacter. The sequence continues at coordinate 13,462 of JBPOGC010000046.1, read as the reverse complement.
GGCGGAAGGCTTGCCGCCCTACCTGCGGATCAAAGAAAACGTATACTGGATCACGCCAGCAACCAGCTACACCATGAAGACAATGAAGCTGCCTTTGCGGAGCTTGCCCGTGAACACCTGACCGAAGACGAAGCGATCAGCACTCTTTCTCAAAAAGCCTCCAATCTGGCCATGCACAACAGTTTCGATAGTGTGGAAGGTTACATGGATCGTATCTCGGCTACAGCTCCAGAGCGGAAGAAAATCGCCGAAAACGCGGCGAAGAGCTCCATACAGGGCAAATCCTATCAAAAGAAAATCACATCAAAGGAAATTGACGACATGAGAGAGTGGTTGGGCGGGCAGTCGCCTGGTTCCGTGGAAACCGTCACAGGACAAGCCCTCGGAAGGTCGGCAAACAATACTGGCAGTACGAAATTTTCCGATGCCGCCGGACTGGCTCTACGCTATCAAGAGGAAAGTGGAGATGACGAAGTCCTCATCAGCTTCCTGCAAAGTGTGAACTTCCGCGAGAACAAAGAACAGGCACACACACTGGCGGAAAAGATTTCCGATCCGAAAAAGCGCGAAAGCGCCCTCGAACGTCTCAAATAAGACAACCCAATGAAAGCTTCCATCATCGTCTCCGTCCTGATCCTGCTGGCAGGCATTGCCCTCCGTGTCACTGACCAGAAGCGGCTCGCAGATGCGCGTGAATCCCATGCCAGACTGGTGAACGAAGCCTCGTCAATGGGCATTTCCATAGACACGGCAAATCCGGATAGCCTGGCACTTGCGACCAAGCGGAAGCGCGAGGACACCGAAAGGGAAGCGAAGCAAGTGGCCAAAGAGATGATCGCCTTCGCCCTGGAGATGCAGGAACTCCAGAAAAGCGATGCGGATCCGGATGCCCCCGACATTCAAAAAAGAACCGCGGACTTCATGGACCAAATGTTTTCGCTCAGTACCAGCCAGTTGAAAACGGTGATCCAGGAGTTCCGCGACAGCTCGGAAATGAATGACGAGATGCGCCTGGGCATGGTGATGTTCGCCATCATGACCATGGCAGAGGATCATCCGGAGGCCGCTCTTGCCATTTTCACCGAGGCCAGCGACATGCCAGGCAGTGAGATGATGAATAACCACATACTTTCCAGCTCGCTGGCAAGCTGGGCGGAACAGGATCCCTTGGCTGCGGTCGCCTGGGTGCGGGAAAACGGCGAAAAGTATCCGGATCTTGTCACCGACGAAGTTAAGGCCGGCCTTGTCAGTGGCGCTGCAAAAAACGACATGGCAGCCGCCTTCGGCCTCATCACGGAGCTGGATATGGAAAAACCCGGCAATGCGCTCCGGCAAATCGGATCCAATACAAAAACAGCGATGGAACGCACCAAGTTCCTGAATCTCCTCCGGGACTTCGGCGGGGGAAAGGACGATGGCGAAACGAAGAAACACATGGCCGCGGCAATGGCCTCTCTGAACAGGGGGATCGCAAAAGACGGCTTTGAAGCAGGAAGTAAATGGATTTCCGAAAACAATCTATCCCAACAGGAACTCAAAAATTTAACGCAATCCATAGTTTACAGTGCCGACAGCGCGGAAAAAGGACAGTGGCTCTCATGGATGGGTGAGAACATCACAGGAAAAGGCGCCTCAAGGGACATACAGAACGCAGTGAGTAACTGGACAAACAATGACTACAGCGCCGCCGGCGAGTGGCTGGCAGCGGAGCCGGACGGCCCCACCAAAACAGCATCCATCATTGGCTATGCCCAGGCACTTTCCCGCTATGAACCGGAGGCCGCGGCCGATTGGGCACTGACCATACCCACGGAGAAAAGCCGCACCAAAACCCTTGAGACCATCTACCGGAACTGGCCTACAAAAACCGACGAACAAAAGGCAGCAAAGCAAGCCTTCGGCGAGAAATACAGCTTCGCCAAATAAATCGACCATTTGTCATAAATCCAAATATACGAAACGGTCATGCAAAGACTGGAAATAGTGACGGGTGGTCTTCTTCATTGAGGTCGGGTAGTCGAATATCTCCGCCGCCTGGATCTTCGATTTCTCGGACGACCTCAGAACCATCCAGCAGTTTTGGGACAAGTTCGTGATTTGCGAACAGTAGGAACCTTACCCGCGCGGATACTCGGGCTCCAATCTCCCGAACCATTCCTCATCCTCACCCACCAGCACGAAAGGCACAGCCTTGCTACCCTTCGGAGAAAACTGCGCCCGCTCCATATCCACCCTGTATTTCCCGTCTTCCAGTTTTGTGATCCTCGGAGCCGGATCTGAAGAAACCTGTCCATCTTCCGAATAAAAGCGAAACTCCCCTCCTGCCTTCGCCTCGCTGGAAGCAACAGTCAGAACAATCGAAATCCGCGCATCGTCCATCGGTGTCTCAACCACCGCCTCCCATCCTTCCAGCTCCCCGGGAGTGCGCTTTTCTGCTTTCGAAAAAAGCTCCTCCAACTCTTCATTTGTCTCCGTTTTCTCAGAGCATGGAATCTTCACCGTAAAACGCCTGCTGTCAGGATGGCAGGAGTCCGAGCAAGCCATCCATGAAACATCCGCATGAAAATCCAACTCTCCCCCGGGCAACTGGACAGGTGCCGTCAGATCCACCAGCAAGGTCACATCCCTTTCGTAGCCAAATACCGGATGCCCCGCCATCGATGACATCTCCGGCACCGGCCAGCGGATCTCTCCCGCCTTGAAACCCTCAGGCAACTCCCATTTCATCTGTATCGGATACCCCACCGCCCCTGGATTTTTCCAATACGTGTGAAACCCCTCATGATGGTGAATCGTCAGCCCCACAGTGAAAGTAGCCGATGGCGCCACACTTCGCACCGATGACACCAGAGCGATGTCCACACCTTCCGTCGGCTCCTCCGCTCCGGCCTGCCTGCCGGACACAAGCAATGCTACTGCCAGCAGCAGCCAACTCCTGTAAAACCCATCCTTACCAAAAATCATACCATTCATTGTTACCCAGCCAAATCACACCGCAAGCGAAACAAAGTCCACCCCGGCACTCTACCCAACCCCGCAGGCCGCCCTGAAATCACGCGGTGACACCCGTTTGATCTTCCTAAAAGCCCGGGCAAACGCCGCCGGACTGTCATAGCCGCACCGCTCCGCGATTTCCGAGATATTAAAAATAGAATCCTGCAGCAACTGGCACGCCTTCGCCACCCGCAATTGACCGAGAAGCTGTTGCGGGTTGTATTGCAAAATCGTGCGGAACCTCCTGTTCAGCGTCGATTCCGACATCCCTGCGAACTTCGCCAGATCACTCACCCCTATCCTCTCATGCAGCTTCTCACGGGCATAGTCGATGATTTGCGTAAACGCCTTGTACTCCTCCGGCAGACTTTCTTTCGCATTGTCGAAAGGAACGGAAATCCCCGTCGTCCCGATCACCTTTCCATCTTTCCCCTTCACAGGCAGCTTGGTGATCTTCCGCCACTCCACCGTCCCGAACCGATTCACCAGAAGCTCCGTCTTCCCCACAATCCCCTCCCCCGTATTGATCACGTGCATGTCGTCCTTTTCAAAATTGATCGCCAGCTCCTGCGGATAGATTTCCATATCCGTTTTCCCGACAATCTCTTCCACTGGCAGATTGACGTAACTGGCAACGATCGGATTTACCCAAACCGCCCTGAGTTCCACATCCTTCACCCAGCAAAGCGTATCCGACATCCCGGAAAAAAGAGAAAGCAGCGGCTCCACCAATTCTTTTCCCAGTAGTTCCTCGTGCATCAACCCCATAAAAATGACGGATTCTGCAAAGAACCCCAAGAAAATAATACACAGAAACAACAGCTCCATCCCTCTTTCCAAGAAGCCCACAACCTTGACACTCTGGCATACCTAGTGCATCACCCGGACATATGGCAAAGCTCTCTATTCGCAACCTCGACATCTCCTCAAAAGAAGTCCTCATGCGTGCCGATTTCAACGTTCCCCTAAAAGACGGCGAGATCACTGACGACACCCGCATCCAGGCAGCCATCCCGAGCATCAAAAAGCTCCTCGAAGGCGGTGCGAAGCTAGTCCTCTGCTCCCACATGGGTCGCCCGAAAGGCGAGGCAAACCCGAAATACACTCTCGCCCCAGTCGCCAAGGCACTCTCCGCCATTCTCGGCCAGAACGTGGATCTCACCCCGGACTGCATCGGCTCCGAAGCGGCAACCATGCGCGCAGCCCTCCAGCCCGGCCAGGTTCTCCTCTTGGAAAACACCCGCTACCACTCCGAGGAAGAAGCCAACGACCCGGAATTTGCCAAGAACCTCGCCGGACAGGCGGAAATTTTCGTCAACGACGCATTCGGCACGGCTCACCGCGCGCACGCATCCACTGAGGGTGTTACCAAGTTCATCCCCGTTTCCGCGATGGGTTTTCTCATCGAGAGCGAGCTGGAATACCTTGATGCGAAACTTCAGTCCCCCGAGCGCCCCTTCCTCGTGATCATGGGCGGCTCCAAGGTCTCCGATAAGATCCAAGTCATCACCTCCCTCATGGAAAAGGCAGATGCCTTCCTCATCGGCGGTGCCATGGCAAACACCTTCCGCAAGGCACAGGGCTACGAAGTAGGCGACTCCCGCGTGGAGGCAGACAAGCTCGACCTCGCTCTCAGCATCCTCGACAAGGCCAAGGAAAAAGGCGTCGAGTTCCTCCTCCCTGCCGATACCTGCATCACCCGGGAATTCAAGGACGGTGCATCCACCCAGAACACAGGCATCTACGGCGAAGGCGGTGGTGTCGAAGCTGGCTGGGAAGGCATCGATATCGGCAAGGTCGCCATCAAGGAATTCGTAGCGGAAATCGCCAAAGCAAAAACCATCATCTGGAACGGCCCCGTCGGAGTCTTTGAAATCGAAAACTTCGCCCACGGCACAAAGGCCATCGCCGAAGCCATGGCCTCATCGGATGCCGTCACAATCGTAGGCGGCGGAGATTCCGTCACAGCGGTCAACAAATTCGGCCTCGACGACAAAATGACCTTCATTTCCACTGGCGGCGGTGCTTCCCTCGAACTCCTCGAAGGAAAGACCCTCCCTGGAGTAGCCGCTCTTAGCGAAGCTTGAAATCCGCTGAATAAAAGATCACCCGAAACCATCCAACAACACATGTCACGCAAGCCTATCTTCGCCGCCAACTGGAAAATGAATAAAGGAGTCTCCGAAACGGAAGACTTCATCAATTCCTTCCTATCCAAAAGCCAGGGTCTCAATCTCTCGGCAGACATTGTCATCGCACCCCCTTTCCTTTCCCTGCCCAAGCTTGCGGATCTCCTTCACAACTCCACACCTGGCAAAAACGCACACGCCATCCAGATCGCCGCACAGAACTGCTCCGAGTTTGATTCCGGTGCCTATACCGGTGAGGTCAGCGTTCTCATGCTTCGCGAGTTCTTCGCACACTATGTCATCCTCGGCCACAGCGAGCGCCGCAGCATCTTCGGAGAAACGGATGCCCGCATCAACGCGAAGATCAAGAAAGCGCGCGAGGCAAACCTCAAGCCCATCTTCTGCATCGGCGAGACCTTGACAGAACGCGAAGGCGGAAAGCTTGAGGAAGTCCTCCGCACCCAGATCACCGCCGGTCTGAAAGACGTTTCTGAAAAGGATCTCTCAGACATCATCATCGCTTACGAGCCAGTCTGGGCCATCGGCACGGGTGTCACAGCCAGCTCCGAGCAAGCGCAGGAAGCACATGCCTTCGTCCGCTCCGTCATCGCTGAACTCTACGGCTCAGAATCCGCCGCCAAGATCCGCATCCAATACGGCGGCTCGGTAAAACCCGGCAACGCGGCCGAGCTTATGGCCTGCCCCGACATCGATGGCGCGCTCATCGGCGGAGCGGCTCTCGACCCACAATCCTTCCTTGAGATTGTCAAAAACGGCACTGCCGAGTAGTCAGCACACTACAACTCGCGCTTTCGCGCTCCGAACTGAGCTTTCATCCTACATGAAAGCTTTTTTCGTATAAATGGCCAGCGCCTCACCTCCCGGCTATCGAGAAGCCCCAATACAAATCTTCTGGAAAAAAGGGCTCAAGCCTATCGATACGCGCGTCTTCGCGTTCCGCAAAATCTTCAGAATCAACGTGCTTTGGCAAAGAGCACGGGTCTCGGCAGATTGACCAGTTGCGGAGAACCGTTTTACGCGCATGTTATTTGATATGAACGACAACATGAAAGAAAGCGCTGACGAACTAAGCAAAGACCTTTCCAACTCATGGATCGAGCTGAGTAAAAACGTCAGAAACCTCGCCGATGAGCTAGCTGGCAAAGCCAGGGAAACCTCTCTGGCAACAGACGCCGAGAAACTGGCAACACAAGCGACAAGTCTTTGCAATCACGTTGACCGCCTCCATGCGGATGCTATCGACCTTCTGCAAAACATGGACAATAAAGCCTACATCCCAAGCACATCCGGCTCATCAACTGAACGGGAAGAAGTGCTGAAAGAAGCCATCCAAGTAAACCGCGAGCACCACGAAGGCCGCAGCGATTTCAAAGACGTCCTGAAAGCCCTCTTCATGTGGCGCGACGATCCCGCCGAGCGCGTCCGCAGTAAGGAATGATCAACTTTTTCTTTGTAAAAACAGATCAATCCCATCGACCAACGCGATCCAGCTAGCCTCGATGATGTTTCCCGAAACACCCACCGTCCCCCACTGGGAATCATTGTGTTCGGAAACGATCAGCACACGAGTCTTGGATGCAGTCGCATCATGCCCCTCAAGAATTCTAACCTTATAGTCCACAAGGGAGACTTCAGAAATTTCCGGATAAAAGGGCATAAGCGCCTTACGAAGAGCGATATCCAGAGCATTCACCACACCGTTTCCTTCGGCAACTGTTAGCTCGGTCTCGCCGTTCACAGTGACCTTTACAGTCGCCTCACAGACAGGACTATGCCCGTCCCGGTATTGCCGGAAGCTGGTATGATACTCTGTAGCTTCAAACGGCTTTTTGTATTTTCCCAGTTCCTGACGGATCAGAATCTCCAAGGATCCACCAGCCGCCTCAAAGGAATATCCTTCATTTTCCAGACTCTTGATCTTCCCGAGAATTGCCAAGGCCTCCGGTGCACCTTTCTCAATAGGCATCCCCATCTGCTCCGCCTTAAGAAGAATGTTCGATTGCCCGCTCAGTTCAGAAACAAGAATCGCCTGCTCATTCCCCACACTACCCGGCTGGATGTGTTCATAGCTCCGCGCGAGCTTCTGCACCGCGTTCACATGCATCCCACCTTTGTGCGCGAATGCTGTCCGCCCGACAAATGCCGCTCTTGCGAAATGCGCATTGTTCGCCACATCGTCCACGAAGTAGGAAAGCTCACGCAGCCCCTCCAGATTCGGCACGATCTCCATTCCCATTTTTAGCTGCAGGATCGGGATCACCGATGTCAGGTTGCAGTTTCCAGTCCGCTCGCCATAGCCGTTGACCGTCCCTTGGATCTGAGTCGCTCCCGCTTTCACCGCCGCTATGGCATTCGCCACTCCCAGCTCGCAATCATTGTGCGTGTGGATTCCCACAGCCGTCTCAGGCAAATGAGCTTTCACCGCCACACAGATTTTTTCGATTTCCTCGGGTAAGGTTCCGCCGTTGGTATCACACAGAACCAAACAAGCCGCACCACCTTCAGCTGCCGCCGAAACAGTAGCCAGAGCATGGGTAGCGTCATCCTTGTATCCATCGAAAAAATGCTCCGCATCGTAGACCACCTCGCGTCCGTGCTTCACCAGATACGCCACAGTATCCCGGATCATCGCCTGGTTCTCTTCCACCGTGGTTCGTAGAATCTGGGTAACCTGCATCTCCCAGCTCTTCCCGAAAATCGTCACCACCGGAGTTTCCGCGTCTAGCAAGAGCTGCACCTGGGGATCCTCCTCCACTTTCACATTCGCCCTCCGTGTCGAGCCAAACGCCGCCAGCTTCGCATGCTTTAGCTCCAGCTTTTTCGCCTCACGGAAAAACTCCACATCCTTGGGATTCGATCCCGGCCATCCGCCCTCGATGTAGTCCACGCCGAAGTCGTCCAGCCGTCTCGCGATCCGCAGCTTGTCCAGACCGGAAAGCTGAAATCCCTCGCCCTGCGTGCCATCACGCAAAGTCGTATCATAAATGTGAACCGGTTTCATATATCCTGCGGGGCGCGGAGGCTAGGCATACCCACCTTTCTGCGCAAGCCGGAAGAGCATGTAAACAACAGTCGCTCCCAACCAAACCGACCCAGAAAATCGCTTGCACGCGGACTTACCCACACGAACATACGCCATAGACTAAAAATATTATGGCCACCGAAACAAAACAAACATCATCCACCAACACCGGGATCATCAACGGACTCGACGTCATGATCGCAGATACTTACGCCCTCATGGCACAAACACATCTTGCCCATTGGAACGTCGAAGGCCCTGATTTTTTCCAGCTTCACGTCGCTTTCGAGGAACAATACACCGAGCTGTTCACTGCAGTGGACACCATCGCAGAGCACTTGCGCACAAAGGAAGTATACGCTCCCGGTGGACTCGAAATGCTCGCCGGCCTCTCAGGAGTCGGCGCCATGAAGCGCCATGAAACCGCGAAGGATTTCGTCGCCAGCCTCATCGTCGATCACGAAGCTCTGGTCGCAAACACAGCAGCCACCCGCGACCTGGCCGGTGAATCCGGCGATTCTGAAACCGAGGATCTCTGCATCGAGCGCATTCAAGTCCACGACAAAACCATTTGGATGCTAAAAAGCTGGCTTAAATGAGAATCAATCTCATTTAAGCACGTGACAACCCGTAATCTTGCCTTAAAATCAGGTCAATGAATGAGATTACGACAACCAAGACTCCTCTTCCATTGAAGCAGGAGTCTTCATTTTGTCCCCTGTCACCGTCCTGCGATGCCATGGCTTTGCTTGATGAAACCACACGCCGCGCACTCAAAAACCACAGCCACACGGGCTCCCGTTTTACCGACTGCCTGCTCGAATTACGCCAATCATTCAGCCAGCTGAGAATCCATCCGGAAACAGCCATCCAGACGTTCTACTCGGTAAAACACATTCTCACCAAAAGGGACTACCTCACCTCTTTCCGCCTCCGCACCCTTCTAACCAAACAAATCCGAGTCGTGGTAGGCGAAGAAAAATCCATCCGACCTCTCGACCTTCGCTGGAAAACCTTTGATAAATTGACCAACCACTATCGGCGCGAATATTTCGAAATGGCCGATACTTCGGCAGAATTCGCCTCCATCCCTGTCAGTTTCGTTTGGTTTTACCCAGACGCTTCCTGAGAGCGATCCCGCTTCTTCGGCTTGCAGAGAAACCGCGCATCTTTCGCCGATCTCGCACACTTCCTGCACGTGAATTTCGGCTCGGATGTGATCTCCAGCAAGAACTCCCATTTCTTCTCAATGTCTTTCCTAGACCAGTCGCACAAAGTTTTAGCCATCAGTATGAAGAGCTAGCATCGGATTTCCCTGGCATCAAGGCACGCTCCTCGAAAAATCCGCCTCCACAAGCACCCTCTCTTCCCTCGGGAAAAAAATCCCCTCTCTCGCGATCTGTCTCCCATCCAGAGAAAAATCTCCACGCCCCTCCAGAATCCTCTTCGCCAGCCAGAAACAAGCCCAAGCTCGCCAACTCCGTATCTCAGCACGCTCCCCGCTCATCCGCGTAGCCAGATGTTGGAAATGCCTCACCGGATTCCCCAGAAAACCGCAGCTCCCATCTGCCGCCGTTTCACAAATCCATCCCAGCGCCTCATAAGGCCACGGCCACACTTCCAAAATCTCATCCCCGCTGCTGAGATCCGCGGAAAAGGCCTTGTTTAGCTGCAGGATCGCCTGCGCCGGTTTCCCTTCCAGCCAGTAGCCCTGGGCAAACCCCAAGGAGTTCATATAAAACTCAGCACCCCGCTCCACCCCGTGCCTCTTCACCACACCCACATCGGATGTCGGCAAAAACGGGCACGGAACTCGCTCGCTCACTCTGCCAAAACCTTCTCGAGCAGCCTTACCATCACCTCACCTGCCTGTTTCCCGGTCTCCAGCACTTCCTCGTGATTCAGTGTCTCCTGCATACCGGCTGCCCAGTTCGTCAGACAGGAAAAGCCAGCGACCCGCATCCCAAGAGCCTTTGCCTGCACCGCCTCCAGTACCGTGCTCATACCCACCGCATCAGCTCCCAGCGTCCGCACCATCCGCACCTCCGCTGGAGTCTCATACTGAGGTCCACACAGCCCGGCATAAACCCCTTGGTTCAAAACCATCCCCAATTCCTTCGCAGCCTCGGAAAACTTCAGACGCCAGGCCTTGTCGTATACCTCGCTCATATCCACAAACTTCGCACCTACCAGCGGAGTCGTGCCGGTCAGATTCAGATGATCGGAAAGCATCATCCATCCGCCAGGCACAAAATCCCGGTTCACCGTCCCGGCCGCGTTCGTCAGGATCAGCGAATCCACTCCCTGCCCGTGCATCCAACGCACACCGGCCGTCACAGACTCCGCGCCATGCCCCTCATAAAGGTGCACCCGCCCTTTCATCAGCACCACATCCCGCCCTCCCAGCTTCCCGAAAACAAATTTCCCCGCATGGCCCGGCACAGTGGAAACCTCCAGCCCTGCCTCGGCAAAGCCCACTTCCTTCTCCACACTCACCTCGTCTGCCAACACCCCCAAGCCCGATCCAAGAACGATTCCTATCATGCTGGAAACTTATCCAACTTCTCATCATGTCCGCAAGCCCTACGCTCTCTCAAATAAAATTTCGCACCACAGTGAAAACAATCACAACTACTGCGATCACAGTAGCCCCCCACCTCCCGGGATTCAGATTGAAGGGTAAAGGCTTCCCCCTTACCCAGCCTAAAACCTCAATCCCCACCCCCAACAACCCCAGCGGCAGCAGGATCATCCCCACAGGGTTGAACTTGAAGGCAGTCCAGAAATCCCCATGCAATGTCGCATACGTCGCCCGCGTCATTCCGCAGCCAGGACACTCCAGTCCGGTAAATTTCCGGAAAAAACACCCCGGCATCCACCCGGCACCGCCCGTCTCACGCAAAGCGTAAGCCGCGACAGCAAGAAACAGCACCGCAAGCGAAGCCCATATTGCCCGCTCCGGCTTCATCCCCTGCTTATTGAAGTCCGCCAGCCGCAGCCCCGATCACAATTAGGATCACATAAAGCACCGCCACCACCAACCAGCTTCCAACAGCTACGGTGACCCATGTCTTCGCCGACTTCGAAGCCGCGTTCGCCCCTGCAATATCGCCGCGAGCCACCAGCCCGTCCACCTTCGCCGCATATACAATTGCAACCACGCCAAACGGCATACAGCAAAGAACCGTAGCCACGATCGACTGCCAGAGATAGTTCGGAATCTGCTGCCCCTGCACCATACTCGGAGAAGCCACAGGCGGCTGCTGAATCGGCACATTGCCACCACCTCCAGTCGCTGAAACAGGCGGCACCATCGCAGTTCCGGCGGCACCTTGCAATTCCGGAAACTGACTCAAGGGGAGCCAGTCGCCCATCCCTTCTTTCCAGACCAGATCCGCAGGGGAAACTTCACCGCTCCTACCTTTTTCAGCCAATTCCTCTTCCGATACAGGCCCGAGTTGTGTTCCGTTTTTTGAATAATACCAAGACATTGCACCACGATGATCCACACCCATCCATCTACGTCAAGATTGCGAAATCACAAATACCGTGAATTCCACAAATCCAATGATCTGCAACGCACACAAACTGGCAGTCACAATCATCCAAACTTTCGCCGTCCAAGAAGCGGACAGTACCTCTTACCTTGCATCCGCAACCCCGATAAGGAGCGCGGACACTCTTGTCCGCCCCAGAACCAAAGCCCCAACCCAAGAAAATCCAGCAGACTTGGCAACTTGAAAAGCACAACCCAAGTCTACCCACTAATCACTTCTCACTTCCTCCACCACCCCGCCCCCAAGAAGCCTCCCCCCGTCATAAAACGCACAGATCTGCCCAGCCACCAGAGCCCGCTGCGCCTTCCCAAAATCCAACCTCACCCGCCCCTCTCCAATCTCTTCCACCCCGGCCACCTCCGCCTTCGCCCGATACCTAGGCTGCGCCTCCACACGCTTCAGCTTCGCAATCTCTTCATTGATCGAGGAAATCCCTCCCACCACACAAGACTTCGAATACAGCCCCCCGCTCCCTTCATTATCCCAGCCGATCACAAGCTGATTCTCCACCGCCTTTTTCCCCACTACCACATAAGCCATCCCATCCCTAGGCGAAGCCACACCATGCCCCTTCCGCTGGCCTATCGTATAAAAATGCAGCCCCCGGTGCTCCCCCATCACCCGCCCGTCCGTATTTACAATCTCCCCCGGCTTGTCCGGAAGATAGTGCGCCAGGAAATCACTCATCTTCACCTGTCCCAGGAAACAAATCCCCTGCGAATCCTTTTTCTCAGCCACCGGCAACCCAAACCTCCGCGCCACCTCCCGCACCTCAGGCTTCAACATCTCCCCCGTAGGAAAGCGCGCATGCTCCACCTGATGAGAAGTCATCAGTGACAAAAAATAGCTTTGATCCTTGTTCGGATCCGCCCCACGCAACACCGCCGCCCGCCCATCGGAAAGCACCCGCCTCCGCGCGTAATGCCCCGTTCCCACCGCCTCGAAGCCCTGGCTCACCGCATAATCCAGAAACACCCCGAACTTCATCTCCCTGTTGCACCACACATCCGGATTCGGCGTCAGCCCCTCCTCATATCCGTTTACCAGATACTCCACGATCTTCTCCTTGTAGCTATCGATCAGATCCACCACCCGGAACTCAATCCCCAGCACCTTCGCCACCGCATGCGCATCCTCGATATCCTGCTCCCACGGGCAATCCCCCGGAATACCCTCCTCATTCATCCAGTTCTTCATATAACCGCCCACCACCTCATGCCCCTGCTCCACCAGCAGCGCGGCAGCCACAGCACTATCCACACCCCCAGACAACCCAACCATCACCTTCGACATGCCCGAGTCTTAACTCTCAAACCCCAACTCTCAACTTTCAAAACCCAGAAAGGAACCGCGACTATGAAGTCGCGACCATCCAAGCCTCCAACCCAAGCAATAAAGGAGAGCCGGTCTTCGGCCGGCTTCACAACCAAAGCCCGAAACCCGCAAAAAAACAAAGCCACCTCAGGCAGACAACACCCGCCTCACAACTTCCATCTTTTCCGTGTTCTCACAGAAGATCTTGAAAATCACCAGTGCTGGCATTGCGATCAAAATCCCGGAAATCTCCCAAAAGCCCGCCCATGCAAAAATCCATACAAAGATCACTAGCGGATTGATCCGAAAACGGCCACCGAGTGCCATGGGAGTAACAAAATTCCCTTCAATTGCTGTCAGCGCAAAATAAACCACTGGCACGATAACGAGCTTGCCAGGCTCCTGAAAATTGACCGCCGCAGCGA